>NZ_JBEGHU010000099.1:0-253 GCF_040676415.1 Sphingobium sp. LSP13-1-1.1 | reverse complement strand
AATCGGCGCTTCAAATCCTGGGGGGCATGCCCCCCAGGATTTGATCACCCAAATGGCGGCATAAAACGACATCCGCGATGAGCTTAACTTAGCCGCCAACCTGTCCAAGAAGGCGAGGCCACCTCACTCGGCATGGATCTTCGGCGCGATCTGCCCCGCCGAAGGAAAGGGCGCCGGCATCGTCATGCCTCGCTGTAACAGCGAGGCATGACGATGCATCTGGAAGAAATCGCCTTCAACGTCGCGCCGGGCG
>NZ_JBEGHU010000098.1:0-253 GCF_040676415.1 Sphingobium sp. LSP13-1-1.1 | reverse complement strand
TTGCTCGCACCCATCGGCAACATCCCGCCTGCCGAAGCCGAGGAGCTCTACTACGCCATGCTGGACGACACACCCATGGCAGCATAATTTAAGCCAAATGGCCTCCGGCAATCCCGGGGCGGTTCAAACAGGCTGGCCATGCCCTCCATCGCCTGCCGCTTCCATGCCCCGATCATCGTGTGGTGGATGCCATGTTTGGCCGCCAACTCCGCCAGCGTCAGATCGCCCCGGATCGCTTCCATCGCCACCTTCG
>NZ_JBEGHU010000097.1:0-253 GCF_040676415.1 Sphingobium sp. LSP13-1-1.1 | reverse complement strand
ATCGCTTCCATCGCCACCTTCGCCTTGAACTCGGCGCTGTAGCGCTTTCTCGTCGTCTTCATTCCCGTCCATTCCTTCAGGTCGGGATGAGCTTATCACCCTGTCCGAATTGCCGACACCACCTCACCTCCCAGCGGACCCGTAGGGGCTGCGCCATCCATAGCTTCGCGGATGCGATGGCAGAGGAACCAAGCTGTCTTATAGGTGACGCCCAGCATGCGCTCCATCTGCTTGGCGCTCATGCCCTTCTTCG
>NZ_JBEGHU010000096.1:0-255 GCF_040676415.1 Sphingobium sp. LSP13-1-1.1 | reverse complement strand
CGTTCAATGGCATCTTCATGAAGGCCATGGAAGGCTACAAGAAGGTCAGTGAGATATTCGGTGATGATGACACAGACGGTGAAAAAGGTGGCGGCAAGACAATCGGCAATACGATGGTCAGCAACGCTAACTTGCTCGCTCTTGTTGCACTAGGCGACGGCCCAATCGGCGGCATCGTAGGCAACACGACTGAGGAAAAAGAAAAGAACATCTACATCAACAATCAGCCTCTCCGCGACCACGGAACAAACAACC
>NZ_JBEGHU010000095.1:0-255 GCF_040676415.1 Sphingobium sp. LSP13-1-1.1 | reverse complement strand
GCGTCTTGGCTTGAAGGACATTCAGCGCCACGAACGCAGGCCCGGTGATCTGTCCATCTGGATCAACAACAAGGGCCGATATGACCACTGCGCTGTCTATTTGGGCGATGGTCGTTTCCTTACACAGCCGATTGACCAAGCCTCAGAAATCTACGTGACCGACTACGAAGAGAAGTTCATCGAACGTAAGTCGATTGAGTTTTTGCGTCCTAAGTCGATGAAGAAAGACATCTGCTGTGACATCGCGCAGCTTGA
>NZ_JBEGHU010000094.1:0-255 GCF_040676415.1 Sphingobium sp. LSP13-1-1.1 | reverse complement strand
AGACTGCTGGCGGCGGCGACATTCGCTTTCCATCAACAGGCGGCATCACCGTTGGCCCGAACAATCAGGTCTTTCACCAAGGCAATTTCAATCCAGCGACAAAAGCCGATCTGACAGGCGGCACGTTCACTGGCGGCATCACCGTTCCTAATGTGACCTTCCCCGGCACAGGCGGCCCATTCCTATACCGAGACAGCAATAACGGTTCGTTCAATATCCGTGTTGGTGCAACCGGCGCAGAGAAATATCTGAGTT
>NZ_JBEGHU010000093.1:0-255 GCF_040676415.1 Sphingobium sp. LSP13-1-1.1 | reverse complement strand
AGGGTGTCTGTGATCTGCTGAGTGAGCAGCTCCATATCCTCACGAAGAGGGCCGAACGTGTCGAGCAGATCAGCTGTCTGAACGAAAAGCGGGACCGCGAGGTGCTGAGTAGGCCAGCAGAAGTAGTTCGCATTGCTCTTTGTCGGGCCAGTGTATGGCTCCGCGAGTGTGATTTGCGTCTGGCTATCTACAGAGGCGATGAAATAGACCACCTTGTCGATGAAGATGGCCCAGCTGTTGTCGATGAAGTCCACA
>NZ_JBEGHU010000092.1:0-255 GCF_040676415.1 Sphingobium sp. LSP13-1-1.1 | reverse complement strand
CGTTCAATGGCATCTTCATGAAGGCCATGGAAGGCTACAAGAAGGTCAGTGAGATATTCGGTGATGATGACACAGACGGTGAAAAAGGTGGCGGCAAGACAATCGGCAATACGATGGTCAGCAACGCCAACTTGCTCGCTCTTGTTGCACTAGGCGACGGCCCAATCGGCGGCATCGTAGGCAACACGACTGAGGAAAAAGAAAAGAACATCTACATCAACAATCAGCCTCTCCGCGACCACGGAACAAACAACC
>NZ_JBEGHU010000091.1:0-255 GCF_040676415.1 Sphingobium sp. LSP13-1-1.1 | reverse complement strand
AACTCAGATATTTCTCTGCGCCGGTTGCACCAACACGGATATTGAACGAACCGTTATTGCTGTCTCGGTATAGGAATGGGCCGCCTGTGCCGGGGAAGGTCACATTAGGAACGGTGATGCCGCCAGTAAACGTGCCGCCTGTCAGATCGGCTTTTGTCGCTGGATTGAAATTGCCTTGGTGAAAGACCTGATTGTTCGGGCCAACGGTGATGCCGCCTGTTGATGGAAAGCGAATGTCGCCGCCGCCAGCAGTCT
>NZ_JBEGHU010000090.1:0-255 GCF_040676415.1 Sphingobium sp. LSP13-1-1.1 | reverse complement strand
TGTGGACTTCATCGACAACAGCTGGGCCATCTTCATCGACAAGGTGGTCTATTTCATCGCCTCTGTAGATAGCCAGACGCAAATCACACTCGCGGAGCCATACACTGGCCCGACAAAGAGCAATGCGGACTACTTCTGCTGGCCTACTCAGCACCTCGCGGTCCCGCTTTTCGTTCAGACAGCTGATCTGCTCGACACGTTCGGCCCTCTTCGTGAGGATATGGAGCTGCTCACTCAGCAGATCACAGACACCCT
>NZ_JBEGHU010000089.1:0-158671 GCF_040676415.1 Sphingobium sp. LSP13-1-1.1 | reverse complement strand
AAGGGCTGGAAACCAGAAAGGTCGAATATATCCATTGGTTTAAGGGTTGTTTTCGGTGAACCGACCAAAAGTATAACCGAAAACAAGACGAAAAAGCCCGTCGATCACCCGGCGGGCTTCCCCATGAGCAGCTGAACGCAACAGCCTTGCCGAATCGTTCCCCATTTGTTCTAATGCCCACATGACCCAGCCTGATTCTCTTTGGCTCGCGCAGAGCCTCCTCAATGCGCCCGGATGGGCCAGAGTAGCCCTTACAGCGCCTAACGAACGCCTACGCGAGCAAGCCGCTGTTGAGTTAGCGCAGACCATTATCGTAGCCATGGAGCGACCACCGACGATCCACGACACCCGGCAAATGGCCCTGCCCTTGTGACGTGGGACATAACCTCAGATGGGACACGTTAGACGACTTCACGAAGCGTGACGCGAATGTCTATGCCCACTGCTTCATGTGCAATCACACAGCCGTTTTCTCCAGCCACAGCCTAGCTGCGTTTTTCAGGGAGCGAGGCTGGAACGTGGGCATGTCAGGGCTGTATGGGAAGCTGGTCTGTCACAAGTGCGGAAAACCAGCGGGCAAGATCGGCCCATCACGCAGGTTGCCTACAGCGCAGCCGACTGCCCGAAGGAGAATGCGTCAGGCTTTGCGGTAGATCAGCGTCAGGTTGTTGGCGGGCATTTCCACACGCCGGGTCCGCTGAAAGCCATGCTCAGAAGCAAGCGCATCGACATCAGCTACATCACGCAGACCCCATTCAGGATTGCGTTCCTTCAAAGAGCGATCAAAAGCCAGATTCGATGGAGCCGTTTGGACATCTGCTTCGATGTAAGGACCATACAGGATCAGCGGCGCACCAGATGGCAGCAGATTCGCGCAACCTCTGAAAAGACCCTGCGTTGCGGCCCATTTGCTTATGTGAACCATGTTGATGCACAAGCAGCCAACGTAACCTATTGATTTTACTTCTTCACAACTGTTTGACTGCATGTTGACGCACAGGATCGCGTCGGCCCTTTCCATCGGCCAGTCGGCGCTCGCGTCGAGCCTGAGCGGCGGTCGCACATTGGGAAGGCCCACCTCCTGCCGCCACGATTCTATGGATACCAGCGCCGCCGGGTCGGGATCGCTCGGTTGCCAGTCGAGAGCAGGCAGGGTGGCGGCGAAATGAACGACATGCTGTCCGCTGCCGCTCGCCACTTCCAGCACGAGACCGGAGGACGGCAGTTCATCGCGAAGCACCGCCAATATGGCATCGCGGTTCCGTTCCGTCGCGGGCGCATGGCGCTTGCCGGCGGCGGCAGGGCCGGAACCGGGTTCCCACGGCGCCGGCCTATCCGTCATTCGGCCACTTCCGCCAGTGCCGGCTCGGTCCAGGCGAGGACCGGCCTGCGCGCAGCCAGCGTTTCGTCCAGGCGGCGGCGCGGCGCGAAATGGGGCGCACCCTTCAATTGCTCATCGCCCGCCTTGGCGCGTTCGGCCACACTGCGCAGCGCCAGGATGAACTGGTCAAGCGCCGCCTTGCTTTCCGTCTCCGTAGGTTCGACCAGCATCGCGCCATGGACGACCAGCGGGAAATACATGGTCATCGGATGGAAGCCCTCGTCAATCAGCCCCTTGGCGATGTCGAGCGTGGTGAAGCCTTCGGCCAGCCCCTTGTCGCTGAACAGCGCCTCATGCATGCACGGGCCGCTGCCGCCAAAGGGGGCATCCAGCACATCGTCCAGGCTGCGCAGGATGTAATTGGCATTCAGCACGGCGTCGCCGGCGACCTGCCGCAGGCCGTCCGCACCATGGCTGAGGATATAGGTCAGGGCGCGGGTGAACATGCCCATCTGACCATGGAAGGCGACCATGCGGCCGAAGGTCCGGCCATGATGGTCTTCCGCCGTCTCTTCCTCGACCAGCACGAATTTGTCGCCCTGCTTTTCCACGAAGGGCAGCGGCGCGAACGGGGCAAGCGCCTCCGACAGCACCACCGGGCCGGAGCCGGGACCGCCACCGCCATGCGGCGTCGAGAAAGTCTTGTGCAGGTTGATGTGCATCGCATCGACGCCCAGGTCGCCGGGGCGGACCCGGCCGACAATGGCGTTGAAATTGGCGCCGTCGCAATAGACGAAGGCCCCGGCGGCATGCGCCGCGTCGGAGATCGTCCTCATGTCCCGCTCGAACAGGCCGCAGGTATTGGGATTGGTGATCATCACCGCGGCGACATCGGGCCCAAGGCGGCCTTTCAGCGCATCCAGATCGACGCGACCATCCGGGGTCGCCGGAATATCCTCGACCTTGTAACCGCAGAAGGCGGCGGTCGCAGGGTTGGTTCCATGGGCGCTTTCGGGCACCAGGACGACGCTCCGCGCATCGCCGCGCGCTTCCAGCGCCGCCCGGATCGCGAGCAGGCCGCACAGTTCGCCATGGGCGCCCGCCTTGGGACTCATCGCGACCGAATGCATGCCGGTAAGCGTCACCAGCCAGCCGGCCAGTTCATGAATCACTGCCAGCGCGCCCTGCACCGTCGATTGCGGCGCAAGCGGGTGGACATCGGCGAAACCGGGCATCCGCGCCACCTTCTCATTGAGGCGCGGATTATGCTTCATCGTGCAGGAGCCGAGCGGGAAAAGGCCAAGGTCGATGGCATAATTCTGGCGGCTGAGACGGGTGTAGTGGCGCACCGTTTCCTGCTCCGACAGGCCGGGCAGGCCAATGCTGTCGGTGCGCGCCAGATTGCCGAGGCGGTCGGCAACATCTGGCGCCTGCGCAAAATCGACGCCAGTGGTCTCGGCCGAGCCGATTTCGAAGATCAGCGCTTCCTCCAGCATCAGCGCGCGGTTGCCGGTGACGGTGGCAGGCACGGGCGCGGCATCGGATTCGGCCAGAGCCTGCGGCGTGGTGGGGCGGCCTTCCTTGAGCATGGTCATGCCAGTTCCTCCTCCAGCGCCTTGGCAAAGGTTTCGATATCCTCCGCCGTCACGGTTTCGGTGACGGCGACGACCAGCCCCTTGCCGATCGCCGGTGCATCCGGGAACAGGCGACCGAGCGAGACGCCGCCCAGAATGCCCTTGTCGGCCAGGTTGCGGACGACCTCGCGGGCATCTTTCGACAGGACCAGGGTGAATTCGTTGAAGAAACTGCCGTTGAGCAGCGCAACGCCCGGCACCTGCGCCAGACGGTCGGCCGCCTGGACGGCGAGGCCATGGTTGAGGGCAGCCATCTCCCGCAGCCCCTTTTCGCCCAGCAGCGTCATGTGGATGCTGAATGCCAGCGCGCAGAGGCCGGAATTGGTGCAGATGTTCGACGTCGCCTTTTCACGGCGGATATGCTGCTCGCGCGTCGAAAGCGTCAGCACGAAGCCGCGCTTGCCCGCCGCGTCCATCGTCTGCCCGCAGAGGCGGCCCGGCATCTGGCGGACATATTGCTGCTTGCAGGCGAAAAGGCCGAGATAGGGCCCGCCGAATTGCAGGCCGACGCCGATGGACTGCCCCTCGCCGACGACGATGTCCGCACCCATATGGCCCGGCGCCCTGATCGCGCCCAGCGCAACGGGTTCCGTCACCACCGCGACCAGCAGCGCGCCCGCCGCGTGGGCAGCGTCCGCGAGCGGCGTCAGGTCGGCGATGCGGCCCAATATGTCGGGATATTGAACGACGACGCAGCTCGTATCCTTGTCGATGGCCGCGATCAGTGCATCGATATCGGTGGCGGCATCCAGTGCCGGCGCCTCGTGCACCAGCGCGTCGCCGGTGAATTTCGCCATGGTGTTGGCGACCGAAACATAGTGCGGATGCAGGCCGGAAGACAGGACCGCCTTCCCCCGCCTGGTGATGCGGCGGGCCATGCCGATCGCTTCCCAGCAGGCGGTGGATCCGTCATACATGGAGGCATTGGCGACGTCGCAACCCAGCAGACGGGCCACCTGCGTCTGGAACTCGAACAGCACCTGGAGCGTGCCCTGCGCGATTTCCGGCTGATAGGGGGTATAGGCGGTCAGGAACTCGCCACGCTGGATCAGATGATCGACGCTGGCGGGAACATGATGGCGATATGCGCCCGCGCCCAGGAAGAAGGGCGCCTCCCCTGCCGACAGATTCTTCCGTGCCAGAGCAGCCATGTGACGCTCGACCGCCAGTTCGCTGGCATGGTCCGGCAGGCCCGCGATCTTGCCCGGAAGGCGGGCTTCGGCGGGAACGTCCACGAACAGGTCGTCGACCGACGACGCACCGATGACGGAGAGCATCTCCTGCCGGTCGGCGTCAGTAAGGGGTAGGTAGCGCATTCAACAAATCTCCCCCCTCCCCAAAGCGGGAGGAGCTTTCATGGGATCAAAGGCTCGCCACGAACTTCTTGTAGGCCGCTTCGTTCATCAGGCCTTCCAGTTCGCCGGCATCGGCAACGCGCAGCTTGAAGAACCAGCCGTCCTCTTCGGCATCGCTGTTCACCAGCGCAGGCTCATCCTCCAGCGCGCCGTTGGTTTCGATGACCTCGCCCGAAATCGGGGCATAGACGTCCGAAGCCGCCTTGACCGATTCGACCACGGCAGCGTCGTCGCCCTTTTCGAAGGACGTACCCTCGGCGGGCAGTTCGACGAACACGATGTCGCCCAATTGCTCCTGCGCATAATCAGTGATGCCGACCGTGGCGATTTCGCCCTCGACATCGATCCATTCATGTTCGTCGGTGAAATAACGGCTCATAATTTACTTCCCTCCGAGTGATTTGCTTGAAAATCACGACCAATCAGAAACCAGAAAGGACTCAGGCCTTTCGACGATAACGGTGCGGAACGAACGGCATCGGCGCGACCTCAGCCGCGATCCGCTTGCCGCGCACTTCGATTTCGAGCGCGGTGCCGATCGCGCTATGCGGCAGGCTGACCCAGCCCATGGCGATCGGCGCGCCCACCGTGGGCGCGAAACCGCCGGATGTGACCTCACCCACCCGTGCACTGCCGGCATGGATCGTTGCGCCCTCCCGCGCGGGCAAACGACCCTCGATCCTGAGGCCCACGCGCTTCGAACCCGGGCCGTCGGCCAATTCCTTCATAACCCGCGCATGGCCGATGAAGCCGCCTTCTTCCCGCCTGCGTTTCTGGATGGCGAAGCCCAGGTCGGCGCCGATGGCGCTGACGGCGGGCGTCAGGTCATGACCGTAAAGCGGCAGCCCCGCCTCCAGGCGCAGCGAATCGCGCGCGCCAAGACCGACAGGCTTCACCTGCGGCAAGGCGCAGAGCGCGTCGGCGAGAAGCGTCGCCTCGGCGGCGGGGACGCTGATTTCGAAACCATCCTCGCCAGTATAGCCCGACCGGCTGATCCACAGCGGAACGCCGCGCCAGGTGAAAAGGCCGGACTGCATGAAGATCAGATCGGCGGTTTCCGGGATCAGCGTGGCCAGCGCCTCCCCTGCCTCCGGCCCCTGCAAGGCGAGCAGGGCCTGCTCGTCCATGTGATTCATCACGACTTCATCGGGCAGATGCTCGATCATCCAGCCCATGTCGTCATATTTGGTCGCGCCGTTGACCACCATGTAGATGTCCGCGCCATCGAAGGCGCCACCCCCCAGGCGGGAAACCATCAGGTCGTCCAATATGCCGCCCTCTTCGTCGAGCAGCATCGAGTAGCGCTGGCGAAAGGGCTTCAACCCCCTGATGTCGCTCGGCAGCAGGAGTTCCAGCGCGTCGTCCACGCCCTCGCCGGAAAAGCTGAGCTGGCCCATATGGCTGACGTCGAACAGCCCGGCATGTTCGCGGGTCCAGCCATGCTCGGCCATGATGCCTTCATATTGGATCGGCATGTGGTAGCCCGCAAAACCGACCATGCGCGCACCCCTGGCCCGGTGCCAGCCATCCAGCGGCAGGGCCTGCAACGGCAATTCTTCTTCGATATGGGCGATGTCGTCATTGCCGGACATGGGAGGCGGGCCTTTCCGTGCGAGGGTCGTTGGCGACAGACGCGCCGGCCCGGAGTCGGACTGATCGCGTTTGCCACCCCCTCTGTCACGGAACCTGAGAGCTTTGACCACCGGCCGAGCGACCGGATGGCTTACCCCTTCGGTGGGACGGGATGATCCGTCCGCTTTCCAGAGTGCCTGCCCATGATGCGGTCCTTTGGCCTGAGAGATTCCGGGGCGGTTGCTCCTTCGGCGACGGGGTGGCCTGAAAGGCTTCCCATGCTCTCCCGCATCAAGTCCGATGACCGAATCCACAGCACCGGCGACAGTCCCGCATTGCGTGAAACGCGCCGCGCCGTCAATCGCTCAATCCGCGCCTTCCTCTTTTGCCAGCCGTTCGGCCAAAATGCGGGCGGCCTGTCGTCGTTCGATCAGCCGCTGATTGGCCGCCGCATCGCTCAGCACGAGAGCGCCAAGCCCCTCCTCCCCTTCGAACAGGCGCAGGAAGCGTTCGACGCCGGCGAAATTGGAGTCCGCGACCAGATGCCGCACCAGGTCGATCCGTCCCGACCAGAGCCGGTCGTCTTGCGCGCGCAGCAGTTCGGCAAGATCCTCAAGCTGGGCGGCGAGCGCGGCGATCTGCGGATGAAGGGCCATGGCCCAGCCTTAAAGCATCGTGCGCGAAAGTGGGAACCGATTTTGCGCAAAACGATGCGACATCAAAAGCATAAAGCGATTCCCGGGCGATAGGAACCATCATGAGCAGCAGATCGCGGAAAACAGCGAATCGGGAGCGCATGGAGGACAAGGGAAATGCTCAGGCCAGCGCCAGTTCACCGAAAATCTCGGCATGCCGCTTTTCGGCATAGCGATCGGTCATGCCGGCGATGAAGTCCGCTATATGCCGGCTGCGCTGAGGTTCCAGCGTCGCGCAATCATCGCGCCACTCCGGCGGCATCAGCTTCGGATCTGCCTGATAGGCGCGGAACAGATCGGTCACGATCACTCGCGCCCGGTCGGCCGCCGCCAGTTGCGAAGGGTGGTGATAAAGCGTCGCATACATGAAACGCTTGAGATCGCGTTCCTGCGCGGCGAGTTCGGGCGAGAAGGCGACCAGCGTGGCACCAGCCCTGCGAACGTCGTCGACCGTCTCCACCCCAGCGGCGGCGATATTGGCGCGAGTGGCCGCGATCAGGTCATTCGCCATCACGCCGATCTGTTCCCGCACCAGTTCGCGCAGCAGGCGATCCTGCGGCACATCGGGATAGCGCGCGCGGACCCGGTCCCAGCACCCTTTCACCAGCGGCACGCTCAAAAGCTGGTCCAGCGTCAGCAAGCCCGCGCGCAGCCCGTCGTCGATATCGTGATTGTCATAGGCGATGTCGTCCGCAATCGCCGCAAGCTGCGCCTCCAGCGAGGCATGGCTGGCCAGGTCGAGCGGGAACAGCGCATCCACAGCCTGCATGGCCCAGCCGGGCCGCGTGACCGGACCATTATGCTTTGCCAGCCCCTCCAGCATCTCCCAGCTCAGATTCAGGCCGCGAAACAGCGGATAGGGGCTTTCCAGCAGCATCAGCGTGCGCAGCGTATGCGCATTATGGTCAAAGCCTCCATGCGCATCGAGCGCTGCCTCCAGCGCGTCCTCCCCGGCATGGCCGAAGGGCGGATGACCGATGTCATGCGCCAGACAGAGCGCTTCGGTCAGATCCTCGTTGAGGCCCAGCGTCCGCGCCGTCGTGCGGCCGATCTGCGCCACCTCCAGGCTATGGGTCAGGCGGACGCGGAAATGATCGCCGTCGGGCGACACGAACACCTGCGTCTTGTGGCGCAGGCGACGGAAGGCAATGCTGTGGATGATGCGGTCGCGGTCCCGCTGGAACATGTCGCGCGGCCCCCGCACCTCCCCGCCTGGTTCAGGATGAAGGCGACCGCGGCTCTGGCCGGGATCTGAGGCATAGGATGCAAGCAGCGTCATGCCGCGCCCTTTAAAGTCGTTTTCGGCCCTTGCCGAGTCGTTCGATGTCCCGCCGGATGGGAAATCACTATTTGGCCGGGAGGCGCTCGACCTCTTCCCCGGCGTCACTCTTCCAGGCGAAGGCGTCCGCCCCCGCCGCCTTCAACTTTTCCTCCAACGTCTTGGCCCGCGTGAAGCTGCTGAACGGCCCGACGAGCAGGCGATTGGTGCGACCCCAGCTCGCAACCCAGGCGTCCTGTGGTTCGAGCGAGTCGTATTTCTTGCGCAGCCCCTTCATGGTAAAGGCCAGCGCGCCCTTGTTCGCACCCGTGCCGACCTGAAGCCAATTGCGCGGGGGATTGGCGGCAAGGCGCGCCTTTTCCTCGGCCGCCTTCTTCTTTTCCTCGGCCAGTTGCTTGGCCTTGGCGTCCGCTTCAGCCTTCGCCTTGGCGGCAGCGGCCTTCTTCGCCTTTTCCGCGGCGGTGGCGGCAGCAGCGTCCCGCTCGGCACGGCGGGCGGCCTGGATCTGGGCCACCTCCGACAGGTCGACCGCGACGACGCTCGATCGGCGTTCGGAGTCCGGCACATCGATGGCGTGAATGATGTCGGCCAGCGAACGGGTGGCGGCCGGGTCGATCTGCTGCTGCTGCGTTGCCGGCGACGGTACCGCCGACGGTGCGGGCGACGGTGCGGGCGGCGGAACGGCCGGTTGGGCCGGGGACGCAGCCTGGACCTGTGGCGGGGCCGTCGTTCGGGGCACCGACGCCTGGGCGAGCGTGATCGCGTTGAGCTGGCTCGGCGCCGGATTGGCGGGCGCAGTGTTTTGCGCGGGGACGGATTCGAAGCCGGGCGCCGGCGGACCCTGCACATGGGCAGCGGGCGCGGCCGCCTGCATAGTGCGCTGGGGCGACGGCGCCTGTATTTGCGAAGCGGCCGAGCCCGGAGCGGGCTGGCTCTGCACCGGCGCGCTGCGTGAAGGCGCTTCCACCTGAGCGAGCCGCGTGGCAGTCTCCGTGCGACGAGAACGGCGGTCCTGCTTCGTGGACCGGGAAGGCGGCATCTGCGTGGCGGGTTGGCTGGCCGGCGGCACCGCAGGCGTCACCGACGCGAATGCGGGCGCGGTCGGGGTGATGGGTGCGATCGTGGAACCCACATTGGCCGGGAAATGTCCGAAATGCACCGCCGCCGCCTTCTGGGCCGCGGTCAGATAGGGCATTTTCTGCATATAGGGCAGGATGGCCGAGGCAAGCTGCGACGGCATGGTCTGCTCCGCGATCTTTTTCGCGTCCGCCTGTCGGTTGTTCATCGCCAGGATGAACGCCCGGTAGCGCCAGGCCGCCCGGTCACTCTTGTAGAGCAGCGGTTTCAGCACCCGTTCCGCCGCGTCCACCTGACCGGAAATGCCGAGCGACGCGGCATAGCGGTGGGCGAGTTCGATATCATCAGGCGTCCGCTGGAGCGCCGCCTGATAGTCGCGCTGCGCGCCCGCCTGATCGCCGGTCATGTCCTTTGCAAGGCCCCGATCGGACAGCAGGGTTGCTTCGGGAAAGCCCAGCCGCGTTGCCTGGTCGAACAGACGCAGTGCTTCGCCCGGATTCTGGTTTTTCAGCATGACGCGGCCCAGGCCCGCCTTCACCTTGCCGTTGTTCGGCGCAAGCATGTCCGCCCGCGCGAAGAAACCCGCCGCCGCCCGCGCATCGTCCATGTCCAGCGCCGCTTCTCCCGCGCCGATGAGCGCCGTCACATCGCGAGGATTGGACGCCAGGCGCGCGAGATTATTGTTGAGGTCTTCAGCGCTCGAGGGACGAATCGCCTGCACCTGGGCAGGCTGCGCCAGAACCGGTTGTGCCAGCGCGGTGCCCGCTAGAAGCAGTCCGCGAACAATCCATATGTCATAACGTCTCACAGACAGCCCTTTAGCGGATGAAGGCGGTGCAAGGGAATATGTCGAAAGAAAAAGCGCGCCCGGTTGCCCATGGCAACCGATGGCGCGCTTGTCCTGATCCGTGCGGGGCGAACCCTGCTGCCTGTTTACTGATTACTCTGGCGATTGAGGAAACGCGGAATGTCCGGCGTTGGCGTTCCGTCATCGCTCGCGCCGGCGCCCTTGTCGGCGCCACGGGTCAGCCCCGCCATGCGCTCGAACAACGTGCCTCCGGTGGCGACGCGCGGTGCGGCCTGCGACGCCGGAACGGGCTGAGCCGGCACTGTTTCGGCCGCATCCTCACCCAGCAGCAATTCGTCCTGCGAAGGATCTTCGTCGGAGAACACCGCTGCGGGGCGCGGCGGGCTGAAGGGCGCGGGCTTTACCGCGGCAGCAGGTGCTGCGGCAGGCGGCGTCAGCGGCGCGGGCACAGGCGCGGCGGGCACGTCCAGTTCCAGCGTTTCAGGCTCTGCTTCCGGCGCGGGAGCAGGCGCGGCGACCGGAGCCGGAGCGGCCTGCGGCGCGGGCTTGGGCGCGGCGGCGGTCGGCACGGCAACGGCCGGACGGCTCGCGAAGCTGAACGGCTGGGTCAGCGGCGCGGCACTGGCGCTGGCATCGCTGTCGATGCCGGTGGCAACAACGGACACCCGGATCTTGCCGTTCAGATTGTCGTTGAAGGCCGAACCCCAGATGATGTTCGCATCGGGATCGACCAGTTCGCGAATATGGTTGGCGGCCTCGTCCACTTCCATCAGGCGCATGTCGTCACCGCCGACGATGGAGACGATGACGCCCTTCGCACCGCGCATCGACACGCCGTCGAGCAGCGGATTGGCGATCGCCTTCTCCGCCGCCTGGAGCGCGCGGCCGTCGCCTTCGGCTTCGCCGGTGCCCATCATCGCCTTGCCCATCTCGCCCATCACGGAACGGACGTCCGCGAAGTCGAGGTTGATGAGGCCTGGCATGACCATCAGGTCGGTGATGCCGCGCACGCCCTGCTGCAACACCTCGTCCGCCATCTGGAAGGCTTCCTTGAAGGTGGTGTTCGGGTTGGCGATCAGGAACAGGTTCTGGTTCGGGATGACGATGAGGGTATCGACATGCTTCTGCAGTTCCTCGATCCCTGCCTCCGCCGACTTCATGCGGCGATTGCCCTCGAAGGTGAAGGGTTTCGTCACGACGCCGACGGTCAGGATGCCTCGGTCACGGGCGGACTTGGCAATGACCGGAGCGGCGCCGGTGCCGGTGCCACCACCCATGCCCGCGGCAATGAAGCACATATGCGCGCCGTCGAGCGCCTGCTCGACCGAGGCGATGGTCTCTTCCGCGGCCGCCTTGCCGATTTCCGGGCGAGAGCCGGCGCCCAGCCCTTCGGTGATCTGCGGGCCAAGCTGGATGCGCCGTTCCGCGGGCGAAGCGTTGAGCGCCTGCGCGTCCGTATTGGCGACAATGAAATCCACACCCTCGACGGAGGCGGCGATCATGTTCGCAATGGCGTTGCCGCCCGCGCCGCCGACGCCGATCACCGCGATGCGTGGCTTCAACTCGTCCACATGCGGCGGGCTGATTTCAATGCTCATAAATTCTAGCTCCCTCCAGCTTCGGTGACGTGAGCGAAACTGTCATCGAAGGTTAATGCAAGATGATGGCGTATTTCACCAGTAAATTTCGTCTGACCGTGTTTATTTCAATAGTTCGTCTTCATCGCCTTCACCATCCTCTGCCACCATGCTGGCGCGCCGATACGGTGAACGGTCTGGGGAGCGGGCGCTATCGTTCTAAGATCAACCGGGTTTGAAGCGCCATAAAGCGCAAGACCGGCCAATGTCGCAAAGGCCGGACCGCTATGTGCCTCCGGCATGGCGGCGAGGCCGCGCGGCCGCCCGATCCGCACCGCGCGGCCCAGCGCACCCTGCGCATAGTCGGCAATGCCCTTCATTTCGGCGCCGCCGCCGGTCAGCACGACCTGCCGCCCCGTGGGGGTGTTGAAGCCCATGCCGGCGAGCGCCGCATTCACCTCCACCATGATCTGGTTCAGCCGCTCGCAGATCACCGCCACCAGAGCGGCGCGGGTAATCTTGCCGCCATCGGCGTTGGGGCCCGCGCTTTGCCCCGGAATGGCGACATCGCCATGCGGCGCCGCGATCTCTATCATGTCCCGGAAATCGCGGCGGTTCTGCATCGCGGATCCGTAGAAGCATTTGATCCGCTCCGCCTGGCTGCGGCGAATGCCAAAGGCCGACGCTATGTCGTCGGTGATGTCGGACGCACCGATGGGAATGCTGTGCAGCCCGACCAGCATGCCACCGGCATAAAGCGAGACATTGGTGACGCCCGCGCCCAGTTCCACCAGCGCGACGCCCAGGTCGCGCTCTTCCTCGGACAAGCAGGCAAGGCCCGTGGCGATGGGAGAAGCGACGATGGAATTGACATTGAGATAGGCGCCGCGCACGCAAAGGTCGAGATTGGCGAGCGGCGCCCCGTCGGCCAGCACGACATGGATATCAACGCCCAGCAGGTCCGCATGCATGCCCAGCGGCTTCTTCACCGGCACACGGCCATTGATGGTGAAACAGGTCGGCTGCGCATGCAGAACCACGCGGCCGTCCGGATCAATCCCCTGCTGGCCTGTGGTCAGAAGGTCATCGATGTCCGCCTGTTCGACGCGATAACCGCCCATGTCGCGCTCGACGGTGACGACATCGCTGACCAGCGAACCGCCCGAAAAGCTGACCCACACATCCTCGATATTCGTGCCCGCGACGCGTTCCGCCTGTTCGACGGTTTCCCGTACGGCGAGTTCGGTCCGCTCCATATCCGCGATGAAGCCGCGCCGAACGCCCCGGCTTTCACGCTGCCCGGTGCCCAGGATCGCCAGTTCGCCATTTTCGGTGCGCCCCGCGATCAGCGCGGACACTTTCCACGATCCGATGTCGATCGCGGTGACGAACTTCTCGACCTTGGGTTGGGCCATGGGGGTTCAGCCTTCCTCGCCCTTGGCAGGCGCTTCGGCGCTCGCGGCGGGCTTGTCGCCGGATTGGCCGCTTCCCTGCCCCTGCGGCAGGCGCAGCACGAAACGATCGGGATCGCGCATGTCGAACTTGACGATACCCCGGCCCAGCAGGCGGTTCACCCCGTCCATCCGCGCGAAATTGACCAACGCCGTGGCCGACGGCTTGTCGCCTTCGGGCAGGGACAGCGTCTCGCCCGATTGAAAGCGCAAGTCCCAGCGCCGGTTCCCGACCCAGGTGGCGCCCGCCAGCATGGGTTTGAGCGCAGGCGCATTTTCCATCAGCCTGTTGAGACCCGCGGTCTGCAGATTGGCGTTGGGGCCAACGACCAGCGGCAGGTCCGGCATCGCCCCTGCCGATACCGATTGCAGCACCACGCCGGCCACGTCGATCAGGTGAAGCTGCCCATCATGCTGCCACACCGCAACCGGATCGCGCTCGACGATGTCGACCACCAGCGTATCGGGCAGGCGACGGGAAATGCGCGCATCCTTGACCCAGCCGAGCTTCAGCATGTCAGCCCGCACCCTGGGCAGGTCGAGCGAGAGCATCGACCGGCTCACCTGGCCAAGGGCGATATTGTAGATGGGCAGTTCGTCCATCCGCTCGACGCCGCGCACTTCGACTTTCTCGACCTCGAAGCCTGCCTTGGCCGCCAGTTCGGACGCCTTCTGCCCGGCCATGGCGGGAAGGCCCGACCAGATGGCGATACCCACCAGCGCCGCCAGCACGATGCCGACGATCGCCCAGCTCGCCATGCGCTGGAGCGTCTCCTCGCTGACCGGCAGCAGGTCGATCAGACCGTCGATCCAGCTCCGCTGCTTGACCGAACGTCCTCGCCCACCGCTGCGGCCGCGCGTGCCGGTCGTGCGCGCCAACCGCGCCGTTCCGCCACGCCGGATGCGTGCTTCAGCCATGCTTCGTCCCCCCTGCGCTCTTCAGCGCGTCCTCGACTATACGCTCCACCAGCTCGGCATAGTCAATGCCCAGCTTCGCCGCCTGTTCAGGCACCAGGCTGAGCGGCGTCATGCCCGGCTGCGTGTTCACTTCCAGCAGGAACAGCCCGTCGATCCCCTGTTCATCGTCCCAGCGGAAATCAGCCCGCGACGCCCCCTTGCAACCCAGCAACTGGTGCGCGCGCAGGGCAATGGCCTTGCAGGCTTCGCTGATCTCCTGGGGAATATCGGCGGGGCACACATGCTCGGTCATCCCGTCCGTATATTTGGCGTCGAAATCGTAGAAACCGCTTTTCGGACGCAATTCCGTGACCAGCAGCGCTTCGTCGCCCAGCACGGCGGTCGTCAATTCCCGCCCGCGAATATAGGGTTCGGCCAGCAACTCTTCGAAATGCAGCCACGGACCCTCGACATCCCGGCCGATCGGCGAACCATGATTGCCGTCCCTGGTCACGATGGCGACGCCGACCGAACTGCCCTCATTGACCGGCTTCACCACATAGGGGCGCGGCAGGGGATCGCCCTCGAACAGGCTTTCGCTGCGGACGATATGCCCGCCGGGCATGGGGATGCCATGGGGCACCAGCGCCTGCTTGGTAAGCTGCTTGTCGATGGCGATGACGGAGGTGGCGAGGCCCGAATGGGTGTAGGTGATGCCCATCAGGTCCATCATCCCCTGCACGGTGCCGTCCTCGCCGGGAACGCCGTGAAGGGCGTTGAACACCACGTCCGGCCTCACCTCCGCAAGGCGCAGCGCGATGTCACGATCCATGTCGATCCGCGTGACCCTGTGGCCGCGCGACTCCAGCGCCTTGGCGACGCCCTCGCCCGACGAAAGCGAAACCGGCCGTTCGGCGGACCACCCCCCCATCAGGACGGCAACATGCCAGGGGCCACGGGTCATCTGTCTTTTCCTTCAACCAGCTGAACGCCCACCCTTTGAATTTCCCATTCGAGGTCGATGCCGCTCTTTTCCTTCACCCGGCGGCGGACCTCCTCGCCCAGCGCCTCGATATCCGCGCTCGTCGCGTCGCCCAGGTTGAGGAGGAAATTGGTGTGCTTTTCCGAAACCTGCGCGCCACCCTGTCGCAGCCCCCTGCACCCGGCCTGATCCACAAGCTGCCAGGCCTTGTGCCCATCGGGATTCTTGAAGGTCGAGCCGCCGGTCTTGCTGCGAAGCGGCTGGCTTTCCTCGCGGGCGGCGGCGATGCGATCCATTTCCGCCTGGATGGCCGCCGGCTCGCCAGGAACGCCCCGGAAAATGGCGCTTACCACGACGGCGCCGTCGGGAAGGGCGCTGTGGCGGTAGGTGTAGCCCAGCGCGTCGATCGGCAGCGTCACCCGTTCGCCCGACCGCAGAACAACATTGCATTCCACAAGGATATCGCACGTCTCACGGCCATAGGCGCCCCCGTTCATCCGCACGAAGCCGCCGACCGTGCCGGGAATGGAGCGCAGGAATTCAAGCCCCGCTATGCCCGCGTCCCGCGCCGCCGAGGAAACAAGGATGCCCGATGCTCCTCCCCCGCAACGCAGGCTGGTCGCATCGACCTGCTCCACCCTGGCGAATGGCTTGCCAAGGCGCACCACCACGCCCGGAACCCCGCCGTCGCGCACGATCATGTTGGACCCCAGGCCCAGCGCCATCACCGGAATCGCAGGGTCAAGCCGCGCCAGAAAATCAGAAAGATCGTCCGCGTCCTTCGGCTCGAACAGCCATTGCGCAACACCGCCCGCCTTGAACCAGACGAGCGGCGCCAGCGGCGCATCGGCCCTGAGCGAGCCGCGAACCGGGGGAAGGGACGTGACCGCCAGCGTCAATCGCGCATCCCCCAGAGCCGCATCCAGCCCTTCATCGCCTTCACACCCGCTTCGCCCGCCCGCCCGGCGGCGGCCCCGGCGTCCACATTGCGCTGCGCTGCGTCGACCATCTGCTGGGCCACTTCGATGCCCTGCATCTGGAGGTCGATCATGCGCTTCTGCATCTCGAGGCCAACATTGAACAGCTCGAACATCAGGCGGCTTCCTTCTCCGCAACGGCGGAGGCAAGGCCCGCCGCCCATTTGGTGATGTCGCCCGCGCCAAGGCAGATGATCATGTCGTCCGCCTGCACATCGGCGGCGATCAGGCGGGCGAGATCGTCCGCACCCTCGACCGTCGCGGCGTTGCGATGGCCCCGGCGCTTCAGCCCCGCGACCAGTTCCGCGCTGTCCACCCCTTCGATCGGCTGCTCGCCGGCCGGATAGACCGGGGCGGCATAGACGATGTCGGCGTCGTTGAAGGCCTGCTGGAACTCATCCATCAGGTCGCGCAGACGGGTGAAGCGATGCGGCTGGACCACGGCGATGACCCGGCCTTTCGCTCCTTCGCGGGCGGCGGCCAGCACAGCCCTGATCTCGACCGGATGATGACCATAATCGTCGATCACCGTCGCGGTACCGCCCCCGACGGCGATTTCCCCGACTTTGGTGAAGCGCCGCTTGACCCCGCCGAACTTGGCGAAGCCGGTCTGGATCGTCGCGTCATCGATGCCCATCTGCAGCGCCACGCCGATCGCCGCCATGGCGTTCAGCACATTGTGGCGGCCCGGCATCGGCATTACGATCCCCTCGATCCGGCGCAGCGATCCGTCACGCTCACGAATCTGCACATCGAAGCGGTTGCCGCCCGGGATCGGCTGAACATTCTCGCCGCGAATATCCGCCTGGGCGGAGAAACCATAGGTGACGATGCGCCGGTCCTGCACGCGCGGCAGGATCGCCTGCACCTCCGGATGGTCGAGGCAGAGCATCGCCGCGCCATAGAAGGGCACATTCTCGACGAACTCGACAAAGGCATCCTTCACCTTGTCGAAGCTGCCATAATGATCGAGATGTTCCGGATCGATATTGGTGACCACCGCCAGCGTACCATCGAGGCGCAGGAAGCTGCCGTCGCTCTCGTCGGCCTCCACGACCATCCACTCGCTGTTGCCCAGCCGGGCATTGGAACCGTAGCTGTTGATGATGCCGCCATTGATCACGGTCGGGTCCACCCCGCCCGCGTCCAGCAGCGCCGCAACCATGGAGGTGGTCGTGGTCTTGCCGTGCGTGCCCGCGACAGCCACGGTGGATTTGAGGCGCATCAGTTCCGCCAGCATTTCCGCGCGACGGATGACGGGCACGCGGCGTTCCAGCGCCAGATCGACCTCGGGATTGCCCTTCTTGATCGCGGTGGAGGTGACGACGACAGCAGCATCGCCCAGATTTTCGGCCTTGTGGCCGATCATCACCGGAATGCCCTTCTTGCGCAGTCCCTCGACCACATAGCCTTCGGCCACGTCGCTGCCCTGAACCTTGTAACCCAGATTGTGCATCACTTCGGCGATGCCGGACATGCCTATGCCGCCAATGCCGATGAAATGGATCGTGCCGATGTCGGTGCCGACACCCTTCATGCGCGGGATTCCTTATTCATGAAACAGGGAGAACCTTTCAGGCCGAGATTGCCGGACTTCACGCGGGAACCCCCTGCAGATTGAGGCTTGCCGGGGTCGGCCCGACCTTCACCGGATCGTTGATGATCGGCGCCGTGCCGATGCTTTCCAGCAGATCCGCCATGTCGCGTGCCGCATCGGGGCGGCCGCAGGCGCGGGCGCGTTTCGCTGCGTTCTGGAGCGCGCCCGGTTCCAGCGCCATCTTCTGCATCTGCTTGGCAAGCTCGACCGCCGTGAAGCGCGCCTGCGCAATGGTGCGCGCGCCGCCGGCCTCGGTCATTTCCCGGGCATTCGCGGTTTGGTGGTCGTCCATCGCGCTCGGCAGCGGGATCAGGATCGCGGGCCGGCCTGCACAGGTCAGTTCCGCCAATGTGGATGCGCCCGCACGGGCGATCACCAGGTGCGACCAGCCCAGCTTCTCCGGCACATCGTTGAAATAGGTCGCCAGGTCCGCCGGGATTTCGAGGTCGGCGTAGAGCTTGCGCACCCGCTCGATATCCTCGGCGCGGCATTGCTGCGTCACCTGCAGGCGGCGGCGGAGGCTGAGCGGCAACATGCCCAGCCCGTCGGGCACGACGCTGGAAAGGATCGTCGCACCCTGGCTGCCGCCGATCACCAGCACGCGGAACACGCTTTCATCAGTCAGCGCGGGGAATTCCTCCTCGCGCAATTGCTTCACTTCCTCGCGCACCGGATTGCCGACCAGATGCACCTTGCCGGCATAGCGGTCCTTGAGCCGCCGGACGTCGGGATAGGCGGTCGCGATCGCGTCGACCCGCCCCGCCAGATAGCGGTTCACCCGCCCCAGCACGGCATTCTGTTCATGAATGGCCGTCGGAATGCCGTCGGCCAGCGCGCCCAGCAGCGCGGGCATGGCGGGATAGCCGCCGAAACCCACCACGGCGGTCGGACGGAAGGTCTCGTTCAAACGCCGCGCCATCGCCCGGCCTGCAAGGATCGCCTTCACCGCGCCCGGCCAGCTCTTCGGATTCCTGGTCATGCGCCCCGCCGGCATGACATGGACCTGCGCCTTGTCGAAAATGCCGGGAATCTTGGCGCCGCGCTCATCCGTCACCAGCGCGACATGGTGGCCGCGCAGCATCAGTTCCTCGGCGACGGCATGCGCCGGAATCATGTGCCCACCCGTCCCGCCGGCGGCGAGGACGAAGTGTCGGGAAATACTCATCGACCACTCCATTTGACGACCGTGTGCCGACCCATGAAGGGATTGCGTCGCGTGAACGCGAGCAACAGGCCGACGCCGATACAAAGGGCCAGCATAGAGGAGCCGCCATAGCTGATAAAGGGCAGCGTCATGCCCTTTGACGGAAATATCTGCGCATTGACGCCCATGTTGATGATCGCCTGCAGCCCGAATTGCGTGGTGAGGCCCGCCGCGGCGAGGATGGTGAAATTATCATCCTCGTCCAGCATGCGCAGGAAAACGCGCACGACGATCGCCAGATAGACGCAGGCAATGCCGATGCACGCAAGCAGGCCGAACTCCTCCCCGATGACGGAGAAGATATAGTCGGTATGCGCTTCGGGCAGGCGGAACTTGTTCTGCCCCCCGCCCGGACCCACGCCCAGGAAACCGCCATGGGTGATCGTGCGGAAGGCCAGCTCCGTCTGGTCCGGCCCCATATCCTGTGCAACGCCGATCCCCAGGAAGTCGTTGATCCGCTGGCGGCCATTCTCATAGAACATGTACATCAGCACCAGGCCACCGAGCCCCACGCCCGCCATCGCGCCGATGAAGCGCATCGAAACGCCCGACAGCAGCAGCAGGCCACCCCAGCAGGCAAGGAAGATGACCGTCTGGCCGAAGTCCGGTTGCTTCATCAGGATCGCCGCGATCAGCAATGTCAGCGCGCCTGTCAGCGGGATCACGGGCAATGTCATGTCCTTGCCGCGCAGCGACAGCAGCCAGGCCATGGTGACGACATAGACAGGCTTCAGGAATTCCGACGGCTGGAACCGGAAACCCGGCAGATCGATCCAGCGCTTGGCGCCGTTCACGACCGAGCCAAGCACCGGCACCAGCAACAACGCCACGGCAAAGACGACGCACAATATGAAGGCCAGCCTGCGCGCCTGCGTCCGGGGCAGCATGGAGATCACCAGCATGATCGGCAGGCCGATGAATACCCACATCAGCTGGCGATAGAAATAGATGAGCGGCGTCACCGAAACCGTGCTGGTCGACCGATCGATCGCCGCCACCGGGGACGCCGCCGCCACCGCCACCAGCCCGATCGCCATCAACGCGACGATCAGCGACAGCAGCACGCGGTCGATTTCCCAGAACCAGATGGCCAGCGCCGTGCGCTCCCGCGGGACGGTGCGGTTCCTGAATTCCTTTACAAGATCGCCTGCCCTCGACATGCCCCCAGGTTCCTCCGCTTCCCTTTATTCCAGCGCGGCCACGGCAGCGACGAAGGCATCGCCTCTCGCCTCGAAATCGCGGAACTGGTCGAAACTGGCGCAAGCCGGCGACAGCAGCACCACATCCCCCGGCTGGGCCACCCGCGCCGCCCGGCGAACGGCGGCCGATAGCATCTCGCTATCGTCCACCGCCATATGCGATCGCAGCAGTTCGGCGAACATAGCGCCCGCCTCACCGATGGTATAGGCATGGGCGACATTGCCGAAATAAGGTTCGCACTCGTCCAGATTGTCGGTCTTGGCAAGGCCGCCGACAATCCAGTGCAGGCGCGGCCGCCCATCGATCGGCGGGTAGGCGGCGAGCGCAGGGGCGGTCGAGGCGGCGTTGGTCGCCTTGCTGTCATTGACGTAGAGGACGCCGTTCAACTCGCGCACCCGCTGCATCCGGTGGGGCAGGCTGGCATAGCTTTGCAGGCCCTTTTCGATCGCCGCTTCATCGATGCCGAGCGCGCGGGCGACGGCAATGGCGACGGCAGCGTTCTGGGCATTGTGCGGGCCTTGCAGCGCTGGCCAGCCGGCCTGGCGGCTGGGATCGATGTCGGCGGCTTTCACCGCCATCACGCGCTCGTCGTCGGCTGCGCGGGAATGACGCACGGACGACAGGATCGAACGGCTCGGTTCATCCTCAGCGGCGATCACCGCGATATGATCGCCCGCCTGCATTTCAAACAGCCGCGCCTTGGACGCCACATAGCCTTCAAAGCCATTATAGCGATCCAGATGATCGGGCGTGATGTTCAACAGCACCGCCACGTCGCAATCGAGACTGCGCGTCAAGTCGATCTGGTAGCTGGACAGTTCCAGCACATAGACGCCGCCGTCGGGCAGCGGGTCCTGCCCCAATATGGGCAGGCCGATATTGCCGCCCATCCGCGTCGGAATGCCCGCCGTCTCGATGATGTGATGGACCAGGGCCGTCGTGGTGGACTTCCCGTTGGTCCCGGTGATCCCGACCACCCGATGCTTCGGCAGGGTGGGACGGGCAAGCGCGAACAACTCTATGTCCCCAACGACCGGCACGCCCGCGAGCTTCGCATGCATGGCGATGGGATGCCTGTTTAGCGGCACGCCCGGCGAAACCACCACGCCGTCAAAGCCCTTGAGGTCGATTTCGGTGGGGTCGGCCAGTTCCGCCTTGCCCTCGACGGCGGCGCGCGCCTCGTCCCGGCTGTCCCAGGCGACGACCTGCGCGCCGCTGGCGGCGAGGCATTCAACCGTCGCCAGCCCGGACCGCGCCAGGCCCAGAACCGCATATTTCCTGCCTGCAAAGACGTCCGAAACGATCCCCATGGCGCTCACCGCAACTTCAGCGTGGCAAGGCCGGCCAGCGCCAGCACGAAGGAAATGATCCAGAAGCGGATCACCACGGTCGGCTCAGCCCAGCCAAGCTGCTCGAAATGATGGTGGATCGGGGCCATCTTGAAGACCCGCTTGCCGGTCCGCTTGTAGAAGAAGACCTGGATGATGACCGACATCGCCTCCACCACGAACAGCCCGCCGATCACGCCCAGCACGATCTCATGATGCGCGGTAACGGCGATCACGCCAATGGTGCCGCCCAGCGCCAGGCTGCCGGTATCGCCCATGAAAACGGCGGCAGGCGGCGCGTTGAACCAGAGGAAGGCCAGCCCCGCCCCGATGATCGCTCCGCAAAGAATGGTGAGATTGCCCGCCCCCGGCACATGCGGAATGCCCAGATAATGGGCAAAGTCGGCGCGCCCGACCAGATAGACGATCGCCATGAACGCCATGCAGGCAATGATGACCGGCATGGTCGCAAGCCCGTCCAGCCCGTCGGTCAGGTTGACCGCATTGCCGAATGCCACGATCACGAAGGCGGCGAAGAGGAAATAGAACGGCCCCAGCTCGATTGCCGGGCCGTTGTAGAAGGGCAGGTAAAGCGCGGTATTGCCATGCTGGTTGACGATCAGCCAGGCGGCGAAACCGGCGATCAGAAATTCGAACGCCAGCCGCATCTTGCCCGAAAGCCCCTTGTGGCTGGCCTTGGTCACCTTGTCATAATCATCGAGGAAACCGATGGCGCCAAAGCCCAGCGTCACGAACAGGCAAGCCCAGACATAGATGGACGACAAATCCATCCACAGCAGCACCGACGACATCACCGACGTCAGGATCATCAGCCCGCCCATGGTCGGCGTGCCCCGCTTGGCCAGATGGGTCTGCGGGCCGTCGTCGCGGATCGGCTGGCCCTTGCCCTGCCGCACGCGCAGCCATCCGATGAAGCGCGGCCCGATCAGCAGGCCGATGATCAGCGCGGTGGCGATCGCCGCGCCGGCGCGAAAGCTCAAATAGCGGATGAGGTTGAACACACCCGCGAAATCCATTGTCTGGGCAAGCCAGTAGAGCATCAGTTCTTCGCTTCCTGTAGCGCGGCCACGAGGCGCGACAGGCCGATGCCGTTCGACCCCTTCACCAGGATCGCATCGCCCGCGCGTATTTCACTTCTTACAAGATCGGTTGCCCTGGCGGTGTCGGGGACATGGTCGAAGGGCATGGCGCCTCGCAGCGCCTGGGCCAGCGGCTCCATCTCCTCCCCCACCAGAACCGCATAATCCACCTGCCCCGCGGTCAGCGGCTCGACCAGCGAGGCGTGCAATTCGCGGCTGCGGTCGCCCAGTTCGCGCATCCCGCCCAGCACGGCAATGCGCCGGTCCGCCTGCTCGCGGCCCAATTGCTTGAGCGTCGCCGCCATGCTCAGCGGATTGGCGTTGTAGCTTTCGTCGATCAGCAACGCCTCGCCACCCTCGACCGGCAGGATGCTCCTCTGCCCCCGGCCCGGCAGGCCCGGCATTTCCGCCAGCGCCAGCCCCGCCGCGGCCAGGTCGCCGCCCAGCGCCTCGACCGTCGCCAGCACCGCCAGCGCATTGGAAACCCAATGCTCGCCCGGCGCGCCCACGGTCAGGCAGAGCTCCACGCCCGGCAGCGCCGCCGTGACCAGCGTGCCGCCACCCGCCGCAGGCACGGTTTCACGCGCGCGCACGTCCGCCTGCGTATCGAAGCCGAAGGTCAGGATGCGCGCCGCATGCTTCTCCGCCTTGGCATAGAGGGTCGCGACATGCGGGCTGTCATAGGGGATGACCGCCGTGCCGCCCGGCTCAAGCCCCTCGAAAATCTCCGCCTTGGCCTCCGCGATCTTCTCCTCGGTGCCGAAAAATTCGATATGGGCCGGCGCGATGGCGGTGACGATGGCGACATGCGGCCGCACCTGCCGGGTCAGCGCCGCCAGTTCACCGGCATGGTTCATGCCCATCTCGAATATGCCAAAGGCCGATTCGCGGGGCATGCGCGACAGGCTGAGCGGCACGCCGACATGGTTGTTGTAGCTCTTGACGGACCGGTGAACCGCCCCCGGAAAGGCGCGGTCGAGCGCATGAAACAGCGCTTCCTTGGTGCCGGTCTTGCCCACCGATCCGGTGACCCCGATCACCTTGCCCTGCATCCGCGCGCGCGAGGCGCGGCCAAGCGCCTCCAGCGCCGCCGCGCTGTCGGGCACCAGCACATGGGGCTGGGCGATCGGCTGGCTGACGATGGCGCCCGCCGCACCCTGACCGAAGGCCTTGTCGACGAAGCGATGGCCATCGGTCGCCTCGCCCTTCATCGCCACGAACAGATCGCCGCCTGTTACTTCCCGGCTGTCGAACGCCACGCCAGAAACGGCGAAGGGCGCCGAAGCGACGCCCCCTGTGGCCTGCGCAATCTCTTCCGAGGTCCAGAGTGCGCTCATCCGGCGCATTCCCGCGCCACGGTCACATCGTCGAAGGGCAGCACCCGATCCCCGATGATCTGGCCCTGTTCATGCCCCTTGCCCGCCAGGAGCACGATATCGTCCGCGCCCGCCTGCGCGATGGCGGCGGCGATGGCGGCGCGACGTCCGCCGATCTCCTCCGCCCCCGACGCGCCCGCCATCACGGCTGCGCGGATGGACGAAGGCTCTTCCGAACGGGGATTGTCGTCAGTGACGATCACATGGTCGGCGAGCTCCGCGGCCACCTTGCCCATTTGCGGCCGCTTGCCCGCGTCGCGATCGCCGCCCGCGCCGAACAGGGCGATCAGCCTGCCCCGTGTATGCGGCCGCAGCGCTTCTATGGCGGCGCGCAGCCCATCGGGCGTATGGGCATAATCGACATAGACCGGCGCCCCCGCGCGAGTGATGACGGCCCGCTCCAGCCGCCCGCGCACGGGCTGCACCCGGCCGAGCAGTTCCAGCACCTTGCCCGCATCCTCGCCGCCCGCGATCACCAGACCCGCGGCGGTGAGCGCATTGGCCGCCTGATAGGCGCCGATCAGCGGCAGGTTCACCTTGCAGGACTTGCCTCCAAGATCCTTGGCCAGCTCGACTTCCAGCGCCTGGCCCAACTGGGTCGGGGTGCGGTTGGCAAGACGCAATGCCTGCCCCTGCACCCCGACGCTCAGCACACGAAGCCCCCGCTTCGTAGCCCGCTGGAGAACCTTGTCCGACCATGCGTCATCGGCCCAGACGACCGCGGTGCCGTCGGGCGCGACGACCTCGTCGAACAGGCGCATCTTGGCTTCGAAATAGCTGTCCATGTCGCCGTGATAATCCAGATGATCACGCGACAGGTTGGTGAAGGCGGCGGCCGAAACCGGCAGGCCTTCGGTGCGATATTGGGCCAGGCCATGGCTCGACGCTTCGAACGCAGCATGGCTGATGCCCTCGCGCTTCAGGCCCGACATGTTGGCAAGGAAGGTGACGATGTCCGGCGTGGTGAGCCCGGTGGACACCTGATCCACGGATGTCGTGACGCCCAATGTGCCGATGGAGGCGGATTTATGTCCCAGCATCCGCCAGAGCTGCCGAGCCAGTTCGACGGTGGAGGTCTTGCCGTTGGTCCCGGTGACGGCGACGGTCACCTCCGGAAACGGCGCGAAATAGCGGGCGGCAAGCTGGGCGAACAGGCGGCGGGGGTTGTCCGACGCAATATGCATCGCGCCTTGGACCTTGGCCTGCGGCCGGGCGACGACCGCCACGGCCCCGGACTGCACGGCTGCGGGAATGAAGTCCTCGCCATTGACGCGCGCGCCCTGGAAGGCCCCGAACACCGTGCCCGGCGCCACCTTCCGGTTATCGATTGCGAAGCCCGACACCGGAACGTCCAGGGACGCTCCCATGTCGAGCTTCGCATCCAGCCCCTCGATTAGCGACCCGAGGCGCATTATTCTTTCTCCTTGTCGCCGTGCAGCAGCGGCATGAGATCGGAAATATCGACGTCGCGCCGCTCATCGGGCAACACGCCCAGCATCGGCCCGGTGCGCTCCACCACCCGCTTCACCACCGGCGCCGCTGTCCAGGCGGCCGTGCGCAGGCCATATTGGCCCGTCGCCTCGTCCATGGTGACGAGGACCACATAGCGCGGATTGTCCATAGGGAAGGCAGAAGCGAAGGTCGTCACCAGTGAAGTCTTGTTATACCGGCCTTGCTGAGGTTTTTCGGCCGAACCTGTCTTGCCGCCCACCCGGTATCCCTTGGCGTCGGCGGAACGACCTGTACCTGCCGCCACGATCATGCGCAACAGCTGGCGCATGCGCGCGCTGGTAGCGGCTGAAAAGACGCGCCGGCCCTCCGGAACCTCGTCCGCCTTCAATTTCCGCAGCGTAGCAGGCCGCCAAAGTCCGCCATTCACCAGGGCGGCATAAGCCGAAGCGAGATGCAAAGGCGTTACGGCGATGCCGTGCCCATAGGAAACGGTGAGCGTCGTGATCCGCCCCCAATTGACCGGCCAGAGCGTGCCCGCCCGTTCGTTGAGTTCGATCGGCGCGCGCTGGTCGAAATGCAACTCGCGGAAAAGATGCTGCAAAGGCTCCGCACCCATCTGGTCGGCGATCCGGGCGGTCCCGATATTGGAGCTGTGCACCAGGATTTCGGGCACGTTGATCCAGCGGCCCAGCGGATGGTCGTCCTTGATCCGGAAACCCGCAATGGCGAGCGGCGCCGTCGCGTCATAGGTCTTCGACATGGACGTGACGATGCCACGGTCCATCGCCGCGCCGATCGACAGCGGCTTGAACGCCGAACCCAGTTCATAGCGGGCCTGCACCATATGGTTGCAGAGCGGCGATTCGCTGCAATTCTTGCCCGCATAATCTTGCAGCTTGTTGGGATCGAACACGGGAATCGACGCCATGGCGATCACTTCGCCGGTATTGGCGTCCAGTATCACGCCGCCCGCCCCCTTGGCTCGGGTCTGGACGAGCTGGGCATAGAGTTCGCTCTCCAGCGCGCCCTGCACCCGGCTGTCGATGGACATGGCAAAGGGCTGGCCGCGCATCGCCGGATCGGTCAGCCGGTCGTTGAACGCCGCCTCCACCCCCATGCCACCCTTGCCGTCGGCATTCGGCGCGAACCCCAGTAGATGGGCGGCCAGGGTGCGCTGCGGATAGAGCCGCTCCTTCTCACGCGGAAATTCAATGCCAATCTCGCCCAGCGCGTTCACGGCGGCCACCTCTTCCGGCAGCGCCCGGCGACGCAGATAAGCCCAGCCGCGGCCCGTCAACTTCTTGTAGAAGGCGCTTTCCGGTTCGTCGGGGAAGATCTCATGCAGCTTGCGCGCCAGTTCGGAGGGGTCTCCGATCAGTCGCGACGGCCGCACCGCGATCGAATAGGCGTCCATGGTACGCGCCAGCGGCACGCCGTTGCGGTCCACGATGTCGGCCCGCGCCGGAAGGCCGCCCATCGCGTCGCCGCCACGCCCATTGCCGGCAAAGACCCCCACCCAGGTCAGGCGCAGGATCAATACCGCCGTGATCGCCATGAACAGGATCAGCAGCAGCATCAACCGGTTATGCGCGATCGCCGTCAGGTCAACGCGCTGCTTGCCTGCTCTCGCGCCGCCCGGCTGGACGATGATCGTCGCCATTTAGCGGTCCCCCTTGGCGCGCTCGCGCTTCGCCTTGGCACTGATGTCGCCCAGCGTACTGTCGTCAAGCAGCTTCGCGTCCAGCATCGCCATCCGCTCAGCGTGGCGGACGACGGGATTGGGCTTGGTGGTGTCGGCGTCCTCCTTCGCCTTTTCCCTGGCGGTCTTGACGGCGGGCTTCGCGATCTTGTCGACATTGTCCGCGGCATGCGCCTCCCGGATGACGGCGATATCGCTGCGGATCTGGGTCGGCGCGGGGCTGGCGGGGGCAGCCTGCGGCGCGGACGGCAGGTCGGCGGGCGTCTCCACCATCGCCACCATCACCGGCGGCGCCACATAATCGGGGCCATTGGGCTGCACCCCGTCGAGATGCGCCAACGCCCGCTCGCCCGCCAGATATTGCTGGGCGGTGGGCGTCGCATACATGAAATCGTCCTGGTTCCAGCGCTCAAGCTGCCGCATGTTCGCCCGCGCGCTGAACTCGGTCTCCAGATAGCGGATGTCAGCCTTCGCCCGCGCGATCTGCGTCCGCACCTTCATCAGTTCGTTGCGCTCCGTCGCGACCTTCAGCGACACCATATAGGCGCCCAGCGCGCCCAGCGCGACGAGAAGGATCCAGATCAGGCTCTGCAATCTCTTGACCGCGATCATGAGCGGGAACTCCGGGGGGCCACAGGGGCGGACGTACGAATGGCGCTGCGCAGCGTGGCGGATCGGGAGCGTGGATTGCGCGCCAGTTCCGCCATGCCGGGCCGCACCGCCTTGGCGGGCTTTTCGAAAGTAGGCGCCGACCCCGACTGGCGCTGGGGCAGATGCCGTGATCCGCTCGCCTCGCTGCCGCTGCGGTTGCGCAGGAACTGCTTGACGATGCGGTCCTCCAGGCTGTGGAAGGTGACGACCGCGAGCCGGCCGCCCTCCTCCAGCATCGCTTCGGCCGCCTCCAGCCCCCGCTCCAGTTCCTCCAGCTCGCGATTCACATGGATGCGTATCGCCTGGAAGGTGCGGGTGGCCGGGTCCTTCTTGTCATGCGGCTTGTGGCCGAGCGCCTTGCGCACCACGCCGGCAAGCTGCCCGGTGCGCTCCAGCGGCCGCGCCTCGACGATCGCCTTCGCCACGCGGCGTGAGCGCGGCTCCTCGCCATAGCGATAGAGGATGTCGGCAATCTCCTGCTCAGGGGCATTGTTCAGGAAATCGGCGGCACTCATCCCGCTCTGGCTCATCGTCATGTCGAGCGGGCCGTCACCCTGGAAGGAAAAGCCCCGCTCCGGCCGGTCGAGCTGCATGGAGGACACGCCGATATCCAGCGTGACACCGGAAACGGACGCCACGCCCCGTTCCGCCATCGCTTCTTCCATCCGGGAAAATTCTCCGGCGATCAGGGTGATGCCCTTTTCGTCGGCCAGCGCCCGCCCTTCGCGAATCGCGTCGGGATCGCGGTCGAACGCGAAGACCCGCGCGCCCTTGTCCACCATGGCGGCCGAATAGCCCCCCGCGCCGAACGTGCCGTCGACATGAACCTCGCCGGGGTTGATGGCGAGGGCGCGAAGCACTTCGTCGAGGAGCACCGGAATGTGGCGGTCAGGGTCCTGGGCAAGGCCGGCGGAAACGCTCACTTGCCTCCTCCAGCCGCCCGCTGGTCCAGCCAGCGCCGGACCTTGTTGCGGATCAGTTCGGGCCGGTCCTTGCTGTCGACCAGCGTTTCCGGCTTCCAGATCTGGATGTAGCGGCCCACGCCATAGAAGAAGACGGCGTCGGTGATGCCATATTCGTCCTTGATGTCGGGATGCATGGCAAAGCGGCCTCCTTCGTCGAAGTTCACCTCCTCGATCGTGCCGAGACGGCGCTCCAGCTCCAGGTCGGCATCATAGGGGCGGCCTGCGGCGCGCGCTTCGCGGGCCAGTTCCTCGACTTCGGTGAACAGGTGGCGGCGATGCGATTCGCCAAAGGCCGTGGCGCAGGGGTTGCCGCCATGGACCGACAGGAAAAGTCGCGTTTCATTGCCGCTGGACAGCTTGATCTGCCGGCGCATCTCCAGGGGCAGCACGAAACGGCCCTTGCCGTCCGCGACGCTGAACGCGTTGCCCGTGTAGAGAATGACGTCCGACACTTTTCGACTGCTGCCCCTCTGTTCGCAGGGCGCAGGCCGTCGCCAGCCGAATTCGCGCGGAAGCGAACCGGCTCACAGGACTAGCAAAGCCTGACAAACCCCTATGGCTTTCAAATACCAAGCCACGGGGTTCAAGAAAAGGGATATTTTGGGAAAAGCCGGGAAATCCTGTTTTGTTCTGGTAATTAACCGTCTTTGAGGAGCGTTGGCTGGTCAAACTGTGGTGAAGAAGGGGCGGAAGGAGCCTTCCGATACGGCCTGAAAAGCACCGTTCCCAAGGCTGCCCAGAAAATCCCGACGATCACCGCCCAGCGGACGGCCGTGACCAGGGCGTCGCCCGACCGCACCCAGCGCCGCCCGGCCGGAAGCGTGGCGCCCAGTGCATCCGCGACGAATTGCGGGGTATCAGCGGTCCACTGCTCCGGTTCAAGCGGCGCAGCGGGATCCGCCAGCCAGAGCCGGTCATCGACAAGGTCGGCGTCCGCGACCATGGTCACGCTGCCCTTGCCCACGCCGCAGCGCGCCACCAGTCCACGCCCGATGATGCGGCAGTCGGATCCCGCATCCTTGAAACCGGAGGCCGCATACAAAGTGAGCACCCGGCCGTCTCCCAGGAAATGGCGCTTTTCCCCCGCCTCGGGCGGCATGAGTTTGACGCCCCAATATTCGATCATCGCCCCAAGCAGGGTGATGGCTGGCGGCCGCCGCCGGTCACCCAATGGCAATTCCATCGGCCAATGCAGTTCAGGATCCACCAGCAGCAAGGCCCTGCCGCCCCGGCTGATCCAGGCGTTCAGCGCCACCAGTTCGGCCATTGAAAAAGCCCGCGGCTGGGCCAGCAGGAGCGTCCTGGCCCCGCTGGTTTCGAGCGAAAGCGGAGAATCGAGCGGCCGCACGTCGAACCGCTGGCGAAGGACGGTAATGATGGGAGCATCCACTTTGGCCTCGCCGCGCCAGAAAAGCGGCAGGCCGGTGATCACAGCCATTTTGGGAAGATGGGTCGCTGGCTGAACGGGGGGATCCCTGGCGAGCCAGCACATTGCCACGGCCAGCAAGGCCAGGCCGGCCCCGGCGATCCGCCCTGCCCCGGCCGTTGCAGGAGCCCGCAACATCAATCCTGCAATCACGGCCACCAGCACCACCGCAAGCAACCAGGTCAGCGGCACCAAGGCCGGCACGCGCCAGGCCGCCAGGAACAGGCAGGACAGCACCATCCCAACCGTCCCCAACCCGATCCACCAGACGGCGCCCTCCGTTCGGCGCCTCCCGATCAGAGCCGCCGCCGGGATCAACAGCAATGCCGGAGCCATCCACCCGCGGGGATCGACCTGCCCGGTGCGCAACAGCGATGCCAGCCCGCCAAGCAGCACCAGCAGGCCCGGCGCAAGCAGAAGCAGAAATGTCCGCAGGGCAGCCTTCAAGCCGACGCCGCCGGCTCAGCGCGAAGCCGGCTGAATCTCACGATCCATGGGTTTCTTGAGATTGGGGTCCGGTTGCAGGTCCGGCACGATCGGCGCCTGTTCCGGGGCGGGCTGCACGCCCAGTTCCGCCAGAGGCTCCTTGGGCGACACCGCGTTCACGTCCAGCGTGGGAACGGTCGGCGGCGGCACCGTCGGATCATCGACCCGTGCCTTGTCGATCACGATATTCGCCAGACCCACGAGCAACACCACGCCCGCAAGCCCGGTCAGGCCTATCTGGACACGCTGCAACCCTTCCTGTTGGCGGGGTGTTTCAGCCATGAAGCGCTCTTTTTTCTCGCCGCCGCGACCCTTGTCGGCGCTCAACGAGTGTGCGCGAGCCAGGGGAAGACAGTCAAGCCCTTCGATTCGAGCCACTCGCGGTTGTAAAGCGTTGAAAGGTAACGAAATCCGGTATCGCACAGGATAGTGACGATCCGCTTGCCCGGCCCAAGCTGCTTCGCAAGCGCCACCGCGCCCGCGACATTGATGCCCGATGACAGGCCCAGGCACAGCCCTTCATCGGCCAGCAGACGCCGCACCCAGAGCAACCCTTCCTCATCGGAAATGCGGAACTGCGTATCGATCGGCGCGCCTTCCAGATTGGCGGTGATGCGCCCCTGCCCAATGCCCTCGGCCACCGAAGACCCCTCGGCTTTCAACTCGCCATGGGCATAATAATTGTAGAGCGCCGCGCCATGAGGATCGCTGAGCGCAATGGTGATATTCTCATCATGCGCCTTCAGGCCCAGCCCCACGCCGGCGATCGTCCCACCCGTGCCCGCCGCGCAGGTGAAGCCGTCGATCTGCCCATCCATCTGCGTCCAGATCTCTTCGGCCGTGCCGATGATATGCGCCTTGCGATTGGCGATATTGTCGAACTGGTTGGCCCAGATCGCGCCTTCGGTCTCCTCCGCCAGCCGCCGGGACGTGTGGACGAAATGGCCGGGATTGGAATAGGGCGCGGCCGGCACCGTCACCAGTTCCGCCCCCAGCGCCCGCAGCGTGTCCATCTTTTCGCGGCTCTGCGTCTCGGGCATGACGATGATCGTCCTGTAACCCTTGGCATTTGCCACCAGCGCCAATCCGATGCCGGTATTCCCCGCCGTACCTTCGACGATCGTGCCGCCGGGCTGCAACAGCCCCTTTTCCTCGGCGTCATTGACGATGAACAGCGCCGCGCGATCCTTCACCGAAGCGCCGGGATTGGCGAATTCGCATTTGGCGTAAATGTCGCAACCCGTTTCTTTCGACGGGCCGGCAAGACGCACCAACGGCGTGTTGCCAATCAGGGCGAGACTATCTTTCTGAACCAGCATCGCCTCCGCATAGCGGACCAGACACGCGCTTGCCAAGCAACGGATTGATGACCGCGCGAAAGTCACGATTGTCGGCACCCGCGTTAAGCCTTGCATCATCCATCGTCCCAGAGCGGGACAGGCGCGATTCCGCAGAGGAACTGGCAAGGCTTTTCCCCTATGAGGAGCGCCAGCATGCGGATTTTCAGCGAAAAAAGGGGTCTGAAAGGCCTTTGGACGGCGGCAAGGCATGGCGTCGCCGTCATGCTTGTGCTGCTCGCGCTCGCAGCGCCTCGCCTGATCACCGCAGCGCCGCTGGACCTGCTGGCCGCCCGCGAGGCGCAGGATGATCCTGCCGAGAAGCCCGGAGAGAATTTCCCCGGATCAGCCTTCTTCTTCGCCCAGGGCGCCTTCGATCCCGTCCCCGGCGCAGCCACGCTGCAAAGCGAGCATGTGCTGGGGCTTGACGCCGTGCAGGCCGCCCCCACCATGGCCTTTCGCGGCCTGACGGCGCTCGACAGCTATCGGGCCCTCAACTGCCTGACGTCCGCCATCTATTATGAGGCGGGCAGCGAGCCGGAGGAAGGGCAGCGCGCCGTGGCGCAAGTCGTCCTGAATCGCGTCCGCAATCCCGCCTGGCCCAAAAGCGTCTGCGGCGTCATCTACCAGGGATCTGAACGCACCGATTATCGCTGCCAGTTCACCTTCAGTTGCGATGGTTCCATGATGCGCGTGGCGGATACCGCTGGGTGGGCCCGCGCGCGCCGCATCGCCGCCCAGGCGCTTTCAGGCGTGGTCTATCGGCCCGTCGGCCTCGCCACCTATTATCATACCCTGGCCGTGCGACCCGAATGGGCCGGCGCGATGCGGCCCGTAGCCGTGATCGGTGCGCATATCTTCTACCGTCCGCCCGGCGCGGACGGCACGGCCGCCGCCTTCCGCATGGCCTATATGGGGCGGGAGACGCAGTCAGGGCCTGCTCGCTCTGTCTGGAAGGCGGACGCTCCCTTGCCCGCTTCGGCTGTGACAACCATCACGCCTTCACCGCCCGTCAGTGCGATTGCGCCGCCCCTGCCCGTACCGGGAACCAGCCTGCCGCAATCCGGCATCAGGCCCGAATATCGCAACAGCGGGCGTCCATTGATCTGATCGCCGCACCTTTTTTTGCAAGGCAGTCCGGATTTTTTACGGTTTCCATGGCGGAAACCATTTAAGTCTTTGAAATAATTTGAAATAAATTTCCGAACATTTTTCCCGACCTGCGGAACCGAATGCCGCCTCCGATGGTTCTGCACTGCGGATAGCAAATCTTTTGCCCCCCGCTCTTGCTATCCAAAAAAACATGAGCCCGGAACGCATCTCCCCCCCCCGACGCGTTCCGGGCTCAGAACTTTTCAGGGCAATCCACGCAAATCAGAGATATTTTCGCTTTCGGAACGCTTTGCCGACCGGCGGGTTGTTTCCTGGTCACCGGCATAAGCCCCGGTTGAACCATGTCCTGCCGGCAACGCAGGACAAAGGCTCTCAAGAGGAGATGATGATGACCAGGAAGATATTAGCCGCGCTTTTGCTGACAGGTTCATTGATGGTCGCGGCATGCAACACGGTCGAGGGCGCCGGCAAGGACGTGCAAAGCGCCGGCCAGGCAGTCGAAAACGCCGCAAACTGATCATTGGAAAGGCTCGCTTCGCCGCGAGCCTTTTTCCCTTCAGCTTGCTGCGTCGGCTGCTTCGCCGGGAGCCATATCCTTCACCCGCTTCCTGTCAGTGAACCAGATGGCGATGATGGTGATTTCGTAAAGCGCCAGCAGCGGCACGGCGAGCATGAGTTGCGAAACGACGTCAGGCGGAGTCAGGACCGCGGCAAGCACGAAAGCCGCAACGATCATGTAGCGCCGCAAACCGATCAGTTGCGACCGGCTGACAAAACCGGCCCGGTTGAGCAGCATCAGCAGCACCGGCATCAGGAAACTGATGCCAAAGGCGAGGATGAACTGCATCACCAGCCCCAGATAGCTGTCCGCACTCGGCAGCGCTTCCACCTGCAATCCACTGCTGTTCCCCTGAAATTCGAGGAAGAAGTGGAAAGCCGTGGGCATCACCACGAAATAGGCAAGCGATGCGCCCATGGCGAACAGGAAAGGCGTCGCGATGATAAAGGGCAGCAGCGCCTTTTTTTCCTTCGCGTAGAGCCCCGGTGCGACAAAGGCCCAGAGCTGGTTCGCGATGATCGGGAAGGACAGGCAGAAGGCGCCGAAAACCGCGATCTTCACCTGAACGAAAAAGGCCTCATAGAGCTTGGTATAGACCAGCCGTCCACCACCGTCGCCAAAGGCTTCCTTGAGCGGATGGACGAGGATCGCGAACAGTTGTTCGGAGAAATAGAAGCAGATGGCGCCCGTGATGAACAGCGCATAGACGCATTTGAGCAACCGTCCACGCAGCTCGATCAGATGGTCAAGCAGCGGTGCCTTGCTGTCGTCGATATCCTTCATGCGGCCGCATCACCCTTCCGCGCCGGTTCCTGCGCGACATAGGGCGGACCCTCGGCGGCCGGCCGGGCGATATGGGGCGGCGCTTCACTGGCAGGGGCAGCTTCGGCGACGAAGGGCGGGACGTCCCCGGATGATGTGGATGCGGCCGGCGCCGGCAAGGCTTCGCTTTCGCCGATGCTGTCAGGCCCGGTGATTTCAGAGCCAGTCATTTCAGGCCGCACGGTTTCCGGCGGATGCTCATCCATGATCCGCTTGTTCTGCGCGGCCCATTTCTTTTCCAGCTCCTCCAGCTCGACCTCGCGAACCATCGCGTCGATGCCGGTACGGAAATGGCGCGCCATGGACTGCGCCTTGCCCACGATCTGCCCCACCTTGTAGAGCGCGCGCGGCAGGTCCTTCGGACCGATGACGATCACCGCGATGATGACGATCACCAGAAATTCAGACGAATCGATACCAAACATGCGTGCCTACAGCCCCGGCAGAAGGAAAGATCAGGCCTTGGTCTTTTCTTCCGTTGAGGTGGGCGCGTCCTGTTCGGGCACGCGATGACCCTCGATGCGCGTGGCGGGCTTGGTCGGGACATCGTCCTCCTCCATGCCCTTCTTGAAGCTCTTGATGCCCTTGGCAACGTCGCCCATCAAGCCGGAGATCCGGCCACCGCCGAACAGCAGCATGACCACCAGGAGAACGATGACCCAGTGCATCAGCGAAAAGGAACCCATTTGAACACACTCCTGAAACTGCGTCTCATCTAGAGTGATTTCGACTGAAATGGAACCATTTCACAGCCTGGAAATCACGGCAAACAAAACCCGCAGATCATGTTTTGGCCCTAATGGACCAAGCATGATCTAGGCGTCTTCCTCATCATTTTCCACAACGGATTGGGCGCCCAGACCCTCAAGCGCCAAATCGACCGGATCCAGGAGGCCGGCGGCCCGCAGATCGTCGATCCCGGGCAGGTCCCGGCGGCTGCCAAGGCCGAAATGCGACAGAAATTCCACCGTCGTGACGTAGATCAGGGGCCGTCCCGGCACCTCCCGGCGCCCGGCGGGCCTGATCCACCCTGCCTCCATCAGCACGTCCAGAGTGCCTTTCGCCACCTGAACGCCGCGAATGCCCTCTATCTCGGCGCGACTGACGGGTTCATGATAGGCGATGATCGCCAGCGTTTCCATGGCGGCACGCGACAGCTTGCGCGTCTCGTCCTTTTCCCGACGAAGAATATGAGAAAGGTCGGCCGCCGTCTGGAAATGCCAGCGTCCGCCCCGTTCGACCAGATTGACGCCGCGCCCGGCATAATGCGCGCTCAAGCTTGCAAGCGCGGCAGGCAGATCGCCCGACTCCCCCACATGCAGCCTGATCTCCGCCGGGGCCAGCGGCTGTTCCGACACGAACAGCACGGCCTCCACCGCGCGAAGGAAATCATCCTCTTCCTCGATCACAACAGGCGCCCCGCAGTCGATTCCGGCACGGCGGCGCGCAGGAAAATGGGTTCGAAAATGCCTTCCTGCTGGATTTCGAGCCGCCCCTGCCGCGCCAGTTCCAGCGCGGCGACGAAACTGCTGGCCAGCGCCGATCGTGCCATTGGCCCATCCTGCCCGCCTGGCAGGAAGGCTTCAAGCGCGGTCCAGTCGATCGCCGCCCCCACCAAGGTGCCGACACGCTGTATCGCTTCGTCCAGGGTCATGACCGGCCGGACCGCGACCATATGCACCACTGGCTGCGTCCGCGCGCGGACCTGGCCGTAGGACTGGATCAGTTCGAACAGGCTGGCCGCCCATTTCGCCTTGCGGACGAGGCGCAAGCCCTCCGGCTTTTCCCGGACAAACACGTCGCGGCCGACACGGTCGCGCGCCATCAGCCGGGCACCCGCCTCCCGCATCGCCTGAAGCCGCTGGAGCCGCAATTGCAGCCGCAGCGCCAATTCCTCGGGGCCGGGTTCGGGCTGCGCCTCCCTGGGCAGCAGCAGCGAGGATTTGAGATAGGCCAGCCAAGCCGCCATCACCAGATAGTCGGCCGCCAGTTCCAGCTTCAGCTTCCGCGCGCCCTCGATATGGGCAAGATATTGTTCGACCAGCGCAAGGATGGAGATCTCGCGCAGATCGACCTTCTGCGTCCGCGCCAGAGCCAGCAACAGGTCCAGCGGCCCTTCCCAGCTTTCAAAGCTGACGGTCAGCGTGTCCGGCCTGGGCGCTGCGGCGGGGGTGAAGAAATCCTCCATCGTCAAAGCGGCACGTTCCGCCCGTCAGCGCACCGTTTCACGCCGGCACCATGGCCAGCAGCGCGTCGCGGGTGGCGAGCAGTTCGTCCAGCGGCGGACCGTCGGGCACGGCGCGCCTCGACGCCATCGCCCGGTCCAGCCTTGCCCTGGCCTCCACGCCGATCTCCGGCAGCAGGCCCGCAATGCCCACCATGTCGTCCATCCGCCCCCAGCAGTTGAGGGCAAGATCGCAACCCGCCGCAACCGTTGCCGCCGCCAGTTCGGGGATGCTGCCCTTCAGCGCCTTCATGTCGAGATCGTCGGACATCAACAGCCCGTCGAAACCGATCCGCCCACGGATGATCGTGTCGATCACGGAAGGCGAAAGGCTGGCCGGCAGGTCCGGGTCCCAGGCGGTGTAGACGACATGCGCCGTCATTCCGATGGGCGCGTCCTTCAACGCCTGAAAGGGCGCCAGGTCGATCGCCAGCGCATCCTCGTCGGCCGTGACGATGGGCAGTTCATGATGGCTGTCGACCATCGCGCGGCCATGACCCGGCATGTGCTTGATGATGCCGACCACGCCCTCCTCGGCGAGCCCTTCGATCACGGCCCTTCCCAAGGCCGCGACCCGCATCGGCTCTGCGCCCAGGGTACGGTCACCCATGATGTCGCTCGCCCCATCCTGCCGCACGTCGAGCAACGGCAGCGCATCGACCGTGATCCCGACCTCCGCCAGGGTCGCGGCAATGGCCCGTGCATTGGCCCGGGCCGCGGCAATGGCGCTGGACGGCGCTATCTCATAGAGCCTGTCGAACAGCGCGCCGGGAGGGAAGCTGGGCCAGACCGGCGCCTGCATCCGCGCCACCCGGCCGCCTTCCTGATCGATCATGATGAGCAGATCGTCACGACCATGCAGCGCGCGCAGGTCGTCGGTCAGGGCGCGAAGCTGCGCGCGATCCACGATATTGCGCCGGAAGAGAATGTAACCCGCCGGATCGGCCTCCGCGAAAAAGGCGCGTTCGTCGGATGTCAGGGTCTCACCGCAAAGGCCAAAGATAACGGGTTTCATGCGAAGCGATGGTAGCGGGTGAAAGAAGCCCTGTCGAAGGGGTTATTCCGGCCTTGCGGCGTGATTTCCCAATATTGGTTGCGGGATAGGAAGCTCAGTGGCTTCAGGGCCGAACGAAACGGTCGCGATGGGGCCCTTCAAACCAGATCGCCCTTCGCCCCTAATTGACCACCATACAGCTTTCGCCCGCGACCTTGAGCTTGCCGCAAAGCGTACTGGCCTGCCCGCCTGCCGCGGCGCGCAGGCGATAGACCGTGCTGCCGCCCACTTCCGCCTGCTCGATCGACATCGGCAACGGCTCCAGATAGGTAAAACGCTTGGACAAACGCTTCCACGCATCCTTGGCAAATGCCTGGTTCCCATAGGCGCCAAGCTGGATCATGCCGCCGCCTGCGGGCCGCGCCGCCGCTGCCGCCGGCCTGGCGCTGGTCTCATCCGTCACCCGCGCCGTGACGCTTTGCGCCGGCTTGCCCTTCACGGCGGGGCGCGCATTGTCCGCCGATCCGGTCGGCACGATCGGCGCCTCCGGCACGCGGGTGGGGTCGATTCGCCCGTCGCGCGCCACGCCCTCGCTCGCGGCATAGCTGGCATCGCCCTCGCCATCGAATTTCTTGGCGTCGGCTTCCTTGGCGGGAATCTTGTAGTCCCCGGCGGGCGCGGCAATCAGCTTGCCTTCGCCCCTGGCGCCGCCGGTCCGGTTCTGGATCAGCCAGACCCCCGCGACGACAGCGCCGATCAGCACCAGGCCAAAGAGAATGAAGCCCAGCAGCCGCAGCGGCGAGAGCCCCTGCTCCTCCTCATCCTCGATGGCGGGCTCCAGCCAGGGCAGACGCTCTTCATCGTCCAGGTCCAGCCTTCCCCGCGCATAGTCGCCCATCTCGATCAAACTCCGCCGGTCATTGCATCTCGGTCAGGGCCGCAACGCCCATCAGCGCCAACCCGTTACGGATGATCTGCCCGATTCCCCGGCTCAAGAAAAGCCGCGCGGAAGTAGTGGCCGGATCATCCGTCAGGATGACCCGCGCCTGCGGATTGTCGTTGCCGAGATTCCACCAGCTATGGAAGGCAGATGCCAAGTCATTGAGATAAAATGCAATACGATGCGGCTCACGGGCCAAAGCTGCCCCTTCCACCACGCGCGGGAACTGCGCGGCGAGCTTCACCAGCCCCAATTCCTCCGTCCCAAGGCGGGACAGGTCGGGCGCAGGCAGGGCGATCCCCGCCTCTTCCGCCCGTCGTCCCAGCGAACTGATGCGTGCGTGGGCATATTGCACGTAGAAGACGGGATTGTCCTTCGACGCCTCCACCACCTTGGCAAAGTCGAAGTCCATCTGGGCATCGGCCTTGCGGGTCAGCATGGTGAAGCGGACCACATCCTTGCCGACTTCGCGGACCACATCGGCGAGCGTCACGAAATTGCCGGCCCGCTTGGACATCTTCACCGGCTCGCCGTCGCGCAGCAGGCGCACCATCTGGATCAGCTTGACGTCGAAGCGCGCCTTGCCCTCGGTCAGCGCGGCGACCGCCGCCTGGATGCGCTTCACCGTGCCGCCATGGTCCGCGCCCCAGATGTCGATCAACTGGTCAGCCGTCTGCGCCTTCTGGTAATGATAGGCCATGTCGGCGCCGAAATAGGTCCAGCTACCGTTGGACTTCCTGATCGGGCGATCCTGGTCGTCACCGAATTTCGTCGAACGGAACAGCGGCAGCTCGACCGGCTCCCAATCCTCGGGCGTCTCGCCCTTGGGCGCTTCCAGCACGCCGTCATAGACCAGGTCATGCGCGCGCAACCATTTTTCGGCCGCTTCGGGCTTGCCCGCTGCCTGCAACTCGGCCTCGGAAGAGAAGATGTCGTGATGAATACCCAGTAGCGCCAGGTCGCTGCGGATCATCTCCATCATCGCCGCGACCGCCTGGGTGCGGAACAGCACCAGCCATTCGCCCTCCGGCGCGCCCACATATCTGTCGCCATATTGGGCGGCCAGCGCCTGGCCCACCGGCACCAGATAATCGCCGGGATAAAGGCCTTCGGGAATTTCTCCCACCGCTTCGCCCAATGCCTCGCGGTAGCGCACATGCGCCGACCGGGCGAGCACGTCGACCTGCCCCCCGGCATCGTTGATATAATATTCGCGGATCACCTTGTGCCCGACATGTTCCAGCAACGTGGCGAGCGCGTCGCCCACCACCGCCCCCCGGCAATGGCCCATATGCATGGGGCCGGTCGGATTGGCGGACACATATTCGACGTTGACGGTCACGCCCTCCCCGGTCGAGGAACGGCCATAATCCTCCGCCTCGGCATGGATGGCGGCCAGCTCCGCGCGCCAGGTGGCGTCGGTCAGCTTCAGGTTGATGAAGCCCGGTCCGGCGATGGACGCGCCCTCGACCTCGTCCAGCTTTTCCAGCCCCGCGACGATCTTCTCCGCCAGGCTGCGCGGATTGCTGCCGGCTGGCTTGGCGAGCACCATGGCGGCGTTGGTGGCAAGGTCGCCATGACCCGGATCACGCGGCGGTTCGACCGTCACCGGCTTGCGGTTGAGACCGGTGGGCAGCGTGCCGTCAGCCTCCAGCGCGTCGAGCACGGCGTCGAGATGGGCGGTGAAACGGTTGTAAAGAGACACTGGGGCGAACTTTCTACCAGGACCCGTTCACCCTGAGCCTGTCGAAGGGTCGCCCTCTTTCAGAAGAAACAAGGGCTTCGACAAGCTCGGCCCGAACGGGGAAATGAACTGAGCTTAGCGGGTCGCGTTGTAACGGAGCTGATCCTGGGTCAGGTTGAAACCCACGAGCAGCTCGAAACTGGTTCGCTGCAGGGCCGCCTTGACCTCCGGCTGCGCGAAGGGGTCGATCGCGGCATCGGCATCGCCGGCCTTGCGCTTTTCCGTGATCTTGCGCTGGACGTCGGCAGGCAATGTCGCGGCAGCCTTGTTCACATAGGAACCCGCCTTGGCGGTCGCGGTGGCGCGATATTGCCCGGCCGGGAAATCGAGCACCACCTGGCCCACGCGCTTGGCGACGACCGCGTTGCCGCCCCGCACAACGGCGGAATAATAGGGCAGCGTCACCTGCCGCGCCGCGCTCGCGTCACTGCGGCGGGCGTTCACGGTGAAGGTCGCCTCGGTATAAAGCTGGTCCCCGTCCGAACAGGTCGAGCGCAGATTGGTGATTTCCGCCACCACGTCGATCGCGCGGGCATCCGTGCTGCCCGCCGGGTTGAACAGCGTGACGTCGCCGGTCTGCGCCGGGATCGCCGCCACGGGACAGGCCGAGCGCACGGCCACGATGCCGCCCGTGGGATCGATTTCGCCCCGCTGGGAACAGCCCGCAAGGGCCATGGCGATCATTCCGGTCAGCGCAAATCGAGAAAAGGTCACAGGCAATCCCTTGGGAACAGGCGTTGGGCTTCTTATCCATAGCCCGTCCCCCACGCAACTCAAACTGCACAGCACCGCAAGTAAGCGGCTTTCCACCAAAGCCGCATTGGTCTAAGCGGCGGGCATGACCGCCCTTCCGCCCATGAAGCTGCTTATCGCCGCCCCGCGAGGCTTTTGCGCCGGTGTCGACCGCGCCATCGTCATCGTCGAAAGGGCGATCGAGAAATATGGCGCACCTGTCTACGTCCGCCATGAGATCGTCCATAACAAATATGTGGTCGACGGGCTGAAGGCGAAAGGTGCGATCTTCGTCGAGGAACTGGACCAGGTTCCCGAAGGCGTACCCGTGGTGTTTTCCGCCCATGGCGTGCCCAAGACGGTCCCGGCAAGGGCGGAGGAACGCGGACTCGACTATCTCGACGCCACCTGCCCGCTCGTCAGCAAGGTCCATCGCCAGGCCGAACGGCAGGTGGAGGTGGGGCGCCATATCCTCTTCATCGGGCACCGGGGCCATCCGGAGGTGATCGGCACCTTCGGCCAGGTAGAGCCGGGCCATATGACCCTCGTCGAAACGGTGGAGGATGCCGAAGCCTTCACCCCTGCCGATCCGGACAATCTCGCCTTCCTGACGCAGACGACCCTGTCGGTGGACGACACCGCAGCGATCGTCGCCACGCTCCAGCGCCGCTTCCCGGCGATCCATGCGCCCAAGGGCGAGGATATCTGCTACGCCACCTCCAACCGGCAGGCCGCGGTGAAGGCGATCGCCGCCCGTTGCGACGCCGTGTACGTGATCGGCGCGCCCAACAGTTCCAACTCCCTGCGACTGGTGGAGGTGGCCGAGCGCGAAGGGACGCCGGCCCGACTGATCCAGCGCGCCGACGAGATCGACTTCGCCTGGCTGGATGGCGTCGGCACGCTGGGCCTCACCGCCGGCGCCTCCGCACCCGAGGTTCTGGTGCGCGAAGTGGTCGACCGGATCAGCGAACGATTCTCCGTGCTGGAGGAACAGGTCGAAACCGCGCGGGAAAGCGTTGCCTTCAAACTCCCCCGCGGACTGGAGGCCGCGTAGATCCATGGCCGTCTATACCCAGGTTCCCGCCGAACAGATCGACGCTTTCCTCACCCGCTACGACGCCGGACACCTCGTCTCCGCCAAGGGCATCGCGGAAGGGGTGGAAAACAGCAATTATCTGCTCGAAACCACCGGCCCGGACGGGCAGGGCCACCGCTATATCCTCACCCTTTATGAAAAGCGGGTGGATGAGGCGGACCTGCCCTTCTTCATGGACCTGCTCGACCATCTGGGCGCACGCGGTTGCCTGGTGCCCCGTTTCATCGCGGATCGGCAGGGGAAGCGGCTGCAACAGCTCGCCGGACGCCCGGCCTGCCTGATCGAATTCCTGACCGGCATCTCCGTGACGGAGCCGACCGTGGGCCAGGCCCGGGCGGCAGGCGCTGCGCTGGGCGAGATGCACCGCGCGGCGGAGGGATTCGCCGGCACCCGCCGCAATGCCCTCGACCTCCCCGGCTGGCATGAGCTGGCCGCCAGATGCGGCGCGGACTTCGCCCAGATCGCGCCTGGGCTGGGCGCGCGCGTGGCGGAGGAACTCGCTTTTCTCGACGCCCATTGGCCGGCAGACCTGCCCCGCTCCGTCATCCATGCCGATCTCTTTCCCGACAATGTGCTGATGTTGGGCGACCAGGTGACGGGCCTCATCGACTTCTATTTCAGCTGCACCGACATCCGCGCCTATGATCTGGCCGTCACGCATAGTGCCTGGGTGTTCAGTAATGACGGCGCGACATGGTTCGGGGATCGGGCAGCGGCGCTCGGCGCCGGCTATCGCGAAACGCACGGCCTGACCGAAGCCGAACGCGACGCTTTCCCTGTCCTCTGCCGCGGCGCGGCGCTCCGCTTCCTGCTGACGCGCGCCTATGACTGGATCAATACGCCCGCCGATGCGCTGGTGACGCGCAAGGATCCGCTCGCCTATCTGCGTCGCCTTGAATTCTACGCCGATGCCGACCCGGCCATGTTGCTCGGCGCATGAGCGCCCTTCCGCAGGTCGAGATCTTCACTGACGGCGCGTGCAAGGGCAATCCCGGCCCCGGCGGCTGGGGCGCGGTGCTGCGCTTTGGCGAGACGGAGAAGGAAATTTCCGGCGGTGAAACGCTGACCACCAACAACCGCATGGAGATGATGGCGGCCATGCAGGCCCTGGAAACGCTGAAGCGTCCATGCCAGGTGACCCTTTATACCGACAGCAAATATGTGATGGACGGCATCACCAAATGGGTCTTCGGCTGGCAGAAGAACGGCTGGAAGACGGCCGACAGGAAGCCGGTCAAAAATGCGGAACTCTGGCAGGAACTGGTCAAGGCCGCTGCCCGCCACAAGGTGACCTGGCAATGGGTGAAGGGCCATGCCGGCCACCCGGAAAATGAACGGGCCGACCAGCTCGCCTGCGCCGCGGCGGAACAGTATCGTCAATAGATAGGCTGGCCTTCGCGAACGGCTGACACCCCCCGGCTGCCCCGGACGGGCGCGATCCGGTCAGGATTGAAGGCCGTCATCCTTGTCCAGGGGATTGCGGCCGAAGACATTGCCCGCCGGATAATAGCGGCAGACCAGATAATCGTAGCTTTGCCCCTCCGCCAGGGCGCAGCCGACCTTGCGCGTGCCGCGCCAGATGATCTGGGTATAATGGCCGACATCCTCCCATCGGCCGGTGACGCTGACATCGGGCAGCTTGCCGCTCCGCCGGAACCAGCGCTTCTCATCAAGGAAGGAGCCGACCATCAGCTGATAATCATAAAGGCCGCGCGACCCCATCCAGAGATTTTCGCCGCTCGGAATGGTACGGCTGGAACGGGCGGAATGGCGGAAAATATTGGTCTGCGCCATTTGCCGCGCATAGCGGGCCGCATCAGCGGCCAGGGCGCTGTCCCAGGCCAATGGCGCAAGCCCCAGCGATTCCCGCTCTTCATTCTGCATGCCCAGCACGACGTCCTGCATCAGGCGGTCGTCCCGGTCCGCTTCCTCCAGCCCGTAATAGGAGGCTGGCCTTGCCGGCGGCAATTGCCGCATCCTTGATGACGGCTCCGCATCGCCCTGCGCCGCCGCTGTCGCCAGCAGGCCCAGCAGCGCTAGAGCGGGTTTCGATCCGATTGAATCAGATCGCCGCTCTGGTTTCCTTGTTTTCCGCGATTTCTTGACCAGCGATCGGTTCCGATCGCTTGGAAATCGCTCTGGCCGCGCGGGCCAAAGCCGCCTAAGAACGCCTCCAATCATGTCCCCCGCCCTTCTCAGTCCCGACAATGCGGCCGATGAGCCCATAGCCTTATATGTGCATTGGCCATTTTGCGTTTCCAAATGTCCTTATTGCGATTTTAACAGCCATGTCCGGGCCAGCATCGACGGCGATGCCTGGCGTGCGGCGTTGCTGAGCGATCTGGCCCATGAAGCCGCGCTGAACGGCGGCCGCCGGCTTTCTTCCATCTTCTTCGGCGGCGGCACGCCATCGCTGATGCCGCCCGACATTGTCGGCGCGCTGATCGACGCGGCAACCCGCCATTGGCGGCCGACAAGCGACATCGAAATCACGCTGGAGGCCAATCCCAGTTCGGTCGAGGCCGCCCGATTCGCTGACCTGGCGGCGGCTGGCGTAAACCGCGTATCGCTGGGCCTTCAGTCGCTGGAGAATGAGGCGCTGCATTTCCTCGGCCGCGCGCATGACGTGCGGGAGGGGCTGGCGGCATTGGAGGTCGCCCAGTCGACCTTCGGCCGGGTGAATTTCGACCTGATCTATGCCCGTCCCGATCAGAGTCTGGCGGATTGGGAGAGCGAACTGGCGCGCGGACTGTCCTTCGGCACCGACCACCTCTCGCTCTATCAACTCACCATCGAACCGGGCACCCGCTTCGCGACGCTGGTGGCGCAGGGCAAGCTGAACCCGGCCGATCCGGACCATGCCGCCGATCTTTACGAACAGACGCAGGCCATGACGGCCGCCGCTGGCATAAGGGCTTATGAGATCAGCAACCACGCCCGGCCCGGACAGGAAAGCCGGCATAACCTGACCTATTGGCGCTATGGCGATTATGTCGGCGTCGGGCCCGGCGCGCATGGCCGGCGCGACGGACTGGCGACGCTGCGCCACAGGAAGCCGGAAAACTGGATGAGCGCCGTAACGCGCAACGGCCACGGCCTGCAAGGCGAGGAACCGCTTGATGGCCGCGACCGGGCCAGGGAAGCGCTGCTGATGGGACTGCGCCTTGCCGAAGGCGTGGATCTGGATCGTATCGCGCGCCTGTCGGGATTGCCCGTCGACATGCTGGTCGACAGGCACGCAATCGCGCGGATTGCGGGGCATGGCATGATCCGCCAGGACGGGCAGCGGCTTCGCATCGACCCGGCCGGAATGCTGCTGCTCGACGCCATCCTGCCGGAGATTGTGGCGGTCTGAACAACGGATATGGGGCACGCTGCGTCAAATCCGATGCAGGTCGCGCATTCCGCTTCCTGGCTTCGCACCTGCCCCAATCAGGCCCCGCTTCAGTCAGGCCTGACTCACTCCTCCCCGTCCATTTGCGCAATCTCCTTGTCCAGATCGCGCAAGACTTCGGCGCGGATCTTGTCCGACATCCGGGCCGCCGCCGCGATCTGGGCGCGGGCCGCGATCAATCCTGCGCGGGCAGCGCGGTTGGCCTGCCCCTCTATCTGGTCCTGACAAATCCGGACACGGATGTGGCGGCGGCCATCGGCGTCCACCGTCTCCTGCCGACTGACGCTCTTGCCGTTCTCGCAACCATTGGCGATGTCGACATTCGGTATCTTGCGGCGGATTTCCGCTTCGCTCGGCATGGCATGGGACATGACGCGTTCGCCCTCATCGCCCAGGGCGGTGGGAGGCGACGGCGGAACGGGCGGGACCGGCGGCGCCACATCGGCCACGGGCGCAGCCGGAGCGGGAGGAGCGGGCGGAGCCGAGGGCAGCGATGCCGTCTCCCCGGCTTGTCCGGCAGGGGATTGTGATTGGGCTGCGGCGGCGATTTTCGGCGTCTGGGATGGGGCGATCTCGCTGGCCGAAGCAGGCTGGGCAACCAGATCGGCGAGCCTGCCGAAATTCATCGCTTCCACCTTGTCGGTGATCGCGGCGACCTGTCGCGCCGCCCGGGTGCCGGACGCAGTCAGGGCCAGGCCCGCCGCGGTCACGAGGGCGACCGCCGCCATGCCCCAACTGATGCGGCACAGCGACATTTCATGGGCAGACAGCATTTTCAGCCTCCCTTTCAGCGCGGTTATGCGATTGAGATGGCAGGCGCCGGCGAACCGGCGACCTCCGGCAGCCTTCAGGATGGCGCGCCCATAGGCATGCGCCTGATCCCGGCCATGGAGCGACAGCACCCGCGCATCGCAAGCCTGCTCCTGATCCGCGCGATAGGCATGATAGGCGGCCCAGGCGATCGGATTGCACCAGTGCAGGCCCAGCAGCAGCAATGCGACCATGTTGGCGGCCAGATCTCCGCCCTGATGATGGGCGCGCTCATGGGCGATCGCCATCGCCTGCTCCTGCGGGTCGAACCGCAGCGCGAAATCGGCGGGCAGCGCGATGACAGGACGGATAAGCCCGAAGGCCAGCGGTCCGCCCGCCTTCGGGCTGGTGACGATGCGGATGCGACCCTCCTCGCCGATCAGCGTCGCTCCATTGAGGATGAAATGGCGGAAGCGGACATAGCCGATCGCCTGCACCATCAGGAAAAGGACGAAGCCCAGCAGCCAGAGCGAAACGGCGATCTCCAGCCAGGGAATGCCCGATCCGGACTGAAGGGGCAGCGTCACCGGCGCCGGATCCAGCAGGGTCGGCAAGCCCGCCTGATCGGCCGCCTGCTGCAAGGGCGAAGGGTTGGCGACTCCCCGCGGCAAAGCGGGCAAGGTCATGCGGGCAAGCGGCAGCAGCCAAAGCCAATAGGCCGCCTTTGCACCCAGCCAGCGCGCAACCGGTCGCCGCAGCAGCATGACCAGCGCCATCAACAGGGTAGTCGCGATCAGCGTTTCTGCGATCCAGACGCTCATGATTTCAACCCTTTCAGGATTTCCTCAAGCTCGGCGATATCCTCCGCCGTCAACTGGTCCTGGCTCGCAAGCTGCGCCACCAGAGGCGACACGCGCCCGCCGAACAGCCGGTTCACGAACCGCCCCGACTCGCCTGCAACATACTCCTCCCGCGCGACGAGCGGGCGATATAAAAAGCGGCGGCCATCCTGATCGGCAGCAATGATATCCTTGGACATCAGCCGGGACAGCAGGGTCTTGACGGTCTGGACGCTCCACTCGCGCCCGGCGGCGACCCGCTCGGCCACGTCGGCGGCGGTCTGGGGCGCGCGTGCCCACAGCGCCTCCATCACCACCAGTTCGGCCTCGCTGATCTTCTCGCTCACAGGGTTCATCCGTACCAGAATCGACTACAGATGTAATCGCATTGATTACATCTGTAGTCAAGCCATTCCCCGGACTGTCGCCATATTTTACATTCTATGGATCAGCTTCATGGACATTAACCCTCAGACAGCGCGCTAAGGGCCGATTTCCGCTGGCTGGCACAGGCTTTGCGTTTCCAGCCTCATACCCGATCGTTCGACTACCCGGGAGGATGCGGCACCAGTCTCCGCCGCATCCTCCCACCCGGTTTTCCCAGCCCAACGCCGAACGTCAACCCGCGTCACAAGCATGAAAAAAGCGGCCCGGATGACCGGACCGCCCATTCAGCATGCTAATAAAAGGCGTTCAGTTGGCCGCTGCGACGCCCTGGTCGGTCATCAGCTGCTGCAATTCGCCAGCCTCGTACATCTCCATCATGATGTCGCTGCCGCCGACAAATTCGCCCTTCACATAAAGTTGGGGAATGGTTGGCCAATCGGAAAAGGTCTTGATGCCCTGACGGACCCCTTGGTCCTGCAAGACGTCGACGCTTTCATAAGCGACGCCCAGATGTTCAAGGATCGCGATGGCGCGGCTGGAAAAGCCGCATTGCGGGAACAGCGGGGTGCCCTTCATGAAAAGCACGACATCATTGCCGTTGACGATGTCGGCGATCCGCTGCTGCACGGCGTCGGTCATTATCTGATCCATTCCTGTCAGGCGCCAATCCGGCGCGCTCAATATGATGGCGGTTAATTGGGGACGGCAGTGGTCAGTTGCAAGGCGTGGAGCACACCGCCCATGCGCCCGCCCAACGCGGCATAGACGGCCCGCTGCTGAGCGACGCGGCTCATGCCCCGAAAGCTCTCTGCCACGACCTTCGCCGCATAATGGTCCCCGTCGCCCGCAAGATCGGTGATCTCCACCTGCGCATCGGGGATGGCGGCGCGGATCATGTCGGCAATGTCATCGGCGGCCATCGGCATGGCGAAAGGTTCCTGACGCTTATTGGGCTTCGATGAACATGCGGCGGGCAATGACCTGCTGCTCGTCCAGCGCGGCGCGAACGCCCGCTTCGTCGATGTCGATGCCGGCCTGGGTCATGTCGCCCAGCAGCTTGCGTATAACATCCTCGTCGCCCGCCTCTTCGAAATCAGCCTGCACGACGGCCTTGGCATAGGCGTCCGTTTCTTCGGGCGTCAGGCCCATCTTCGCCGCCGCCCATTCGCCCAGCAGCCGGTTGCGCCGCGCCTGGATGCGGAACTGCATCTCCTGGTCATGCGCAAACATGTTTTCAAAGGCCTTTTCGCGGTCGTCGAAGGTAGTCATGCCTGTACCCTGTAAGAGGTGAAATGGATCATCGATCCGAAATAGGAAGATCGGGACGCTTACGCAACGGCGGGGACGAGCCAGGGGCGCGTGCCGGCGTCCTTTGCCTCGAATGCGCTGATGGTGTCCGCCTGTCCCAGCGTCAGCCCGATTTCGTCCAGACCGCCAAGCAGGCAGTGTTTGCGAAACGGGTCGATCTCGAACTGGAAGCGATCCTGGAACTGCGTCGTGACCGTCTGATGTTCCAGGTCGACATGGATGGGGTCGGTGCGGGCAACATCCATCAACCGGTCGATTGCCTCCTGCGGCAGGACCACCGTCAAAATGCCGTTCTTGAATGCGTTGCCGGAGAAAATATCGGAGAAGCTGGGCGCGATCACGACCTTGATGCCCAGGTCGGCGAGCGCCCAGGCGGCATGTTCGCGGCTGGACCCGCACCCGAAATTGTCGCCCGCGATCAGGATCGGGCTGCCCGCATATTCAGGATCATCGAAGACATTGCCCGGCTCCTTGCGCAACACCTCGAAAGCGCCCCTGCCCAGGCCCGCCCGCGAAATGGTCTTGAGCCAATGCGCCGGGATGACGATGTCGGTGTCGACATTCTTCATCCCGAACGGATAGGCCCGGCCGTCGACGATATTCAGCTTTTCCATCAATCCGCCTGTTTGCTCGCCGGGCGTGGCGTATCTTCCGCGCGTCCCAGGGTCGCCGCCATGGCAGCACTCGCCAGCGCGCCCAGCGCCAGCAGCCAGAATACCTTCTTCATGCGACCGCCTCTCCCCTTTTTTCACTCATCAGTTCGCGTACGTCCGTGAGATGTCCGGTGACGGCGGCGGCAGCGGCCATGACGGGCGAGACGAGATGCGTCCGCGACCCCGGCCCCTGCCGACCCATGAAATTGCGATTGCTGGTGGAGGCGCAGCGCTCCCCGGCCGGCACCTTGTCCGGGTTCATGCCCAGGCAAGCGGAGCAGCCCGGCTCCCGCCATTCGAACCCGGCCTCGGTGAAAATGCGGTCGAGACCTTCGGCCTCCGCCTGACGCTTGACCAGCCCGGAGCCGGGAACCACCATCGCATGCTTGATGCCGCTGGCGATGCGGCGTCCCTTGAGCAGGTCGGCTGCGGCGCGCAAATCCTCGATACGGCTGTTGGTGCAACTGCCGATGAAGACATGCTCGATCGCCACATCTTCCATCCGCTGTCCGGCAGAAAGGCCCATGTAATCAAGCGATTTCTGCGCGGCCGCCCGCTTGGACGCGTCCGCGAAACTCTCCGGATCGGGTACCACGCCAGTCACCGGCACAACATCCTCCGGGCTGGTGCCCCAGGTGACGTTCGGCACGATGTCGGCGGCATCGATGACGACGCTCTTGTCGAATACGGCGCCTTCATCGGTCGCCAGCGTCTTCCAATAGGCGACGGCAGCATCCCAGTCGGCACCTTTGGGTGCCAGCGGCCTGCCCTTCAGATAGGCAAAGGTCTTTTCATCGGGCGCGAACAGGCCGGACCGCGCGCCGGCCTCGATCGACATGTTGGCGACGGTCAGCCGTCCCTCGATCGACATGTCGCGGAACACCGATCCGCGATATTCCATGACATAGCCGGTGCCGCCGGCAGTGCCGATCCGCCCGCAAATAGCCAGCGCAACGTCCTTGGGCGTGACGCCATAGCCCAACTCGCCCTCGACGACGACTTCCATCGTCTTCGACTGCTTGAGCAGCAGCGTCTGGGTGGCCAGCACATGTTCCACCTCCGACGTGCCGATCCCGAAGGCCAGCGCGCCCAGCGCACCGTGCGAGCTGGTGTGGCTGTCACCGCAGACCAGAGTGGTGCCAGGCAGGGTGAAGCCCTGTTCCGGCCCGACGACATGGACGATGCCCTGTTCGGGATCCGCGTCGCCGATCAGGCGGACGCCGAATTCCGGCGCGTTCCGTTCCAGCGCCGCCAACTGCTGCGCGCTTTCCGGATCGGCAATGGGAATGCGGTGGCCCGCCGCGTCGCGTCGCGCTGTGGTGGGCAGATTGTGATCCGGCACCGCCAGCGTCAGGTCAGGCCGCCGCACCTTGCGACCGGCAAGCCGAAGCCCCTCGAACGCCTGGGGGCTCGTCACCTCATGCACGAGATGGCGATCGATATAGATCAGGCAGGTTCCATCGGGACGGCGTTCGACGACATGCGCGTCCCAAATCTTCTCGTAAAGGGTGCTGGGCTTGACCATAATGATTTCCCCTAGACCCAGACAGGGGAAGGGAAAAGGGTAAAAGCAGCCAATTTTTGCTGTTGTGGGAGATAATCGGCCGCACCTAGCGTCCAGCCCGGCTCTCGGCCAGTCGCAGCTCAGGCGGCGCGATGGTCCGCCACGATGCGCCCGGCCGCTCCAAGCTCCGCTTCATGGCTTTCCTCGCGCCATGTTTCGGCAAGCGCCGCGCTTTCCCATTCCCGCATGGCGGGCAGCGCCAGCATATGCCCGACCCAGCCCAGCGCCGTCTGGCCGATGTTGAGGCCATAGGTCCGCACCCGAAAAGCGACCGGCGCATAAAAGGCGTCGACGGCTGTAAAGGCGGGTCCGGCCAGGAATGGTCCGCCGAAACGGGACAGTCCTTCCTCCCACAATTCGGTCAGCCGGGCGATGTTGCGGTTCAGTGCGGGCGAAGGCAAATGCGGCTCCACTCGCACGCCGACATTCATCGGGCAATCATTGCGCAGGGTGGCGAAGCCGCCATGCATTTCCGCCACGGCCGATTGCGCCCAGGCCCTCGCCGCCTCCTGCCTTGGCCAGACCTCCGCATGCCTGTCCGCCAGGTAAAGGGTGATGCCCAGCGAATCCCACACCGTCCTGTCCCCATCGATCAGGACCGGCACCTGGCCCGTGGGAGAAAATTCACGGAAAGCGACGTAGTTTTCGGCAGCGGCAAAAGGCTCCATCCGGTCGCTGAAGGGAATGGCCAGCGCCTTCATCAGCACCCAGGGGCGCAGCGACCAGCTCGAATAATTCCGGTTGGCGGTGATGAGGGTGTAGGGCATCGGCTCCTCCGGTGAACGCGGAACCGCAATAGCCCCGCCCGCCCGAATGCGAAACCCGGAACCGGCGAGGGTTTCACAAGCTGGCCTTATAAAAAAACGACCCGGAGCACGAAGCTCCGGGTCGTCAAGTCCTTCCACCCTGATCGCGGGAACTGCACCCCCGCGACCCGGATCGTTCAGCAGCCTTCAGGGCCGCAAACTGATTCCCTCCGCAGCCTTTAGGCTGCAAACTGATTCATCGTGTTGTGGGTGCCGCCCGCCTTCAGCGCCGCTTCACCCGCGAAATATTCCTTATGGTCGTCGCCAATGTCCGAACCGGCCATGTTCTGGTGCTTGACGCAGGCGATACCCTGGCGGATTTCCTTGCGCTGGACGCCTTCGACATAGCCCAGCATTCCTGCCTCACCGAAATATTCCCTGGCAAGATTGTCGGTCGACAGAGCGGCAGTGTGATAGGTTGGCAGGGTGATGAGGTGATGGAAGATGCCGGCCCGCGCCGCCGCATCCCTCTGGAAGGTGCGGATCTTCTCATCAGCCTCACGGCCCAGCTCCGTCGCGTCATAATCGGCGCTCATCAGCTTCGCCCGATCATAGGCGCTGACATCCTTGTCCTGCGCGGTCCATGCGTCGAACACCTGCTGGCGGAAGTTCAGCGTCCAGTTGAACGACGGCGAGTTGTTGTAGACCAGCTTCGCATTCGGCACGACCTGGCGGATGCGGTCGACCATACCCGCGATCTGTTCGACATGCGGCTTTTCCGTCTCGATCCACAGCAGGTCCGCGCCGTTCTGGAGCGAGGTGATGCAGTCGAGGACGACGCGATCCTCTCCGGTGCCGGAGCGGAACTGGAACAGGTTGGACGGCAGCCGCTTCGGACGGAACAGCTTGCCGCCGCGGGCCAGGACGACATCGCCGCGCAGCGTGTTGATGTCCGTGACCTCCTCGACATCGAGGAAGCTGTTATACTGGTCGCCCAGGTCGCCATCTTCCTTGCTGTAGGCGATCTGCTTGGTGAGACCGGCGCCCAGCGAGTCGGTGCGGGCGACGATGATGCCGTCGTCGATCCCCAGCTCCAGGAAGGCGTAGCGGACCGCGCGGATCTTCGCGAGGAAGTCCTCATGCGGCACCGTGACCTTGCCGTCCTGGTGGCCGCACTGCTTTTCGTCCGAGACCTGGTTCTCGATCTGGATGCAGCATGCGCCCGCCTCGATGAACTTCCTGGCCAGCAGATAGGTCGCCTCGGCATTGCCGAAGCCGGCGTCTATGTCCGCGATGATCGGGACGATGTGGGTCTCGTAATTGTCGATGTCGTGGCTGATCTTCTGCGCCCTCACTTCGTCGCCGGCTTCGCGGGCGGCATCGAGGTCGCGGAACATCATGCCCAGTTCGCGGGCATCGGCCTGGCGCAGGAAGGTGTAGAGTTCCTCGATCAGCGCGGGGACGCTGGTTTTCTCATGCATCGACTGGTCGGGCAGCGGGCCGAATTCGCTGCGCAGCGCCGCGACCATCCAGCCGGAAAGATAGAGATATCTGCCCTTGGTCGTGCCGAAATGCTTCTTGATGCTGATCATCTTCTGCTGACCGATGAACCCGTGCCAGCAGCCAAGCGACTGGGTGTAGTTCGCCGGATCGGCATCATAGGCGGCCATGTCGCGGCGCATGATGCCGGCGGTGTAGCGGGCGATGTCGAGGCCGGTGTGGAAGCGGTTCTGGAGACGCATCCGGGCGACCGATTCGGCCGCGATGCCGTCCCAATGGCCCTGACCCCCGATGATGGTGCCTGCCTTCGTGATTTCCTGCTGATAGGTCATGACTGCTCGATCCCATGAATGTGGCGGTGAATTGATGGCGTTTTCCTAGAAGCGATTTTGCGGGTGCGGCAGGGGGCGCGAAGTTCAGTTGTAGAACTTTACAAGATTTGCGTGTAAAGTTGTAAGGTCTGTACAGGAGCGCTTCACCAATGGCCAAGGATCGTCCGGTTTACATGGGCCCGCGCCTGCGCAGGTTGCGGCGCGAGCTGGGCCTGACGCAGGCCGACATGGCCGAGGATCTGGAGATTTCCGCCAGCTATGTGGCCTTGCTGGAGCGTAACCAGCGGCCGCTGACCGCCGACATGCTGCTGCGCCTCGCCCGCACCTACAAGATGGACATGAGCGAGCTGGCGGGCGACGGCGGCGCGGAGCAGACGGCGCGGTTGCAGGCCGTATTGAAGGATCCGATGTTCGCGGACATCGACCTGCCGGTGCTGGCGACCGGGGATGTCGCGGTCAACTATCCTGGGATCACGGAGGCTTTGCTGCGGCTGCACACGGCCTATCGCGAGGAGCAACTGGCCCTGGCCGATCGAGGCCTGGAAGGCGGCATGGAGCGGGAAGAGGCGACGGAAGCGGCCGATCCGGTGGCCGAATCGCGACGCTTCCTGGGCGCGCGGCGGAACAGCTTTCCCCTGCTGGACGATGCGGGGGAAAAGCTGGCGCAGGAAATCGAGGCGGCGGGCAGCCTCTCGGCATGGCTGAAGGCGAAGCACAACCTGCGCGTCCGGCGGCTGCCGCCCGATGTCATGGCGGGGTCGATGCGGCGGCTGGACCGGCATCGCGACGCGGTGCTGCTGGACGACGCGCTGGACGGAGCGAGCACCCAGTTCCAACTGGCGCTGCAGGTCGCCTATCTGGAAATGCGCCGCGATTTCGACGCGCTGCTGAAGGACGGCCAGTTCGCCGGCGAAAGCGGGCGGCGGCTGACGCGACGGGCGCTCGCCAGCTATGGCGCGGCGGCGATCCTGATGCCCTATACCGCCTTTGCGCGGGCGGTGGAGGCGCGGCGTTATGATGTCGAGGCGTTGGCCCGGCAGTTCGGCACCAGCTTCGAACAGACGGCCCATCGCCTGACGACCTTGCAAAAGCCGGGTCAGGAACGCGTCCCCTTCTTCTTCCTGCGCGTCGATCATGCGGGCAATGTCAGCAAAAGGCTGGACGGCGCGGGCTTTCCCTTCGCCCGCCATGGCGGCTCCTGCCCGCTCTGGTCGGTGCACCACGCGTTCGAGCGTCCTCGCGAAGTGCTCACCCAATGGCTGGAACTGCCGGACGGGCAACGTTTCTTTTCGATCGCGCGCACGGTGACGGCGGGCGGCGGCGGCTGGGGCGCGCCGAAGATCGAGCGGGCGATCGCGCTATGCTGTGCGGCGGAGCACGCGCATCGGCTGATCTACGCCGCGGGCGAGGCCGCAGCCGAACCCACGCCGATCGGCGTCACCTGCCGCCTGTGCCATCGCAGCCAGTGCATGGCCCGATCCGCGCCGCCGATCGGGCGCGACATGCTGCCGGAGGATTTCCGGCGGACCCATGCGCCCTTCGGCTTCGCGGCAGGGTGAGGCGGGAGGAAATCAGCCCTCCAGAAGATCGAGATAGGCGACGACATCATTGTCGGTGGCCAGGAACAGGCCGTCCTGCACGTCCTCCGGCTGCTGCCCGGCTATGCGCATGGCTTCGTTCAGCGGGCCGTAGAATAGGGTCGTCGCCCCGCCCCCGCCATCGGCATCGCTGAGATGATAGAGTCGAACGGTGGCTGAACCATAGGTGCTGCGCATGGGGCGGTTATCGGCGCGGGCGCGCCCGCTTGCAAGCCCGGTGCAGGAGGGATCACGCCATCCTGCCCCCCCCATGCCGACGGCCGGCGGCCGGTTCCTTCAGCGCCGATCCGTCACCTTGATCCCGTTCGCCAGGCGGTTCGCGCCGATTTTCACTGCATCGTCGGTGAAATTGGCGACGAAGCTGCTGTTGCGCTGCAATCCGGGCACGAAGGAGGCGCTGTTGTTGGCGATGGAAAGGTTGCTGCTGTCCTGTTCCCGTCCCTCCGGCGCGACGGTGATGAAGGCGCTGTAATTGTCCTTGTCGCGGCCCTGCACCATCGCATTGCCGCTGATCGTGCCGCTGGCCCCGTTGGAGAGGTCGATCATATAGTTGGTGAGGCGCCCGCCGCTGTCGTCGAAGCTGTTGTCGGTGATGGTGACCCGCGGCGTGCGGGTTTTCAGATAATGGCCGCCATCGCCCTGGTCGAACCGGGAATGGGTGACCGACAGGCTGCCATAGCGCCCCGCATAAATGCCGTGAGCGCAGGCGAGGTCGCGGTCGCAGCGCCCCAGATGACGGAAGGTCGACCTGTCGATGCTGATCCTGTTGCCGGGCGCGTCGCCGGTCAAAATACCTTCCTCGCTGTTGCGGAACAGGCTGTTGGTGACGGTCAGGTCGCCGCTTTCCAGCCGGATGCCCGCCCCATTGCCGTCCGGGACGCGCAGATTCTGGAAGATGAGGCCGTCGATGCTGCTCGACCGGCCGCGCAGGACCAGGGCCGCCTTCTGTTCGCAGGCGACGCCGTCGAATATGGCGGTGCCGGGCTTCTGCGCGCGGATGGTGACGTCGCCGCCCTGCTGCACCGCGCATTGCGCATAGCTGCCCGGCGCCACCAGAACCGTGCCGCGGCCATCGCCGATCGCCCTGATCGCGTCGCCCAGTGACGCATAGCTTCGCCCGCTTTCCGCCACGGTGAAGGGCGAAGTGACGCCCTGGGCCAGCGCCGTGGCCGTGACGGCAGCGGAGATGAGCAGGATTATCGAGAAGAGGCGCATATCCGAGGATATAGAATGATGCGCGCGCCGGGCCAATGCGAAGTCATGGTTAACAAAATCCTGTACCGCTATGGGACAGGGGCAAACCTGGCTGCATCAGAGCGATTTCCAAGCGATCGGAACCGATCGCTGGTTAAGAAATCGCGGCAAACAAAGAAACCAGAGCGGCGATCTGGTTCAATCAGATCGAAACCCGCTCTAAGGCAGCGGCGGCAAAATCACGCCTGGCCGGAGCTGAAGCAGCGGGTCGCGTGATGGTGGTTGGCGCGGGCGCCGTTGCGGGTTAAGCCCTGTCTGTACATGTTGTCCCTCCTTCCTCACCGGCTTCTTGCCCGATCACCGCTTGGCGGGCTGGTCATGATGGCCATGATGTTGGGAAGCTGTTCGGACGAGGGCAGCGGTCCGGTGACGGTCAGCGTGATCGGCGACCCTGCGGATTTCGCCAAGCCGCTGGAAAATCTGCCCGATCCCGGATCGAAGCTGTTCCTGGAAACCACCGCGCAGGGGCTGGTGGCATTCGACGCCGACGGGGAAATATTGCCCGCCCTGGCCCAGCGCTGGATCGTCGAGGACGATGGCCGCAGCTACATCTTCCGCCTGCGCCGGGCGTTCTGGCCGGACGGGCGCAAGGTGCTGGCGAAGGATGTCGGACGGCTGCTGATGGCGCGGATAGAGGCGCTGCGGCGGCTGGACCCCGCCGGGCCGCTGGATGCGGTGAGGGACGTCGTCGCCATGACGGGCGAGGTGATCGAGATCAGGCTGGCCGCGCCGCGCCCCTATGTGCTGCAGATGCTGGCCCAGCCCCAGATGGCGATCCTGTCGCGGGAGGGCGGGACCGGCCCCTATCGTCGTGAGGAGCGGGATGGTGTCCACGCCGGGGCGCTGGTGCTGACCCCGGTGGAACGGGTCACGAATGAATCCGGCGATGAATTGCCCATACCCCCCTGGCAGACCCGGATCGTGCGGGCCGAACGCGCGGCGCTCGCCATCACCCGATTTCAGCAGGACAAGGCCGATCTGGTCCTGGGCGGCCGTTTTTCCGACCTGCCGCTGCTGGTGCCCGCCGGTGTCGACCGCGACGATGTGCGGATCGACCCGGTGCAGGGCTTGCTGGGGCTGGCGATGATGAAACGGGGCGGCGCCAACGGCAAACTGCTGGAGGACGACGGCGTGCGGCGGGCGATCAGCATGGCGATCGACCGCAGCCGCCTGCCGGTGCTGTTCCCCGTGGGCGGCTGGGCGACGACGGAGCAGATCGTGCCCGGTCAGTTCGACCTGCCCGGACCGCCGGCCGTGCCGGATTGGTCCGGCCTGTCGATGGAGGATCGCTGGGCGCAGGGACAGGCCATCATGAAACGATGGCGCAGCGATAATGGCGACCCCCCGACGCTGCGCGTGGCGCTGCCCGCCGGGCCGGGCTCCACCCTTCTCTTCGGCTTGGTGCGGCATGATCTGGGCATGATCGGGCTGGCGGTCGAGCGGGTCGACATGGCGGCCGATGCCGATCTGCGGCTGGTCGATGAAGTTGCCGCCTATGACAGCGCGATCTGGTATCTGGGCCGCATCGGCTGCGCGCGGAAGGTGCATTGTTCGGCAGAGGCGGAGGCGCAATTGCAGGCGGCAAGCCTTGCCAGCAGCCTGGACGAGCGCATGGCGCGGGTGGCGCAGGCGGAGGCGCTGATGCAGGCGCATAACGGCTTCATCGCCCTGGGCGCGCCGGTGCGCTGGTCGCTGGTGGCGCAGCGGCTGACCGGCTTCATGCCGTCCCCTCGCGCGCGGCACCCATTGAACCATCTGTTCAGGAGCACCAACTAGGACTTCAGGAAGCCGGATGCCTGGAGGACAGAGGATGGCGATTTCGCAGGAGCAGTTCGATCGGATCGTGCGCGACATGCCCGGATTCGGCCGTGATCCGGCGTCCGTGCGGCGGCGGATCGAAATGATGGAGGCGGTGCTGGAGGGGCTGTTCGTGCTGCCCGGCACCAACCGCAGGGTCGGGCTGGACAGCCTGGTCGGGCTGATCCCCGTGGTGGGCGATCTGGCGACGGCGGCGATGGGCGCATGGATCGTGTGGGAAGCCCGGAACCTGGGCATGTCGAAATGGCAGCTTACGCGCATGGCTGCCAATGTCGGCTTCGACACGGTGATCGGCGCCATTCCCTTCGCCGGGGATATTTTCGATTTCTTCTACAAATCCAACAGCAAGAACCTGCGGATCATCCGCAGGCATCTGGACCGGCATCATCCATCGACGGTGATCGTCGAAGGCTAATCCTTATGTACCTCGGCCTGGGGGTCGAGGTCGAGGATCAGGCCGGGGCGCCGCGCCGGAACGGGCGGAGTGCGCCGGGGATTGGGGATGTTCGGTCCGGGCGCGATGCGCAGCGCCGCCCGGTCGTCCGCCCCGCCCTGATGAGCCGGGCAGCGCGCGAATTCCAGCGTCCGGTCCAGGCACAGCCACAGCTCGTTCAGGCCATTGTCCCGCGTGATCGTGACGCGCATCATGTCGGCGCGCATCCCCTTGTTGGCGGCGGCGAAGGCCTGGGCGAACTGCGCGACCGTCAGCGTCTTGCGACGGGCAAGCGCGGCCATGTCGGGATAGCGGATCGACTGGTAGAGGGCGCGGGAGAGATTGAAATAGAGCTCCGGCTTCGTCGTCATGCAGGTGCCGTGCTTGGCCCATTCATGCTGGAGCAGCTGGGCGGACGGCGTGGAGCAGAGATTTTGCCGGATGACCGGGCGCGGCAGCAGATCGGTGGCGCGGCAATATTGCGGCCAGTCCTTGCCGATGCCGTCCGGCCAGAGACCGTGCAGGGTGAAGCCGAAACGGCCGTTGCGGCCGCCGCACTGAAAGGCGTCGTCGCTGCCCTTCGCGCCCTTGCAATATTGCGGCGACCAGGTGAGCGCCAGCGTGTAGCCGCCGATGGGCAGCAGGCGGCGCGGCTGGTCGGCATTCGGCAGGTCGGGGCGCGGCCGGGGCATCTGGGCGGGCAGGCTGCACTGCGCCGACTGCGCCAGGGCGCCGGCCGGGGCCGCGAGCAGGAGCAATGGCAGCACCAGCCGCAGCAAGGGCGCGAACTCAGGCAAAGGCGAAATCCAGTCCGATGTCGGCGGCCGGGGCCGACTGCGTCAGGCGGCCGACGCTGATATAGGTGACGCCGGTTTCCGCCCGGGCGCGGATGGTGTCGAGCGTGACGCCGCCCGACGCTTCGGTGGGGACGCGCCCGCCGACCAGCGTGACGGCCCCGCGCAGGGTGGGCGCGTCCATATTGTCGAGCAGGAGGTGCGTGGCGCCCGCCGCGAGCGCCGGTTCGATCTGGTCGACACGGTCGACCTCCACGATGATGCTGGCGATCCCGGCGGCGGCGGCGCGGCGGACTGCTTCCTCGACCGATCCGGCGACCGCGACATGATTGTCCTTGATCATCGCCGCATCCCAAAGGCCCATGCGGTGATTGGTGGCGCCGCCCATGCGCGTCGCATATTTTTCCAGCACGCGCAGGCCGGGAATGGTCTTGCGCGTGTCGAGCAGGGTCGCGCCCGTGCCCAGGATCGCGTCGACATAGGCGCGGGTCATCGTGGCGATGCCGGTCAGATGCTGCACGGTGTTGAGCGCGGACCGCTCGGCCGTGAGCATGGCGCGGGCCCGGCCGCGGATGCGCATGATGTCAGTGCCCGCCGCCACGCGGTCGCCGTCCTGCCGAAGCAGTTCGATCTCCGCATCGGGATCGAGCGCGCGGAAGAAGGCGGCGGCGATGGGCAGGCCGGCCAGCGTCACGGCATCGCGGCTGTCCATCACCCCGTCGAAGATCGCGTCGGCGGGGATCACCGCCTCGCTCGTGACGTCGCGGCCCTGCGGGCCAAGATCCTCCGCCAGGGTGGAGACGACGAAGGCGTCGAGATCGAAGCCGGGAAGGGAAAAGCCGATGCTCTCCCCCAGCCCTTTCGCGATCATGTCCATCAGCGCGCGCCCAGGTCGCCCTGCCCGACCGTCCCGCTTGCCATTTCCAGCATCCGGTCGAGGCTCTTCCTGGCGGCGAGGCGCAGCCCCTCCTCCATCTCGATCCGCGGCTGCAGGTCGCGCAGCGCGAGATAGAGTTTTTCCATCGTGTTGAGCGCCATATAGGGGCAGATGTTGCAGTTGCAGTTGCCGTCGGCGCCGGGCGCGCCGATGAAGGTCTTTTCCGGCACCGCCTTCTGCATCTGGTGGATGATATGCGGTTCGGTGGCGACGATCAGCGTGTCGCCGGGCATGGTCCTGGAGAATTCCAATATGCCGCTGGTCGACCCGATATAATCGGCATGGTCGACGATATGCGGCGGGCATTCCGGATGCGCCGCCACGGGCGCGCCGGGATGCTGGGCCTTCAGCTTCAGCAGTTCCGTCTCGCTGAACGCCTCATGCACGATGCAGACGCCCGGCCAGAGCAGCATGTCGCGGCCGAGCTTGCGCTTCAGATAGCCGCCCAGATGCTTGTCGGGGCCGAAGATGATCTTCTGCTCCCGTGGGATCTGCGCCAGGATCTTTTCCGCCGAAGAGGAGGTGACGATGATGTCGGAAAGCGCCTTCACCTCTGCCGAGCAGTTGATGTAGCTCAGGGCGATATGGTCGGGATGCGCCTCGCGGAACGCCTTGAACTGGGCGGGCGGGCAACTGTCCTCCAGGCTGCATCCCGCGTCCATGTCGGGCAGCACGACGATCTTTTCGGGCGAAAGGATCTTCGCCGTTTCCGCCATGAAGCGCACGCCGCAAAAGGCGATGACGTCCGCGTCCGTTTCCGCCGCCTTGCGCGAGAGTTCCAGGGAATCGCCCACGAAATCGGACAGGTCCTGGATTTCCGGCTTCTGATAATAATGGCCGAGGATGACGGCATTGCGTTCCTTGCGCAGCCGGTCGATCTCCGCGCGCAGGTCGATCCCTTGCGGGATTCCGGTGATGGCGTTCATGTCCCTACCCTGCTCCTTGAAGGGCCTTCATGCAGCGCCCCCTAACGGGCGTTGCGCCTGTTGGCCAGTACCTCGTTGATCGGCGTGGTCACGTCCCACCGTTCCCGGTCGCGGTTCGCGCGTTCCGGCGGAAAGGTCACGATCACCCGCGCATCGCCATAACCCAGCGCCCCCAGCGGTGCGCCGAGCAGCCTGCCGAGCGCGGCACGGCCATAATCGCGGGCCTGCGCCATGCGTTCGGGCGAGCGCGCCTCGCCTTGCGCGCGGGCCTGCGCATGGAGCGAGGTGCGGCGGCCGAGTTCCTCGCCCGCCTGCCGCGTCACGAACAGGCCGCTGGTTTCAACCAGCGTCCGGCGGCTTTCGTCGATATTGGGCCGCCCAGGCCTGACATCCGGCGCGTTGACGATGAGCGTCCGGCTGTTTGCGTTCCATTCCAGATCAGCGGCGTCGATGCCGCCCACGTCGATGAAATAATCGACCGAGAAGGGCATTTTCACCAGCTGATCGGACTTCAGCAGGCCGAAGCCGCGCACATCCTGCGCCGTGCTCTGGATCGTGCCGGACAGTTCCGACACCTTCAGGCTGGCGGCGCCGGCAAGCCGCCCGGCGATGATCCTGGTCACGGCCGAGCCGTCATCCTCCACGCTTACCACATAGTCGCGTTGATAGCGATGCCAGCCGACCAGCATGGCCCCGCCCATGGCGAGCAGGACCAGCGCGGCGAGGACCGGCAAGGCCAGGCGTTTCAGCGCAACTGCCATCGTCCGTCCGCCGTCGCGGCGGCGATGCCGCGCCCGTCAAGGTCGATGAGATGCGCCAGCACCGAACGGCCCGCCGCGCTGTGAAGGCGCGGGTCGACGCCCTTGTACATCTCCAGCACCATGGCGGGGACTTCCGACGCGCCGTTGCGTTCCAGGAAGCGCACTATCTGGCCCTCGCGCTGCTTGCGGTGGCCCATCATGCCGCGCACCAGCCGCTGCGGACTGTCGACCGGATCGCCATGGGCCGGATAATAGACGGCGTCGTCACGGTCGAGCAGCCGCTGCATCGACGCCATATAGGCCGTCATGTCCCCGTCGGGCGGCGACACCACGCTGGTCGACCAGCCCATCACATGGTCGCCGGTGAAAAGAGCGCCTTCCTCCGGCAGGGCGAAGCAGAGATGGTTGGAGGTATGACCCGGCGTGGCGACGGCCATGAGCGTCCAGCCCCTGCCGCCGACCCCCTGCCCATCGGCGAGCACGCGATCGGGCCGATAGGCGGCGTCGAAGGCGGCGTCGGCGCGGGGCCCGTCATCATCCATCGTCAGCGGCGCGCAGCCGATGACCGGGGCGCCGGTCAGCGCGCCGAGCGGCGCGGCGGCGGGACTGTGGTCACGATGGGTGTGGGTGCAGAGGATCGCCCTGACCGGGCGCCCGCCAATCGCATCGACCAGCGCCGCCAGATGCGCCGTATCATCGGGGCCGGGATCGATCACCGCCACATCCTCTGCACCCACGATATAGGTCTGCGTGCCGGTATAGGTGAAGGGCGAGGGATTGGGCGCCAGCACGCGCCCCACCAGCGGGGAAAGCCGCATCAGCGCGCCTGTCGGCAGGTCGGCCAGGTCGAAGGGAGTTGCCATGTCGATTTCCATGTGCCCATTTTGGGGTGGTTTTCAAGGGCGGTCCCCCGCCCTGGAGCGGGTTCGATCTGACTGAAATCAGATCGCCGCTCTAGATTTCCTGTTTTTCGCGATTTCTTAACCAGCGATCGGTTCCGATCGCTTGGAAATCGCTCTAATGTGGACACCATGGCGGCTTGCGACGATCTTTGCGAACAATGGCGGCGGCATCTGGCGCTCGACCGGCGGCGATCGGTGCATACGGTGCGCGCCTATGTGGCGACCGCCGAACGCCTGCTGGCCTTTCTGGAGGAGCATCGCGGCGAAGCGGTCACGGCGGCGATGCTGGCGGGTATCGGGCAGGCCGACCTGCGCGCTTTCCTGACAGTGCGGCGGATGGACGGCATCGGCAATGTCTCGGCCGCGCGGGAATTGTCGGCGGTGCGCGGTTTCCTGCGGTTCGTGGGCGGAGAGGATGCCCGCGTCCCGATGCTGAAGGGGCCGCGGGTGAAGCGCGGCCTGCCCCGCCCCATCTCGCCGGACGAGGCGGTGGCGCTGGCCGGGGACATTGCCGAAACCGCGCGGGAACCGTGGATCGGCGCGCGGGACTGGGCCGTGCTGCTGCTGCTCTATGGCGCGGGGCTGCGCATCGGGGAAGCGATGGGGCTGACCGGCGCTGTGATGCCGCTGGGAGAAACGCTGCGGGTCACGGGGAAGCGGGGGAAGACGCGGATCGTGCCGCTATTGCCGCAGGTGCGCGAGGCGATGGAGGCTTATGTGGCGCTCTGCCCCTTTGCGCAGGAGAAGGATGGGCCGCTCTTTCGCGGTGCGCGGGGCGGGCCGCTTTCGCCGGCGCTGATCCGTCGCGCCGTGCAGGGCGCGAGGGGCCGGCTGGGCCTGTCGGACCGGACCACGCCGCATGCATTGCGCCACAGCTTCGCGACGCATCTGCTGGGGCGCGGCGCGGATCTGCGGTCGTTGCAGGAATTGCTGGGCCATGCCAGCCTGTCCTCGACCCAGATCTATACGCAGGTGGATGCCGCGCACCTGCTGGACATCTACCGCAATGCCCACCCCCGGGCATGAGGCCGCCGCGCCGTGATGGAGACGCGAGTGCTCCTGCGACCTGGTCCCGGATCAGCCCCTGGGCTTCCAGGTCGCCAGCCGCCAGAGATAGAAGAAGACCGCCCCCGCCACGCAGGCCGTCGCCACTGGTCCCACATAGCGGTCGATGTCGCGGAAATTCTGACCCAATATGTAGCCCGCATAGGCAAGGATGATGTTCCAGATCAGCGCACCGCCGCTGGTCCACAGCAGGAAGCGGACATGCCCCATGCGGAACAGGCCCGCCGGCAGCGATATCATCGTGCGGAAGGCGGGCATGAAGCGGAAGACGAACACGACGATCTGCCCATATTTGCCGAAAATATGGTCGAGTGCCTCGACATCCTTCCATTCCAGCGTCGCCCAGCGGCCATAGCGGTCGACGATCGGCTTCAACCGGGCAAAGCCCAGGACATGGCCGACCAGATACCAGAAATAATTGCCGATGGTGGTGCCCACGGTGCCCGCGAAGAGCAGCCATTCCATCGCCATCCGGCCCTGGCCGACGCGGATGCCGCCGATGCCCATGATGAGTTCGGACGGGATCGGCGGGAAGATGTTTTCCAGCACCATCAGGGCGAATATGCCCCAATAGCCGCCCGCGTCGATCAGGCGGAGAACCCAGTCGGTCATGGTGCTGGACGATCGCTCAATCGGCGGCCCGCGCCGCCAGCCGGGCGTCGATGGCGTCCCAGATCATGCCGCCGGTGTCGGTGCCGTTGAAGGCGTCGATGGAAACGATGCCGGTGGGCGAGGTCACGTTGATTTCCGTCAGCCATTCGCCGCCGATCACGTCGATGCCGACGAACAGCAGGCCGCGCCGCTTGAGTTCCGGACCCAGCGCTTCGCAGATTTCCAGTTCCCGATCGGTCAGTTCCGTCTTCGCGGCCGAGCCGCCCACGGCGAGATTGGAGCGGATCTCGCCCGCGCCGGGAATGCGGTTGACCGCGCCCGCGACTTCGCCGTCGACCAGGACGATGCGCTTGTCGCCCTCCGCAACGCCGGGAATGAAGGCCTGGACCATGAAGGGTTCGACCCAGGAGGCGTTGAACAGTTCCACCAGCGCCGACAGATTCGCGCCGGACCGCCCGACATGGAAGACGGCGTTGCCCGCATTGCCGTAGAGCGGCTTCACCACCACCTCGCCATGCTGGGCGAGGAAGGACTTCACCTCCGCCAGGTCGCGGGTGATCATGGTCGGCGGCATGAAGCGGGCATAATCCAGAACGAACAGCTTTTCCGGCGCATTGCGGACGGCGCCGGGGTCGTTCACCACCAGCGTCTCCTGCTGCACCCGCTCCAGAAGGTGCGTGGCGGTGATGTAGCTGAGATCGAAGGGCGGATCCTGCCGCATCAGGACGACGTCGACGTCACGGCCAAGGTCCAGCATCTCCGGCTCCCCGAAGGCGAAATGATCGCCCTGCACCTTCTGCACCCGGACCGGGCGCGCCCGCGCCAGCACGCGGCCCTCGCGATAGGTGAGGTCGGGGGCGAGATAATGATAGAGCCGGTGCCCGCGCGCCTGCCCGGCCAGCATGATGTGGAAGGTCGAATCGCCGCCGATCCTGATCCCCTCCATCGGGTCCATCTGTACGGCGACGGTGAGCGGGTTGAGTGCGGTGGTCATCGACTTGTTTTCCTGCCGTTCGGGCTGAGCATGTCGAGGCCCGGCCCTTTTCCTGAAGAAACTTGAGGCCCCTCGACAAGCTCAGGGCGAACGGAACGGGAGGATCGGATTGCTCACCCCCCGTGCCAGACATTGGCCAGATGGCGCGGCGGACGGCCCGGCGCAAGGAGGATCACGTCGATTCGCATGTCGTCGCCCGGTTTGGCGAGGCCGTGGAACAGGATTTCCGCCGCCGCCGCCACTCGCGAAAGGCGCCGCTCATCTATGGCGAGGTCGAGATCGGCGCCGCGCGCGCGAGCCTTCACCTCGACAAAGGCCAGCATGGCGCCGCGCCGGGCGACCAGGTCCACCTCCCCCGCGGGCGTGCGCATGCGGCGGCCGACGATCTGCCAGCCCTTGAGGCGCAGCCACCAGCCGGCGATGCGTTCCGCCTGCCGCCCGCGCTTTTCGGCGGCCAGCCGGGCGCCCGAAGGCTGCGTCCTCACGCCTTGAGTTCCAGGGCGCGGTCGTAAAGCGCGCGGCGGTCCAGTCCGAGCTTCTTGGCGACCTCGCCTGCCGCCTTGGAAACTGGAAGCCGCTCCATCGCCTCCAGCAAGGCCGCGTCGGCATCCTCGGCGCTGGCGGGCGGTGCCTCGCCCGGCGGGCCGACGATCACGACGATCTCCCCCTTTGGCGGGGCGTCGGCATAGCGGGCGGAAAGTTCCGTGAGCGTGCCGGTCGCCGTCTCCTCGAACGCCTTGCTGATCTCTCGGGAGACGGCTGCGTCCCGGTCGCCCAGATGGGCGGCCATGGCGGCCAGGCTTTCCGACAGGCGCGGCCCGCTTTCATAGAAGACCAGCGTGGCGCGCAGGGCGGCGACTTCGTCCAGCGCGTCGCCGCGTGCCTTCTGCTTCGATGGCAGGAAACCCATGAACAGGAAACGGTCGGTCGGCAGGCCCGACAAGGTCAGTGCGGCAATGACGGCGCTGGGGCCGGGGAGCGTCGTGATCCGGCGGCCCGCCGCCCGCGCATCGCGCACCAGCTTGTAACCGGGATCCGAGATCAGCGGCGTTCCCGCGTCGGAGAGCAGCGCCACCGATTCGCGCGCCATCCGATCGACCAGGCGCGCGCGCACCGCTTCGGCGCTGTGGTCGTGATAGGGGACCATCGGCCGGTCGGACCCGGCATGGCGCAGCAGGCGTGCGCTGACCCGTGTATCTTCCACGGCGATCACATCGGCCCGGCGCAGGACTTCCGCGGCGCGGGGGGTAAGGTCTCCGAGGTTGCCGATCGGCCCCGCAACGATGTAAAGCCCCGGTTCAAGCCCAGAAGCAAGATCAACAATATCAGTTTCCATAAGGACGCCAGATGACAGAGACGGATGCCCCCCGGCAAGCGGACTTGTTCGCCGTGATGAAAGGGGTGGGGATGAAAAGGGCCTGGCGGATCATGTTCGCCACGGCCGCGCTGCTGGTCGCCGCCTGTCAGTCGATCGTGCCCAAGGGCCCCGGCCCCGCCCAGCCCGGCGGCCCGGCGCAGACCGGCCCCGACGTCACCGAGGGCCTGCCCACCGACACGCTGCGCCACCGCATCGCGCTGCTGGTGCCGATGAGCGGCCCCAATGCCGGTGTCGGCCAGTCGATCGCCAATGCGACCACTCTGGCGCTGCTGGACACAAAGGCGGACAAGGTTCGCATCACCACCTACGACACCGCCGCGGGCGCTGCGGCGGCGGTGAACAAGGCGCTGGCTGACGGCAACAGGCTGATCCTGGGACCCTTGCTGGCGGAGGATGCGCGGATCGTCGGTCCGCTCGCGGCGCGGGCCAATGTGCCGGTGATCAGCTTTTCCAACGACACCAGCGTCGCCGGGAACGGCGTCTATATCATGGGCTACAATCCCAATCAGTCGATCGAGCGGGTGGTCGACTTCGCCAAGGGCAAGGGCCTGTCGAAATTCGCCGCGCTGGTGCCCAAGGGAACCTATGGCGAGCGGTCGGGCACAGCGCTGCTGCGCGCGGTCGAGAGCGCGGGCGGGACGGTCGTGTCGATGCAGACCTTCGACCGCAGCCCCGCCTCCATCACGGCGGCGGTCAGGAAATTGCAGGCTTCGTCCAGCTATGACGCGCTGCTGATCGCGGACAGCGGGCGGGTGGCGATGCAGGTCGCGCCGATCGTGCGGAAGAATGGCGGCGCGACGGCGCGGCTGCTGGGCACCGAATTGTGGAACACCGACAGCGGCCTGGCGTCCAGCCCGGTGCTGCGCGGCGCATGGTTCGCCAGCGTGTCGGATGGCCTCTACCGGCAGCTCGCGACCAAATATCGCGCGCGCTACGGCAATGCGCCGTTCCGGCTGTCGGCGCTCGGCTATGATGCGGTGCTGCTGACCGTGCGGATCGCGCGCGACTGGAAGCCGGGAACGCCCTTCCCGGCGGCGCGGCTGCGCGATGCGGGGGGCTTTGCCGGGATCGACGGCGCGTTCCGCTTCGGCCGCGACGGCATTGCGGAGCGGGCGCTGGAAGTGTCCGAAATCGGTGCGGGAACCTTCACGGTGGTCGCGCCCGCACCCCGGACCTTTGGGGAATAGGGCACGCCCTGTTCCCGCCGTCGCGGGAACAGGCGGCGAATAGCAGTCAGGATCTGGTCCGCCCCGTCGGCAGGACCAGCGGCCAGTCGCCGTTCGTTTCTATGCGAGCGGAAATGCCATACACCCTGGCGAGATTCCCCTCCGTCAGCACGTCCAGCGGCGCGCCGTCGGCCACCGGCGACCCGCGCTCCATCAGCACGAGCCGATCACAATAGCGCGCCGCCATGCTGAGGTCGTGCAGCACGGCGACGACCAGCGACCCGGCCCGCGCCTCCGCCCGGAGCAGATCCATGACGTCGATCTGATGCCCCGGATCGAGCGCGGCCAGGGGTTCATCGGCAATCAGGGCAGGCGCGCCCACCGCCAGCGCGCGGGCCAGCAGCACGCGGGCGCGCTCGCCACCCGATAATTCGGTCGCCACCCTGCCTTTCAGATGCAGCACATCGGCCCGCGTCAAGGCGGCGTCGACATGCGCCTCATCCTGCGCGGAAAGGCGCGACAGCGGCCCCAGATGCGGCAATCGACCCAGCGCCACCAGCCGCTCCACCGCCAGCGGCCAGTGCAGCGTCTGTCCTTGCGGCAGATAGGCGATGCGCCGGGCGATCTCCCGCCGGCTGAGCCGCGCGCTGTCGTCGCCGTCGATCAGGACTGTCCCGCCCGACCGCCCGACCAGCCCCAGCAGCGCCCGGATCAGGGTGGATTTGCCAGCGCCATTGGGCCCGATGATGCCCACCAGCTCCCCCGGCTCCAGCAGGAGGTCGGCGCCGTTCACCGCCGGATGCCGGCCCAGCCTGACGGAAAGTCCCTGCGCGCGGATCGTCACCATAGCCGCCGCTCCCGCATCAGGTGCATCAGGAACACGGGAACGCCCAGCAACGCCGTCAGCACCCCCAGCTTGAGTTCGCTGCTGGTAGGGATCAGCCGCACGCCGATGTCCGCCAGCGTCAGCAGCACCGCGCCGCCCAGCATCGAGGGCAGCAGAATGGCGGAGGGCGAGCGGTCGGTCAGCGGTCGGACCAGATGCGGCACGATCAGGCCGACAAAGCCTATCGCCCCCGACACCGCCACGGCGCCGCCGACGCCTATGGCGACGCCCAGCATCAGGCGGATGCGCGCCCAGCGAAGATCGATGCCAAGCGCCTGCGCCCCATCCTCGCCCAGCGTCAGCGCGTCCAGCGTCCGCCCGTCGCCAAGCAGCAGCGCCGCGCCCATGGCGACGCAGGGCAGCGCGATCCAGACATGGCCATAGGCACGGTTTTCCAGGCTGCCCATCAGCCAGCTCATGATCTCCATCGCGGCGAAGGGGTTGGGCGACAGGTTGAGCGACAGGCTGATCCCCGCCCCCGCGAGCGTCGCGATGGCGATGCCGGCGAGGATGAGCGTGAGCGGACTTTCCGCCGGGCCGGCGAGCAGGAACAGCGCGCCAATGCCGATCAGGCCGGTCATGATGGCGAGCGCGGGAAGCGCCAGCGGATGCGCCTGCGCCAGCCCGAAATAGAGCGCGCCGACAGCGCCGAGCGCGGCGCAGTTGGACGCCCCCAAGACCGAGGGTTCGGCCAGCGGGTTGCGCAGATAACCCTGGAGCGCAGCACCCGCGAGGCCGAGCATCGCGCCGACGATCAGGCCCAGCAGCATGCGGGGCAGGCGCAGGTCGAGAAGGATGGCGCGGGCGACGTCGTCGCCGCCACCGCCGAGGACAGCAAGGACGCGGGCCGGAGAAAGCGGAACGGCGCCAAGAGCGAGGGAAGCCAGCGCGGCAAGCAGGGCCGATACGATCAGCGCGGGGATGAGCAACGGGTGGCGGCGGGCGCTCATGGCTTGCGCGTTCCTCCCTGCTTGCTACAGCATCTGTCCAGGCGCTCCCTATTCCCGCGAGGGAGTGTGTCGAGGCACGATTTGTTGGGGCGCAGCACAGGGGCCACAGGGTGCGCAGAAGAATGATCCTTGCCGCATTTTGCGCCCTTTCGCTGACCGGCGCCGCGCCGGTTCCGCCGAAACGCATCGTGTCGCTCAACACCTGCGCCGACCAATATGTGCTCGCGCTGGCCGATCCGGCGCAGATCGCAGCGCTCAGCCCCTATGGACATGACCCAGAACTGTCGGCGGCGGTCGGCAAGGCCCGCGCCTTCCGTACCCTCAAGCGCCCTTCCGAGGAAGTGTTGGCGCTTCGCCCGGACCTGCTGATCGGCTTTCCGGCGGGCGACAACGTGGTCGGCGCGCCACCGGGCCGATGGCGGACCCTGGCACTGGCGAGCGCGGACAGCTATGCGATGATCCTGGCGCAGATCCGGCAGGTGGCGGCGGCGGTCGGCCATCCCGAACGGGGCGAGGCGATGATCGCCCGCATGGACCGGGCTCTTGCCGCCCTGCCCCATCCGAAGCATCGCGGCGTCGCCGCCTATTATCAGCGGCGCGGCTATATGACCGGCACCGGCACGCTGGTCGACGACCTGATGCGGCGCGTGGGCCTGGTCAACCTGGCGACCAGGCTGGGCAAGCCGGCACTGTCGCAGCTTTCGCTGGAGGAGATGATCGCCGCCCACCCGGACTGGCTGATCGTCGAGGCGGGGAGCGAGAAGGTGGTCGATCAGGGGACGGAGATGCTGCACCATCCGATATTGCGCGCCATTCCGCGCATCCGCGTGCCGCAGGCGTGGACGGTGTGCGGCGGCCCCGCCTATGTCGACGCCGCAAGGAGCATCACGGCGCAGCTTGACGGCGCAGCGCGCAGGGGCGCGGCGCAGATCAACGCCGCGCCACGCCCATAAGCCGTCAGAAGCGCACACGCACGCCGCCGAAGGCCGATCGCCCATAGGTGCCATAGCCATAGACCGTGGCGTATTTCGCATCGGTGACATTGTCGATGCGGCCATAGATTTCCAGCTTCTCCATGATCGGGAAAGACGCCCGGATGTTCGCTATCGCATAGCCGTCCAGCCGTACCAGATTGGTCGCGTCGTTGAAGCTGTCGCCCACCATCGTCACGGTGGCGCCGGTCGACAGGCCGAAGGGCCAGACATAATCCGCCGAAACGCTGACCGCGTCGGGGGCGCGGCGGGGCAGCCGGGCGCCGCTACTGCGGTCGCGCGCATCGACATGGCTGTAGGCGGCCGTGACGGTCAGCGCATCGACCGGCCTCAGCGTCAGCATCGCCTCCACCCCCTTGGCGCGGGTGCGGTCGAGATTATTATACCCGCCATAGAGGCCGATCGAATAATCATAGTTGATCTGGTTTCTGGTATCGCGGCGGAACGCCGTGACGGAGAGGATCGCCCGGTCGCCGTCGAGCCTCTGGTCAAAACCGATATCGTAGCTTTTCGACCGCTCGGGACGCAGGCCGGCATTGCCGACATCGGCGCCGTAAAGCTGGTAGAGCGACGGCGCCTTGAACCCCTCGCCATAGCTCATGCGGATATTGGTCGCGCCGGCATTGGGCGTGTAGTTGGCGTTGGCGCCGAAGGTCGTCGCGCCGCCGAACTGGCTGTGATCGTCATGCCGCACGCCGCCGGTCAGCGACAGGCCGGCAAGGGGCTTGACGACGGCCAGCGCATAGACGCTGTCGATATCGGCCTTGTGGCGTTCGGTGGAACCGAAGCCGGAAAAATCATAGTCGGGCCGCTCATGTTCATAGCCGAAGACCAGCTTCGCCTGATCCACCGGCTGGTAGATCCCTTCATATTCGAAGCGCAAATTGGTGCCGGAATAGGCATAAGGCCCGAAAGCGGACGTATAGTCGCGGTCGATGCGGAACCAGGTGACGGCCGCCCGATTGGTGAGCCTGCCGTCGAGCAACGCAAGGTTGAGGCCCGCATAGCCGACATATTGATCCGATTTCGAGGAGTCCGTGGTGCTGTCCACCACGCCATTGTCGGTATCCAGGTCGGCATGGATATAATAGCCGCGCAGGTCGAGGTTGAGGGTATCGGTGAAGGACAGCTTCAGCCTGGCATTGGCGGCGATATTCTCATAGCCGTCCCTTTCGGTGCCGCTGGCGGCGGAGGAAATGCCGTCGGTGTTGAAATAGGCGATGCCGACGCCGCCCGACGCGATGCCGCTGCCGCCCGAAACGTCCGCCTTCGCGTTCAGCGTATTGCTGTAGCCGTAATCGACGGAGGCATTGCCGGCAAAGCCGGTGCCGGGCGTTCCGGTCATGACGTTGACGACGCCGCCGATCGCCTGGCTGCCGTAGACGATCGAGTTGGAGCCGCGCAAAATCTCGATCCGCTGGATATTGCCGGTCAGCAGATTGCCGAAATCGTACATGTCGCCGATGCCGCTGGGGTCGTTGACCTTGACCCCGTCGATCAGCACCAGCGTCTGCGTCGTTTCCGCGCCGCGCAGCGAAACCCCGGTCACGCCGCCCAGGCTGCCGCTGCGGTTGAAGCGCACCCCCGGCGTGGTAGCCAGCAGGTCGACCACGCTGACGCTCTGGCGGGTCCGGATGGTGTCGGCGTCGATCACGGTGACGGCCTGGCCGACCTCGTCGCGCGGCTGTTCGATGCCCAGCGCGGTGACGATGATCTCATCCTCCGCCAGCGCAGGTGCGGCCGCGAGCAAGGCGGCGATGGAAACGGAAATCCTCAACATGTCTGTCTTCCCCCTGAGCGCGATGCAACATGGCGCAGGGCATCCGCTCATGCGGCCGGACAGGGGAAAATGGCTGGCGCCCGCGCCCTCCCCCACACCGATGCGGCCCCGCGCCGCTTCGTCGCTCAGACGGAGAACACCGTGCCGTGGCCATACCCTGGACCAAGGCAAGAGCGACCATGCGCCGGCAGGTCTCCTGGCTCGCGGGTCAATGCGGCGATGCACGCCTTCCCGGACTTGCGTCCAGTGGCCGGCCCTGGGGGCCGAAGTGCATCGCGCTCACCGCTTACAGTTGCAGGGACAGCCGCGGATTGGGACGGCTTCCCGTCCGCACCGCATTCCCGTTTTCAGCCCTTCCGGGCACCGGCGCGATCTTCCTTGCGCGCAGGGGCTTTGCCCTGCCCGCGCCGGGCGCCATAAGGGAAAGCGGCGGCCATGCCAAGGGGCAGCCGCAGAAGGAGATTGCATGTCGTTCGCCATCAACGCCGCCGATGTCGAGGATGCGGCGCGGGTCATCGCCCCCGCCGCCATCCGCACCCCCCTGCTGGAAAATGCGGCGCTCAACGCCCGCTGCGGCCGGCGGGTGCTGGTGAAGTTCGAGGGCGCGCAGCACAGCGGATCGTTCAAGTTCCGCGGTGCCTACAACCGGCTGGCCCGGCTGGACGCCGGGGAGCGAAAGGCAGGCGTCGTCGCCTGGTCATCGGGCAATCATGCCCAGGGCGTCGCCTTTGCGGCGCGCTTGCTGGGGATCGCGGCGACGATCGTGATGCCGGCCGACGCGCCCGCGATCAAGACGGCGAACACGCGGGCACTGGGCGCCGAAGTCGTTGCCTATGACCGCTTCACCGATAACCGGGAGGAGATCGCCACGCGGCTGGCGACCGAGAGGGGCGCGGTGCTGGTGCCGTCCTTCGACGATCCCTTCATCATGGCGGGCCAGGGCACGATCGGGCTGGAGATCATGGAGCAGGCCGCCGAAGCTGGCGCGAAGATCGGCCAGATCCTGGTCAATTGCGGCGGCGGCGGCATGGTGTCGGGGATCGCGACGGCGGTGAAGGCGCGCATGCCCGAGGTCAACATCCATGCGGTGGAACCGGAAGCGTTCGACGATACGGCGCGGTCCCTGGCCAGCGGCAAGCGGGAAAGCGTGTCGCCCGATGCGCGGTCGATCTGCGACGCACTGCTGTCTCCCACGCCGGGAGCGCTGACCTTTCCCATCAACCAGGCGCTGTTGTCCGGGGGCCTGGCGGTGAGCGACGATCAGGTGCGCGACGCGATGCGCTTTGCCTTTTCCGTGCTCAAGCTGGTGGTCGAGCCGGGCGGAGCCGCATCGCTGGCGGCCATGCTGGCCGGAATTGCTCCGCCTGCCGAAGGGGCCGGCGTCGTGGTGCTTTCAGGCAGCAATGTCGATCCCGACAGCTATGCCCGGATCATAGGCGGCGGCGCATGATGCGGCTGATGGGGGCGGTGCTGGCTGGCGGGCGGTCCAGCCGGTTCGGCAGCGACAAGGCGCAGGCGATGCTGGAGGGGCGCACCCTGCTGGAGCATGCGGTGGAGGCTCTCGGCCGCCATGTCGAAACCGTCGTGGTATGCGGCCGGCAGGTGGAGGGCATGATCGGGCTGGCGGATCGGCCCGCCGCGGACATGGGGCCGTTGGGCGGCCTCAACGCGGCGCTGCATCATGCCCTGGCGCAGGGTTATGACGCCGTGCTGACGACCGGGTGCGACGTGCCCGCCTATCCGGACGGCCTGGCGCTGGCCCTGATCGGCCCTGAACCCGCCATCCTCAAGGGGCAGCAACTGGCCGGATTCTGGCCCGCTTCGCTGGCGGGCGAACTGGATGCCCATCTGGCGGAGGACAATAACAGATCGATCCGGGGCTGGCTGGAGCGGGTCGGCGCCCGGATCGTCGACCGGCCCGAATTCGTGCTGCCCAACATCAACCGGCCGGAGGATCTGCAGGCTCTGGCAAAGGACAGTCGATGAATGGAGTGCTTCCGCCAAGGCACCTGAACGAGGCAAGCCGCGAAAGCATCCCGTTCCGGCTTTGAACGGGAATCCCGGCTTCGCGGGTCATTATTTGGTCAGCATTATTTGGTCAGGGCTACAGCCGCCATGGTCTCCACCGGCGCATGCGTCCCGGCCACCGCCTCCCCGATCAGCAGAAGCGTCGGGTCTTCGTCGCTGATCGTCCGCACCAGGAAGGCCAGAGCCGACAGCTTGCCCCGGATCAGCCGTTCCGTCGGCAGGGAGACATTGACCGCCACCATCACCGGCGTTTCGGGATCGCGCCCGGCGGCGATCAGGCAATGGCTGATCTCGCCCGCCGCGGCCCGGCCCATATAGATGCCGATCGTGCCGCCCGGACGGGCCAGCGCTTCCCAATCCAGCTTCAGCGGTTCGCCCGCCTTCAGATGCGCGGTGACCAGCGTCAGCCCCCGCGCCACGCCGCGCAGGGTGAGCGAGGCATGGCCGCTCGCCGCCGCAGCGCTGGCCGTGGTGATGCCGGGGCAGATGCGCACGGAAACGCCCGCCTCCGCCAGATGCGCCATCTCTTCCGCCGATCGGCCAAAGACCGAGGGGTCGCCGCCCTTCAGGCGCACGACGCGCCTGCCCGCCCTGGCGGCCGCGAGCAGCAGGTCGTTGATGCTGTCCTGCGCCCTGGAATGGCGGCCCGAACGCTTGCCGACGCTGACGCGCTCCACCCCCGGGGGAATGAGGTCGATCACGCCCGGCCCGACCAGCGCGTCGTAGAAGACGACCTCTGCCGCGGCGATCAGCCTTTCCGCCTTGCGCGTGAGCAGGTCCGGATCGCCCGGCCCCGCGCCGACCAGCCATACCTGTCCGGGCGCGATCAGGTCCTGGGGCAGTTCATTCGGCTGCATGAAGCGTCTCCTGCATGCTTTGGGCAAGGATATTGGCGAGCGCGGGGCGGCATGACCCGCAATTGGTGCCCGCGCCCAGCGCCTTGCCGATGGCGGGCACATCGACCAGTTGCTGTTCGCGGATCGCGGCGACGATCTGGTTGAGGCCGATGTCGAAGCAGACGCAGATGGTCGCCCCCTTGTCCGGCTGGCTGCCGGGTCCGCGCGCCGCAAGGACGGAACCGCCGACCCCCTCGACCAGCAACTGGCCGATCAGCCAGTCGCGCGAGGGCAGCAGGCCGGTGCGCGTCACGAACAGCACCCCGTTCAGTCGGCCTTCGCCGATGGTCGCGATGCGCCGCGTTCCGCGTGAGGCGTCCATCGCCTCCACCCGGTCGCCCTTTGGAAGAAAGGCGTCGAGCCGGGCAGGATCGCCATTGCCGGCAATTTCATAGAGCGCGCCGCCCGGCACGGCGATCCTGGTCGACCAGAGACAGGGCAGCTTCACGGGCTGCCCGGTCGCAGCCTGATCGCGCAGGATGAGAAAGCCCTTCCATTCGGCGGCCACCTTCTCGACACTGGCCGGGGTCGATTTGAAGCCCGGCTGGCCCGAATGGGGATCGACCAGCGGACGGGGCAGCAGGCCGGTGCGGCCCCCGCTCGACATCTGGTCCGTCCAGTGGATCGGCGTGAAGATTTCGCCGGGCCGCTGGCCCTCGCTCAGGCTGACGCGAAAGATGCTGTTGCCCTGCGCTGTCGCGACGCGGGCCAGGTCGCCGTCGACGATCCCGAGCGCCCCGGCATCGCGGGGATGGATTTCCACCAGCGGCTCCTCACGATGGCGGGCGAGTTTCGGGGACAGGCCGGTTCGGCTCATCGTGTGCCACTGGTCGCGATAGCGCCCGGTGTTGAGCGTCATCGGCCATTGCCCCAGCGGCTCCTGAACCTCCATCTGCTTCGTCAGCACCAGCCGCGCCCTGCCGTCCGGCGTGGGGAAACGGCCGTCAGCGAAGGCTGTACCGCCCCAGCGGAACGGCTCCATGGCGTCATAGGCATCATTGCCGATCGCCGCCCAGGCGCGCAGGTTCAGCATCCGCTGCCCATCATTTCCATAGGCGGTAAGGCGCGCATGTTCGCGCCAGATGTCGGCGGGCCGGTCATAGGCGAAGGCGTTGCGCCAACCCATGCGGCGCGCGACTTCCTTGACGATCCACCAGTCCGGCCTGGCCTCTCCGGGCAGCGGCAGGAAGGGGCGCTGGCGGCTGATCGTTCGGTCCGAATTGGTGACGGTGCCGTCCTTTTCCCCCCAGCCGGCGGCGGGCAGGCGGACATGGGCATGGGTGCTGCTGTCGGTGTCGGCCATGATGTCCGACACGACAAGGAACGGGACGGCTTCCAGCGCTTCGCGCACGCGGCCCGCATCGGGCAACGAGACGGCGGGATTGGTCGCCATCACCCAGAGCGCCTTGATCCGGCCTTCGTTGATGGCGCGGAACAGGTCGACGGCTTTCAGGCCGGGCTTCGTCGCCATCTTCGGCGCGGCCCAGAAGCGGCCGACGCGCTCCACATTGTCCGGGGCGAAGTCCATATGGGCGGCGAGGGTCGAGGCAAGCCCGCCGACCTCGCGCCCGCCCATCGCATTGGGCTGGCCGGTGATCGAGAAGGGCGCCGCGCCCGGCTTGCCGATGCGTCGGCAAGCGAGGTGGACGTTGATGATCGCGTTGACCTGATCGGTGCCGCGGATCGACTGGTTGATGCCCTGGCTGAACATCGTGACCGTGCGCGGCGTGGCGGCGAACAGCGCGTAGAATTGCTCCAGCAAAGCGGGCGCGATGTCGCAGGTCCTGGCGGTCGTCCAGAGATCGTGGCCGGTGCGGATATGGTCCCAAAAACCTTCGGGTGCGCTGACATGATCGGCGACGAAAGCCGGATCGGTGATGCCCTCGGCGTCGCACCATGCCAGCAGCCCGTTCATCAGCGCGACGTCCGTGCCCGGCTTCACGGGCAGGTGCAGGTCGGCGCCCTCGCAGGTTTCGGTGCGGCGCGGGTCGATGACGACCAGCTTCGTGCCGCGGGCGGCGCGGGCCGCCTGGATCCGCTGATAGACGATCGGATGGCACCAGGCCGTGTTGGAGCCGACCAGCACGATCAGGTCGGCCTGATCCAGATCGTCATAGCTGGCGGGCACCACATCCTCGCCAAATGCGCGATTGTGCCCGGCGACTGCGCTCGACATGCAGAGGCGGCTGTTGGTGTCGATGTTCGCCGAGCCGATAAAGCCCTTCATCAGCTTGTTGGCGACATAATAATCCTCGGTCATGAGCTGGCCGGAGACGTAGAAGGCCACGCTGTCCGGGCCGTAACGATCAATGGTTTCGCGGAATTTCTTCGCGACGAGGTCAAGCGCCTTGTCCCAGTTCGCCTGCCTGTTGCCGATCATCGGGTGCAGCAGGCGACCCGTCAGGCCCACCGTCTCGCCCAGATGCGTGCCCTTCGAACAGAGCCGCCCGCGATTGGCCGGATGCGCCGCGTCGCCCGCGATGGTCGCGGAACGTGCCCCGCCGGGCGTGGCCACGATACCGCAGCCAACACCGCAATAGGCGCAGGTCGTGCGGACCGCGTCCGCCATCAGGCCGCCGCCTTCAGGCCTGTCGGACGGGCGATCAGGATGCGGCCGCCCTCCTGCCTGACCTGGACGGTCGGCGTGCAACCCTCATCCGAGCCCTGCGCCTCGCCCGTCTTCAGCGCGATGTTCCAGTTGTGCAGAGGACAGGCGACGCTGTGGCCATGGACGATGCCCTGGCTCAGCGGCCCCTTCTTGTGCGGGCATTGGTTGACCAGCGCGAAGACATGGTCGTCGCCGGTGCGGAAGACGGCGATTTCCTCTTCGCCGGCAATCTGCACCGTGCGGGCGCCGCGCTGGGGAATGTCGGCCAGCGTTCCGATGTCGATCCAGTCGGTCATGGGTGTTACTCCGCAGCGATGGCGATGGGGGCCAGGGGCTGGTGCAGTTCGGCATGTTGGCCGGCTGCGCGCTCGGCCCAGGGGTCGTCCTGGCTGAAGCTCTGCGAATAGAGGAAGCGGGCACGAAGCGCCTCACGGCCGGCCTCGTCCTCGACGATCCGCTGCTTGACATACTCAACCCCGACGCGCTCGATCCAGGGTGCGGTGCGCTCCAGATAGCGCGCTTCCTCGCGATAGAGCTGGATGAAGGCGGCGCAGTGATCGAGCGCCTCCTGCTCGGTCGAAACCTTGCACAGTAGGTCGGTGGCGCGGACATGGATGCCGCCATTGCCGCCGACATGCAGTTCATAGCCCGAGTCCACGCAGACCACGCCGAAGTCCTTGATCGTCGCCTCCGCGCAGTTGCGGGGGCAGCCGGAGGCCGCGATCTTGAACTTGTGGGGCATCCACGATCCCCAGGTCATCCGCTCGATCTTGACGCCCAGGCCAGTCGAATCCTGCGTGCCGAAACGGCACCATTCGGAGCCCACGCAGGTCTTCACCGTGCGCAGCGACTTGCCATAGGCGTGGCCCGACACCATGCCCGCGGCATTGAGGTCGGCCCAGACGGCGGGCAGGTCTTCCTTCTTGATGCCGAAGATGTCGAGGCGCTGGCCGCCGGTGACCTTCACCATGGGCGCATCATATTTCTCGACCACGTCGGCGATGGCGCGCAACTCGCGCGGGTTGGTGAGGCCGCCCCACATGCGGGGCACGACCGAATAGGTGCCGTCCTTCTGGATGTTGGCGTGCATGCGCTCATTGACGAAGCGGCTCTGCTGATCGTCCTGATATTCGCCCGGCAGCGCGCAAAGCAGATAATAGTTGAGCGCGGGGCGGCAGGAGGAGCAGCCGTCCGGGGTGGACCAGTGCAGCTTCTGCATCACCTCCGGGATCGAGCGCATGTTCTGCGCGACGATCTCGCGACGGACATCGTCATGGCCGAAGCTGGTGCATTTGCACATGGTCTTCGGCCCGGACTGGACGTCGTCGCCCAGCACCACGGCCAGCAGATTCTCGACCAGGCCGGTGCAGCTGCCGCAGCTTGCCGACGCCTTGCAGGTGGCGCGGACGGCATCCAGGCTGCACGCGCCCTTTTCGATGCAGGCGACGACCTGGCCCTTGCTGACGCCGTTGCAGCCGCAGATCTCGGCATCGTCCGAGAGCGCCGCAACGGCCGCCTTAGGGTCCAGCGCGCCCCCTCCCGAGGCGAAGGCCTGGCCGAAGATCAGCAGGTCGCGAATTTCCGCGACATCCTCTTCGCGCTTCAACAGGTCGAAATACCAGCCGCCATCCGCCGTGTCGCCATAGAGGACGGCGCCGATGATCCTGTCATCCTTGACGACGACACGCTTGTACACCCCGCGCGAGGCGTCGCGCAGGACGATGTCCTCGCAGCCTTCGCCGCCCGAGAAATCGCCGGCCGAGAAGACGTCGAGCCCGGCGACCTTGAGCTTGGTCGAGGTGACCGAACCCCTGTAGCCCGTGTGCTGGTCGGTCAGGCCGTCGGCCAGGCTGCGGCACATGTCCCAGAGCGGCGCGACGAGGCCGTAGACATTGCCGTCATGTTCGACGCACTCGCCGACCGCCAGCACATCGGGATCGCTGGTGACCATATGGTCGTCGACCTTGATGCCGCGATTGACCTCCAGCCCGGCTTCGCGGGCCAGCGCGGTGGAGGGGCGGATGCCGACCGCCATGACGACCAGGCTGGCCGGGATTTCGCGGCCATCCTTCAGGCGGACACCCTCGACCTTGCCGTCGCCATAGATGCTGTCCGTGTTGGCGCCGGTCAGGATGGTCTGGCCCCGCGCCTCCAGCGCCGACTTCAGCAGCCAGCCCGCCGCCTCGTCGAGCTGCCGCTCCATCAGCGTGTCCATGAGGTGGATGACGGTCACCTTCATGCCGCGCAGGGAGAGGCCATGCGCGGCTTCCAGGCCCAGCAGGCCGCCACCGATCACCACTGCCCGTCCCTGTTCACCATTTTTGGCGCCCGCGTCCGCGGCGGCCAGCATGGTGTCGACATCCTTCATGTCGCGGAAGCTGATGACGCCGGGCAGATCCTTCCCCGGAACCGGGATGATGAAGGGGTCCGAGCCGGTGGCGATCAGCAGCTTGTCATAGCCCATGGTGCGACCCGATTGGCTCGTGACGGTCTTTCCGGCGCGGTCTATGGCCGTCACCGGATCACCGGCGATCAGTTCGATATTATTTTCCGAATACCAATCGCGGCTGTTGATGATGATGTCGTCGAAGCTCTTTTCCCCGGCCAGGACCGGAGAGAGCATGATGCGGTTGTAATTCACATAGGGCTCTGCGCCGAAGATGGTGACGCGATAACGGTCCTTGTCCCGCGCCAGCAATTCCTCCACCGCGCGGCAACCGGCCATGCCGTTGCCCACCACCACCAGATGCTCGCGAACATCGTCAGAAGGCATGAAGAGATCCTCTTCATTGGCCGTCTCCGGTCCCGCGTTGTTCTGAAAATCCATCCCTCGACTCCAGAAAAGAAAAAAGGCCGCCATCCGGACCCCCGGTTCTGAAACCGAAGGTCTGGATGGCGGCCTTGCCATCATAACGCCTTGATCGTCCGTCCCTGGACCATCGCGGCTATGGAAGAAGAACAACCCTGTCCTTTGCATTGCAGCATAGGCCGAATCGATATGCGGTCAAGCGATTCCTCGTAGCACGATGTATTTTTGGTCGGCCGGGGCGCAAGCGTATCGCAGACGCGAAAAGGGCGGCGGCCTGTCGTGGGCCGCCGCCTCCCTCTCCTGGACGTAAACCGGTCAGATGCGCGCGGCGCTGGTCCAGGTCGCGCGCCAGCGGGCACGGACCAGCGCGATGCCGAGGAACGCGACCAGGGCAAGACCCGCGAAGATCAGGAAGCCGGGCGCGAAGCTGCCGGTGAACTGCTTGGCGATGCCCAGCGACGAGGCGAGATAGAAGCCGCCAATACCGCCCGCCATGCCGACCAGCCCGGTCATGACGCCGATTTCCTGCGCGAAACGCTGCGGCACGAGCTGGAAGACCGAGCCATTGCCAACGCCCAGCGCCAGCATCGCGACGATGAAGAAGCCAAGGGCGGAGAACAGCGTGGGCGCATAGGCGACGCCGGCCAGAGCGAGCGCCGCCGCAACATAGACCATCATCAGCGCCTTGACGCCGCCGATCCGATCCGCCAGCGCGCCGCCGATCGGCCGGACCAGCGATCCGGCGAAGACGCAGCCAGCCGTGCAATAGCCCGCAACCACCGGGGTCAGGCCGAATTGATCGGTGAAATAGATCGGCAGCGAGGCGGCCAGTCCCACGAAACCGCCGAAGGTCACCGAGTAAAAGCCCATCAGCCACCAGGCGTCGGCGCTCTTCAGTGGGTGGAAATAATCGACCAGCTTCTTGGGCGCGGGTGCATTGGGCGCGTTCCTGGCCATGATCATGTAGATGATGAAGACGATGGTGAGCGGAATGCAGGCAAGGCCCAGCACCGCGTTCCAGCCGAACAGCTTGGCCAGTATAGGCGCGAAGAGGGAGGCCAGCACCGTACCCGAATTGCCCATGCCGGCGAGGCCCATGGCCTTGCCCTGATGTTCGGCGGGATACCAGCGGCTGGCGAGCGGCAGCGCGATCGCAAAGCTCGCCCCGGCAAAGCCCAGGATCACGCCCAGCGCCAGCGTACCGCCGAAGCTGTCAACGCCCATGAACCATGCGGTCGCGAGGCCGAGGATCACGATCACCTGGCTGATCGCCCCCGCCTGCTTGCAGCCGATCCGATCGACCAGCAGGCCGTTGACGACCCGCAGCACCGCACCCGCCAAGGTCGGGACAGCGACCATCAGGCCCTTTTCAGCCGGCGTCAGCCCCAGCGTCTTCGAAATGGACGGCGCCAGCGGTCCCAGCAGCACCCACACCATGAAGGCGAGGTCGAAATAGAGGAAAGCAGCGATAAGCGTAGGCGTGTGCCCTGCCTTCCAGAAACTGGTCTGGCCGGCCTCCCCTTCAACCCCCGGAGCCTGTCCTTCCGGGCGCTCCCAATACGCAGTTGCCATGATGACGTCCCTCGAATCTTGTGAAATGGACACGAAAAAAGCCGCGCCCGGACCTCGCATCCTGCGAAATCCGGCCAGCGGCTTTGCTGTAAAATCGGAGGGAGAACGCGATCCCGACCTTGGGAAGGGCTCATCCCGAAAACGCGCCTCGTCGCGCGACTCTCATCTTATCTCGCGATTCGACCTATGTTGCAAGGCACAAAATTTGCGGGTGCCGGATCGCCTTCAAAAGCTGGCCAGGAAGTCCTCGATCCGTTCCGGATCGAACACCCGGCCGTCGAAGAAGCGGTCCGGACCCAGCGTCAGCTCGCCCCGCTTCGATCCCACGGCCAGCGGGGAGCCCACAGCCCCTTCCACCTTCATGCTGGCGCCCGGCATCGCCACATCACTGTCCGCCAGTGCCCGGCGGAATATGTCCGGCCGGAACACCGAGGCGGCCTTGGCCGCATTGTCCGCGCTATGTTCCACCATTTTCCAGCGGACAAGCTGCGAATAGATCCAGAGCGCCTGGCTGCGCCAGGGAAAGGGCGTCGCCTCCCGCGAGAAGAGCATGAAATCAGGCATGGAGAGGGGCGCCATGTCGACGCGCGGCACGATGCCGCCCGACAGCGCGCGCAGGATCACATCGGCAGGCTGGTCCACATATTGGGGGCGCGAGAGAAGATGCGCCAGCGCCTCATGATGCTGCGGATCGTCGCACCAGGCGGCCGCCCGCACCAGCGCCCGCAGCAACCGGTCGACGCTGTCGGGATTCTCCTCCAGCCAGGGCGTGCGGAAAGCCAGTATCTTCTCCACCCCGCGCCGCCAGATGCGTTCGCCGATCGCCACCGCCTCGGCCAGCCCCGCATCCACGGCCGCGCTGCCCCAGGGTTCGCCCGCGATGAAGCCGTCTATCTCCCCGGCCCCGATCGCCTCCACCGTCAGCGAGGGCGGGAGCACGCGCAGGATGACGTCGCGATCCGGGTCGACCCCCGCGCTCGCCAGCCAATAGCGCAGCATCACCGAATGGCTGGAAAAGCGGTGGACGACGCCGATCACCGGCTTGCGCTTCCATAGGCCGATGGCGGCCGCGAAATCATGCGCGGTGCCCAGCGGATCATCCAGCCGCGCCGCTATGTCGGGGTCCAGCGCCTGTGCGAACGCGCTTGCCATCACCAGCATGTTGCCGTTGACGTTGAGCTTATAGGGGGCGGCAAGCGGCGCGGCCTGCTGGCTGAGGCCCAAGGTCACGGCGACGGCGAGCGGCGCCAGCATGTGCGCGGCCTGCACCTGCCCGAACACCAGCCGGTCGCGCAAAGTCGCCCAGCTCGTGGTGCGGACAAGGTCGAGGTGCAGCCCCTCCTCCTCAGCAAAGCCCTTTTCCCGCGCCACCGCCAATACGGCGGCGTCGGTCAGCGGCAGGAAGGCGATGCGCAGGTCGGTCGTCATCACATCCCTCCCAACAAATCGCTGGCCGTGATGAGGGCCTGGGCGACGTCCACGATCTTCTTCCCCTGATTCATCGCGCTCGACCGCAGCAGTGCATAGGCATCCGGTTCCGAAAGGCCACGCTGGCTCATCAGGATCGATTTGGCCCGGTCGATGATCTTGCGGTCGGAAAGCGCGGTGCGCGCCTCGTCCAGTTCGGACTGCAGCTTGGCAAAGGCGTTGAAACGGCGCACCGCCAGTTCCAGCACCGGCTTCACCCTCTCCTTGCGCAGCCCGTCGACGACATAGGCGGATACCCCCGCGTCGATGGCCGCGCCGATCATCGTCTCGTCGGACTGGTCGACGAACATGGCGATGGGGCGGGCGAGCGCCCTGCTGACGGTCAGCATCTCCTCCAGCGTGTCGCGGCTGGGGCTGCCAAGGTCCATCAGCACGACATCCGGGGCCATGCGCTCCAGCCGCGCGACGAAGCCGCCGCGCGGGGGGACGATGTGAATATCGTCATAGCCCGCCTCTCGCAGCCCTTCCTCCAGAACGGTCGCGCGCAGGCCGCTGTCGTCGATGATGACGATTCGCATGAGACCCCAAGCCTTTTTTTGCCACTCAGTGGCCGGGATGTTGCGCCGCGTCAATCATGGGCGAAACGATGCCCGTACTCAAGGGGCCGCCGCCGCCTTCGCGACGCTGGCTTCAGGGATGAATGCCGCGATGGGCAAGTCCTTGATCGCAAGGTTGAAATGCCGAGCGTCCGATGCAACCGGATGCTTCCTCAATGCGCCGCCGACAAGTCCACCTTCGCCGTGGGGCGCGGCGCCAGCCACACCACGGCGGCGGCCAGGAAGAGAACCAGCGAGGCGATGAAGAAGACATGGTCCATCGACACCACCATGGATTGCGCATCGACCATGTTGGCGATCATCTGCCGGGCCTGATCCTGCGTGAAGCCGCGACTCGTCAGGTCGGCCAGGGTTGCGTCCGGATGCAGCGTGCCGACCATCTCGTTGCGCGAAACGCGCTGCCCATTGCCCCAGCCGGTCAGCACGATGGAGGTCGAAATGGCGATGGCGAGGGTGCGCAGGAAATTCTGCATCCCTGCAGCCGAGGCGGTCTCCTCCGGCCGGACCGACCCCAGCGTCAGCGTGGTCAGCGGGATCATGAACAGGGGCATGCCGAACCCCTGAACCAGTTGCGGCAGGGCAATCGTCCAGAAATCGGCATCGGTCGTCCAGTGCGCCCGCCACAATGTCATGATGCCGATCCAGGCGACCGAGCCGGAAATCATGATGCGAACGTCAACCTTGTTGACCAGCCGGCCGGCAATGGGCGCGACCAGAATGGCGGTCATCGCCGTGAAGGCGGTCGCATAGCCCGCCCAGGCGGCGGTATAGCCCATCGAAATCTGCAACCATTGCGGGATGACGACGATGCCCGCGAAATAGGCGCCGAAACACAGCGCCAGCGTGAACACCCCGGACGTGAAGCCGACATGGCGGAACACGCGCAGATCGACGATCGGATGCTCCTCCGTCAGTTCCCATATGATGAACACGCAAAAGCCGATCGCCGCGAACACCGCCAGGATCACGATCAGCGGATCGCCGAACCAGTCACGGTCGCGACCGATATCCAGCATGATCTGAAGGCAGCCAATCCAGAATATCAGCAGGCCCAGGCCCATATAGTCGATCGGCAGCTTCACCCGCGGCGTTTCCACCGGGCGCAGCAGCGCCATGGTGGCAAGCACGCACACGACCGCGATCGGCACGTTGATGAAGAAGATCCAGTGCCAGCTCCAATTGTCGCTGATATAGCCGCCGAAGATCGGACCCAGGGCCGGGCCGAGCAGCGTCGTCATCGCCCAGAGTCCCATGACGCGGGCGCGCTGTTCGGGCGGGAAGACGCGCATCAGCAGTGTCTGCGACATCGGCATCAACGGCCCGCCGCACAGGCCCTGGCCGATACGGCATGCCACGATCATGCCCAGCGTCATGGACAGGCCGCACAGCAGCGAGAACAGGCCGAAGCCGAGCATGCCGAAGGTGAACAGCCGCACCGCGCCGAAACGCTGCGCAAGCCATCCGGTCAGCGGCACGCAGATCGCTTCCGCCACGGCATAGCTGGTGATGATCCACGTCCCCTGATCAGCGGAAATGCCCAGATTCCCGGCGATATGCGGCACCGAGACATTGGCGATGGTAAGGTCGAGCACGACCATGAAATTGCTGAGAGCCAGGACCAGTCCCGCCAGCAGGCGATGACGGGGCGACAGCAGCGTCAATGTTTCGGCCGGGCGGCTCACCACAGGCCTCCTTACCGGCCCGAAAGGTCGATTTCGGCTTCCATGGAAAGCCCGACGCGCAGCGGATGCTCAGCCAGTTCCTTCGGATCGAGCGCAATGCGCACGGGCACGCGCTGCACGACCTTGATCCAGTTGCCGGTGGCGTTCTGCGCCGGGATCAGCGCCATCGACGCGCCGGTGCCGCCGGAGAAGCCAACGACCTTGCCATGATAGACGACATCGCCGCCATAAAGGTCCGACGTGACGGTCGCCGGCATGCCGACCTTCACCCGGCCAAGCTGGCGCTCCTTGAAATTGGCGTCGACATAGACCTGGGCGAGCGGGACGATGCTCATGATCGGGCTGCCCTGCGCCACGCGCTGGCCGATCTGCACCGACCGCCGGGTCACGACGCCGTCGATCGGCGCGCGGATGACGGTGCGGTCCAGATCGAGCCTTGCGCTGTCCAGCTTCGCCTTGGCGGCGAGCACAGCGGGATCGGTGTCGATGGTCGATCCGCGCACCAACGCGTCATTGGCGGCGAGTTGCCCACTGGCGGCGCCGCGCGTCGCTTCGGCCGTCGCCACCCCGGCCTTCGCCAGGTCGAGCGCCGCCTGCGCCGCGGCATAGCCCTTGCGCGCGCTGGTCAGTTCCTCACCGGAAACGGCGCCATTGGGGGCCAGCGCCTCGCGCCGGCGAAGATCGATGCGCGCCTTGTCGAAATCGGCCTGCGCACTTGCGAGCTGTGCCCGCGCCTGGTTGATGTCGGCGCCGCGCGCCTCCACCTGCGCGGCCAGCGAACCGCTGGTCGCGACGGCCTGGCGGAACCGGCGACGGGCCTCGGCCAGGTCGGCCTCCGCCTGGGCGATGGCGATGCGGGCGTTGGTGGGGTCGAGCTTCACCAATATGTCGCCGCGCCGGACGGCCTGCGTATCCGTCACCAGCACGTCGGTCGCCTGGGCGGAGATGAGCGGCGTCACCTGCGCCACGTCCGCATTCACATAGGCATTGTCGGTGCTGACATGGTTGCGCCCGATCAGCAGGTACCAAAGAGCATAGGCCGCGCCGAGGATCAGTACGGCCAGCGCCAGCCGCACCAGCCATTTCTTGCGGATTGCCTTGCGCTGGGCGGCGGCTTCGGCCGCATCGTCGGCCTTGCTCGCATCGGACGTGAATTCGGGCTTGGCGTCAGCCATGGGGCGTATCCTTGGACAACTGGAGCTGTGTCTGCGCGCCGTCCGCGGCAAAGCCGCCGCCCAACGCGCGAATAAGGGCGATGTCGAGCGTGAAGGCGCTCGCCTCCAGCTCCGCGACGGCCTGACGGGCGGCCAGAAGCTGGTCCTCCACGTTCAGCACGTCAAGATAGGTGTTGAGGCCGCCTTCATAGCGCTGGCGGACAATGCCATAGGCTTCCTCCGAAGCCGCCAGCGCCGCGCGCGCATCGGTCAACCGCTGGTCCAGCGCCCGCCGTCCGGTCACCGCATCGGCCACCTGCTGATAAGCGCCAAGCACTGTCCGGTCATAGCTGGCCACCGCCTCGTCATAGACGGCGCGTGCGCCGCGATACTGGCCGCTCAACGCACCACCGTGAAAGATCGGCAGGCTGATCGCGGGACCGGCATTGCCGAACAGCGAATCCTTCTTGAACAGCGTGTCCGCGAAGGAGCTTGGCCCGCCCGCGAAAGCGCCATTCTGGAGCACCGTCTGATAGCCGAGCGATTGCACGCCGATCAGCGCGCTCAGGCGAATGGCCGGGAAGAAGTCGGCCCGCGCCACCTTGACCCGCTTCGCCGCTGCTTCGGTCCGGGCCAGCGCCGCGGCGACATCGGGCCGACGCGCCACCAGATTGGTGGTGACGTCCGCAGGCAGACCGAGCGGGCCCGGCTTGCCGAGCTGCGGCCGGGCAATGGCAAGGCCCCGGTCCGGCCCGGCGCCGATCAGGGCGGCAATCTGATGCTGGCGCACCGCAATCGCCTGGTCCGCGGCGGCAAGCTGCGCCTTGGCGGACGAGACGGTCGCGTCGGCCTGCCGTTCGCTGCCGCGCGTTTCCAGCCCGTTGGCGCGGCGATCCGCCACCAGCTTCTGGCTGGCGGTCCGGATTTCCAGCGCCCGCGCCTGAATATCGCGCTCATCATATAATCGGGCCAGGTCCGCATAGGCGTCGGCCACGCCGGTCGCCAGCGCCAGCCGCGCCTGCCGCGTGTCGATCTCCGCCGCGCGCGCTTGGGACGTTGCCGCCGCCAGCGCCGCCCGGTTCCTGCCCCAGAGGTCGAGGTCGAAACCGAAATTCAGCGCTACGCGGCCCGTGCCCAGCCAACCCTTGGGCACGAATTCCTTCGGCATGCCCATATTATAGCTGGATTTGGTCGCACCGCCGCTGGCGTCGAGGTCGATCGAGGGCAGCAATGGCGCGCCCGCCTGCTGCGCGGCGGCATTGGCCTGGGCGAATCGGGCGGCGGCGGCGCTGACGTCCGGCGACCCCTTCAACCCTTCCTCCACCAGCGCATCCAATTGCGGATCGCCATAGGCCTTCCACCAGCCGTCGGAGGGCCATTGCACGGCATTGTCGGCCTGAAGGCTGCGCTCCGCCGCGATACTGTCGGGCGCCCGCACAACCGGCTGCGGACCAAGCTTTGGCACCGCAGCGCAGCCCGACAGCAGAACCGCGCCAGCAAGAAGCAGGGCGCGGGCGGAAGAAGACAGGAAATCGGGATGACGACTCATGGGCATAAAATCGTACCACTTAGTATGAAATCGGCCTTTGCGCCGGTTGCAAATCCTTGTCAACCAAATTATCGTACTATATGGTACGATATCATGACAGTGCCTGATCCCCTGCCGAATCCCCGGCCCGACCCCCCGTTCAGCCGCAGGGAAGCCCGCCGCCTGGACCGGCGGAAGGCCATATTGGCGGTGGCGTCGCGTTCATTCCTGGAGGACGGCTATGCGGCGACCACCATGTCGGGGATCGCCGCGACGCTTGGCGGTTCAAAGGGTACGCTCTGGAGCTATTTTCCGTCCAAGGAAGCATTGTTCGCCGCCGTCCTGGACGAAGCCACCACCGCCTATAAGGCGCGCCTCGCGGAAATACTCGATCCCGATGGCGACCTGACGGAAACATTGCGGACGCTGGGGCTGGGCATGCTGACGAAGATCACCGCGCCGGAAAGCATCGCGCTCTACCGGCTGGTGGCGTCCGAATCGGGGCGCTTTCCCGAAATGGGAAGGATCTTCTACGAACATGCGCCGGGCGGTGCGCGGCGGCTGGTATCCGCATTTCTGGAAAGGGCGATGGATCGCGGCCTGCTGCGCCGGGCCGACCCCGACCAGGCGGCGCGCACCTTCACCATGCTGATGCTTTCGGGCTGTCATCAATCGCTGGTCTGGGGACAGATCGAACAGGCAGGGGCGGACCAGATCAAGGCCGATGTCGAACATGGGCTGGACTGTTTCCTGCGCGCCTATGCGCCGGACATGCGTTAACCATTTCTTTGCGCGCCGATCCTATGCTGCGCGGTGGCAAGAGGTGGGACGTCATGCAATTCTGGAAACGCGACAGCATCAGCAGGCCGCAACGGGCACAGGCGGTGGAACAAGGCCGAACGCCCCGGCGCCTGCGGCTGCTGATGGTGGATGAAGACGCCACCTCCCGCGCCGTCGTCGCGCGCCGGTTGTCGCACCTTGGCTATGATGTCGCGCTGGCGGAAGACGGCTTTGCTGCATTGACGATGCTGGTCACGCGCCCGGTCGACATCATCCTGATCGACATGGGGCTGACCCTGTTGCCCAGCCTGACGACGATGCGGAAGATCCGCGCGGCGGGGCTTGCCGGCAATGCCTGTTTCGTGATGATCGGCGGAGCGCAGGACGCGATCTCCGCTGTCGAGGCGCTGGATGCAGGTGCCGACGATCATGTAGTGAAGCCCTTTGATTTCGACCTGCTCGACGCCCGGCTGCGCCATCTCTGGGCGCGGGCCGAAGAGATCGGCACCCTGACCCGGCACAATGCGGAGCTGGACGCCCGGATCGCCCGCCGCGCACTGGAACTGGGGGAAACGCGCGATGCGCTGGCGGAGATGCAGGCGGATCGTGCGCGGCTGGTGTCCTCCATCCAGGCACTGCATGACGAAATCGCGCGCCTGAACGCGGTGCGGAATTAAGGATTAATCCTCCCCATCGTCCCTTGGAGGACCGGGCAAGGGCGCTTGCATCTCATTTCAGCCACTGGGTCGCGGCGAACCATCCGCCGATCCCGGCCGCCATGACGACGCACACCCCCACCACCCCCCAAAAGGCCCAGGATTCATGGGCAAAGGGGATCCCGTCGACATTCATGCCCAGCAGCCCGGTCAGGAAGGTGAGCGGCAGGAACACCAGCGCGACGACGGAGATGAGCAGCGCCTGCCGGTTCATCTGTTCTGCGCGCAGGTCGGTCAATTCTTCATGGGCAAGCGCCGACCGCTCACGCACCGCCTCCAGTTCCTCCGCCATGCGGGCGCAACGATCCGCCGCTTCCTGAAGGTGCAGCCGGTCGTCAGGCTCCAGCCATGGCGCATCGGCGGTGGACAATCTTTCCAGCGCCTGCCGCTGCGGGGCGATGAAGCGGCGGTAGCCGATCGCCGTCGCGCGGATTTCCGATACCCGCCGCCGCGCCTCGGCCGGTCCATATTCGGTCAATGCGCTTTCAATGTCGTCCAGGCCGTCGCCCAGTTCGGCGACTTCCGGGTCGAGCGCTTCGGTGATCTGCTGCGCCAGGGCGGCGATCAGGTCGCCAGGGTCGCGAATGAGGCCGCGCAGCATCTGCTGCCGGACCGGCTCGATCGCCGCGAGCGGACGATAGCTGACGGAAATGACCCGCGCCTCTTCCGCCCAGAGGCGGATCGACACCAGCGGATCGCCGATATCATCCTCTCTGGTCCCAAGCCCGCGCAGGTTCACCAGCGCGCCATGGGCCATCAGCGTGCAGCGCGGCCGCGTCTCCTGCGCCAGCAGGGCGGACAGAGCCGCTTCGGGCATATGGTCGCAGCGGGATGCAACCAGCCGGGCATCCTCCTGCCAGCCATCGGCATGAACCCAGCTGAACGGTGCGTCCTGCGTCCGCGCGCAGAAATCGTCGAGCGAGACTTCCTGCGTCCGCGCGCCGTCGAAAAGAAATACCCGGCTTATGGCATCATCTCCAACCAGAGCGACAGCCCCGCCCCGGGCTTTTCGGGCGCGGCGCTGGCCGCGATCCGCACCGCATCGGCCCGCGCCCGGTCCAGGATCGCGTCGGGCACGTCGGGCGCGTGATACAGCCGATCGGCCTCGCCCAGCAGGCGGGCGGCGCGCAGCGTGAGGTCATCGGGATCGCGCGAGAGCAGGCGGACGGTTTCCAGCCGATCGGCCCGTGCATCCCCGGCATCGGCCAGCCAGTCCGGCAGGGCATCCACCACCCCGTCGGAAAGCGGATCGATAAGGCCGCCCTGGGCAAGTCCCGCATCAATCGCCCTTCGCCGCGCCGCCGCGTCGGGCCAACGGCGGCGGATGGCGGTGCGCGCATCGTGAAGTGCCGTCGCCAGCGACCCCAATCGGGCCGGCAGCATGGCTTCGATCCGCTGGCGCAACGCCTTGGCCAGGCCGGCCGATGCGCCCCCGGTCCCAATGGCGACCAGAACCGGCTCGCGGTCGACTATGGCGGGCAGGGTGAAGTCGCAAAGCTCCGGCCTGTCGGTGGCGTTCACCAATATGCCCCGCGCGCGCAGCCGCTGCACCGTCGCCTCATCGCCGTCCGCGACGATCGCCAGCGCGGCATGCTCGCCCTCGTCCACGACGCGGGCGCCCGCCCGTTCCAGCAGGCGTCGCTTGGCGTCCGCCGCCTCGCCCACGCCTGTCAGGATGACGGCCCGCCCTTGCAACCGCAGGAAGACGGGCAGGCTGTGCATTATTCCGTCGCGCCTTCCGCGACCCAGGCCGGAATGCTGTCGCCTTCGATCAGCGCCTCTATGGGCGGGCGGGCGCGGACCACGGCCCATCGGTCCCCCGACACCAGCACTTCGGGGGTCAGCGCGCGGCTATTATAGGTGCTGGCCATGGTCGCGCCATAGGCACCCGCAGTCATGAACGCGACCAGGTCGCCCGCCGCCACCACGTCCATGTCGCGATGCATGGCGAAGGTGTCGCCCGTCTCGCACACCGGGCCCACGACATTGGCGGCGGCGCGATCGCCCTTCGGATGGACGGCGCGGATGTCGTGCCAGGCATCGTAGAGGCTGGGCCGCAGCAGGTCGTTCATCGCCGCGTCGACGATCACGAAGGGCGCCTGCGCGCCCTGCTTCACCCGCACCACCTGCGACAGCAGCACGCCGGCATTGCCGACGATCAGGCGGCCCGGCTCGAACATCAGGCGGACGTCCCAGCCCTGCGTCACCCGCGTCACCATCGCGCCATATTCAGCGGGGCTCGGCGGCAGCGGCTGGGAGGGATCATAGGGCACGCCCAGCCCACCGCCCAGGTCCGCGGTGCGGATGTCGTGGCCTGCCTCACGCAGGCTTGCGATCAGCGCGCCCACCTTGACGAAGGCGGCTTCCAGCGGCTTGAGATCGGTCAACTGGCTGCCGATGTGCACCGCCACGCCCTGCACATCCAGGCCCGGCAGGTCGCGGGCGGCGGCATAGCTGGCGAGGGCGCGGTCATAGGGGATGCCGAACTTGTTTTCCGACTTGCCGGTCGAAATCTTGGCATGGGTTCCCGCGTCGACATCCGGGTTGATGCGATAGGCGACCGGCGCCTTCCGGCCCATGGACAGCGCCACCTGGGACAGCATCTCCGCCTCGGGCTCGCTTTCCAGATTGAACTGGTAGATGCCCTTTTCCAACGCGATGCGCATTTCGTCCGCCGTCTTGCCGACGCCCGAAAAGACGATGCGGTTCGCCGGAATGCCGGCCGCCAGCGCGCGCAGCAATTCGCCCGCCGACACGACGTCCGCGCCCAGACCCAGCTTCGCAAGCGTCGCCAGCACGGCGGCGTTGGGATTGGCCTTCACCGCAAAGGCGATCAACGGATCGGCAAGCTGCGACAGTCCATCGCGGAACACGCCGACATGGCGGCTCAGCGTCGCAGTGGAATAGATATAGACGGGCGTGCCGACCTGCGCCGCGATCTCCGCCATCGACACCTGCTCCACCTGCATGGCGCCGTCGACATAGTTGAAATGGTCCAAGGCTGTTATCCTAGTGAAATCCTGGCGCCGGGATCCAGCGCCCAACGCTATTGCAGTTCGCTTTCGGGCGGCAGGTCGAATTTATCGTCGTCGCGTTCCTTCGACTGGGTCAGCAGTTCGACGTTGCGTTCCGGCCGCGCCTGAATGGAGGGCGCAGTAAGCTGCGCCGCCGTGGGCGCCGTCGCCGCGCCGACCGGCACGGCGGGCAGGCGCTGGCCCTGGATGGGCTTGAGCGGCTGGCGACCGCCGCAGGACGCCAGGACCAGCGCCACGCTGGCCAGGGCCATTCCCGCGGCAATTCGTGCGACCGTCATTGTTTCTGCCCTTTCGCGTTCTGCCGGGCCTGCGCGATCCGCGCGCGCACCTGGTCGGGCGCGGTGCCGCCATGGCTCCTGCGGCTGGCGACCGAGGCATCGACCGTCAGCACCGCATAGATACGCTCATCGATGCGCGCATCAATGGCCTTGAGCGTATCGATGGGCAGGTCGGCAAGCTGCACGCCCGCCGCTTCCGCCGCGGCGACGGCGCGGCCGGTGATATGATGCGCCTCGCGGAAGGGAATGTCGCCTTCGCGCACCAGCCAGTCGGCAAGGTCGGTCGCCGTGGCGAAGCCGCTTTCTGCCAGTCCGCGCATCCGGTCGGTGCGGAAGGTCACCGTCTCGATCATCCCGGTCATCGCGGCGATCGAAAGGCCCAGCAGGTCATGCGCCTCGAACACCGGCGGCTTGTCGTCCTGCATGTCCTTCGAATAAGCGAGCGGCAGGCCCTTCATCGTCACGCAGAGCGCGTTCATGCAGCCCATGATCCGCCCGGAATGGCCGCGCACCAGCTCGGCAGCGTCGGGATTGCGCTTCTGCGGCATGATCGAACTGCCGGTCGAATAGGCATCGGGCAGCTTCACGAAGCCGAAGGGCTGGCTTGCCCAGATGATGAACTCCTCCGCCAGGCGGGAGAGGTGCAGGCTGCACTGCGTCGCCGCCATCAGGTAATCGAGCGCGAAGTCCCGGTCCGACACGCTGTCGAGGCTGTTGTCGGTCGGCTTGGCGAAACCCAGCGCCGCCGCCGTCGCGTGGCGATCGATCGGAAAGCCCGTTCCCGCCAGCGCCGCCGCGCCCAGCGGGCATTCGTTGAGCCGCACCCGTGCATCGGCGAAGCGGCTGCGGTCGCGGCGAACCATCTCATGATAGGCCATCAGGTGATGACCCAGCGTCACCGGCTGGGCGGATTGCAGGTGGGTGAAGCCGGGCATCACCGCATCGGCATGCTCCTCCGCGCGGGCGAGCAGCATGTCGGACAGGCCCTGCAGCCCCATCTCGACCTCATCGATGGCGTCCCGCACCCAGAGGCGGAAGTCGGTCGCCACCTGGTCGTTGCGCGAGCGCGCCGTGTGCAGCCGTCCCGCCGCCGGACCGATCAGTTCGGCAAGGCGCGACTCCGTCACCATGTGGATGTCTTCCAGGTCCAGGTCGACCGGCACGCCGTCGGCTTCATATTCCGCGGCGATGCGGTTCAGCCCCTCGGTGATCGCCTGCGCGTCCTCGCCATCGACGATGCCCTGCTTGGCCAGCATCGCGACATGCGCCTTCGATCCGGCGATGTCCTGCTTCCACAGGCGCTTGTCGAACGGGATCGAGGCATTTATCTCCCGCATGACCGAAGCCGGACCGGCCGCGAAGCGTCCGCCCCACATGCTGTTGGAGCTTTTTCCCGTGCGATCTTCCCCGTCCCGATCTTCCTTGCGCTGCGTAATGACACTGCTCCTGCTGGCTGGCCTTGGCGCGTGCGATAAGCAATCGCCGCCCGCCGGGCAAGGCCCGAACGCCAGCGAGGAGGCGACGGGACCGGGACAAAGCGGCGCTCCGGGCAAGGGAAGCGCGTTCAGCTATACGATCGACCGATCAAAGGCCGGAACCCCCGCACCCGATTTCACCTTCCAGAACCCGGACGGCAGCGACGCCGCGCTCAAGGATTTCGCGGGCAAGCCGATGCTGGTCAACCTGTGGGCCACATGGTGCGCGCCCTGCGTGGCGGAAATGCCGACTTTGGACGCGGTCGCGGCGGAATATGGCAAAAAGGGGCTGGCCGTCCTCACCATCTCCCAGGACAGCCAGGGAGAGACGGTGATCAAGCCCTTCTTCGAAAAACATCCCCTGCCGCATCTGAAGGGCTGGATCGACCCGGAAAACCAGTTCGGCTTTCATTACAATACCGGCATGCTGCCCACCACCGTCATCTATGATGCGCAGGGCAAGGAAATGGCGCGTGTCGTTGGCGCCATGGATTGGAACAGCAAGGAAGGGCGCGCGCTGATCGACGCGGCCATGGCAAGCTGACGCAGGACGCTCCTTCCCCTGCCCGCGCCGCCCGCCTCCTGCAAAATGCGGCTGATCCCACGCACCTTGGCGAACTTTCATTCCGCTCCGCAGCATGGAATTTTGCCGCCACTTCCCTTCAGAAATGAAGCAGAAACGTTTCTTCCCTTATAATTTTTGTGCAGCGCAATAGCGGTTTCCCCGACACAGTCCGTTGAACCCCCTGTCATGAACAAGTGCAAACAGGGGGCATTAGATGACAGGAATATCCGCTCTTCGCCTTTCATTGGTGCTGGCCTCGTCATGGTCGGCCTGCGCGATGGCGCAGGAGGCACAGACAGCGCAGGCCGATGAAGGCGCCGCCATCATAGTGACCGGCACGCGCGCCGTGGGCATGCAGGCCGCCGAAAGCGCCGCGCCGATCCAGGTGCTGAGCGAGGAAGCGATCAGCCATGTCGGCCAGCCCAACCTCAACCAGGTGCTGACCCAGATCGTGCCGAGCTTCACCGCCCAGACGCAGGGCACCGACCTTTCCAGCTTCTCGCTGTCTGCCCGGCTGCGCGGCCTCAGCCCCAACCACACGCTGGTGCTGGTCAACGGCAAGCGCCGCCACGGCAACGGCATCCTCCAGGTGATCTCCGGCGCGTTCCAGGGTTCGGCCGCGCCCAGCATCGACCTGATCCCGCCGGACGCCATCGCCCGCGTCGAGGTGTTCCAGGAAGGCGCGGCGGCCGTCTACGGCACGGACGCGATCGCCGGCGTCATCAACTTCATCCTCAAGGACAACAACGAAGGCGGCAGCTTCAAGGTAACCGGCGGCCAATATTATGACAGCGAGGGCGAGTTGTTCTCCGTTTCCGGCAATATGGGTTTCAAGCTGGGCGAAGACGGCTTCTTCAACCTCAGCCTGTTCCACCGCCGCCAGGATTACACCACCGTCGGCACCGGACAGGTGCAGATCACCCGGCCGGACGGCACGCTGCAATCCAACACGCCCGCCCAATGGTCGAACCTGGCGGGCGACGCGCTGTCGGGGATCAACGGCGGCCAGCCCAAGACCTATCTGACCGAAGCCTTCTACAATATGGGCTATGATTTCGGCGGCGTCGAACTCTACAGCTTCGGCGATTATGCCCGCCGCATCGGCTATGCAAAGCAGGGCTATCGTCATCCCAAGCGCATCTGCTACGAAACCGGCAATCTGGGCGGTGGCATCACGCCCGCGGCCTATGATCCCAGCATCTGCTATGGCGATACCGGCATCTGGGGCATGGTCCCGCTTCAGCATGTGATCGAGGACGAATACAGCTTCACCGTGGGCGCCAAGGGCGAGGTGTCGGGCTGGAACTATGACCTCAGCACCACCTATGGCCACCAGAAGGACGACATCTGGACCGAAGCGTCCGCCCATCGCGAAGTCTGGCAGGAAAGCTATGCCGCATCGCTACAGGGCATCGGCAAGCCGAACACGGTAGACAAGGCCTATGACGGCGGCTTCCGCCTGAGTCAGACCACCGTCACCGCCGACATCCGCAAGGAATATGAGGTCGGGCTGGCCAGCCCCCTCACCTTCGCCTTCGGCGGCGAATATCGCCGGGACACCTATGAGATCGTAGCGGGCGACTATTATTCGACCTACAGGACCGGCGTTCAGTCCTTCCCCGGCTACAAGGCGACCGACGCGGGCAAGTTCCACCGCAGTTCGAAGGCCGGCTATATCAACCTGATCGCGGAGCCGGTCGAACATTGGTCCGTCGACCTTGCCGGCCGTTACGAGGATTATACCGACTTCGGCAACACCACCATCGGCAAGATCACCACGCGCTACGACTTCAGCCCCGCCTTCGCGCTGCGCGGCACCGTCAGCACCGGTTTCCGCGCCCCGACGCTGGCGGAGCAGAAATATTCGACGATCAACGTCGGCCCGACCAGCGCCGTCGCGCAGCTTCCCGCCGGCACGCCCGCCGCGGCGCTGCTGGGCTTCAACGCGCTGAAGCCTGAAAAATCGAAGAACTTCTCGGCAGGCGTCGTGCTGCGGCCGGTGCCCAAGCTCGCCATTACGGTCGACGGCTACATCATCAAGATCAAGGATCGCATCACCGGCACGGCGGCGCGCAACGCCGTCCTGAACGGCGTTGCCCAGCCGGGCGGCGCCGATATCCTGAACGCCCTGAACGCGGCGGGCATCGTCCTCGACAGCGCGCTGTTCACCAGCGGCACGATCGGCGTGTCCAGCTTCACCAACGGCATCGATACCCGCACCTGGGGCATCGACTTCTCCGCCGCCTACCCCGTCGCGCTGGACTTCGGCACGCTGAACCTGTCGCTGACGGCGAACTACAACAAGACGAAGATCACCAACAACAAGGTCGGCTATCCGATCTTCAACGCGGCGTCGGAAAGCAATATCGAACGCTCCAACCCGGACTACAAGATCGTGGCCGGCGCCTTGTTCAAGAGCGGGAAATTCTCGCTCAACCTGCGTGAAACCTTCTACGGCAAGACCAGCGTGCTCGTCCGCCCGGCCTTGTTCATTCCCAGCGGCGGGTTCCTGATCGCGGACGGCGCCATCGTGAACGGGGTCAACGCCAATCAGCTCTACTTCAACGGCGTGGTCAAGGCGACGGCGCTCACCGACCTGGAGGCGAGCTACGACTTCACCGACGCCGTCACTTTCTCGGTCGGCGCGAACAACCTGTTCAACAAGCGGCCAGAGGTGCCCGCGATGATGCAGGGCGTCACGCCGGGTGCGGGCGTTTCGCCCTTCATCAACGGTGCCGGCGCCTATAACGCCTATTTTGGACATGGTCCCTATGGCACGTCGGGCGGCTATTATTACGCGCGGCTCGACTTCAAGTTCTGAAGCGTCACGAAGGGAAGGGCCGGTCTCGAAAGGACCGGCCCTTTTATGCCGTGGGAAACTTTATGCCGGCGGAAACCGGGGTCTCAGGGTTCGCCCTTCGATTCCTGCATCCGCCGTTCGGCAAACCATTGTTCCAGCATCTTGGCGGTGCAGCCTGTAAAGCCGTTGCTGCCGATGGCGGAGCAACTGCCCGGCAGGGTCTGCCGCTGCACCTCCTCCATCGTGGCGACCTGGCTGCCCCAGCCCGGTCCGCCCGCCGGCTCCGGCTTTTCGCGCAGCTTCTTGGGAATGCGGTATCGTTCGGCTTCCGGCTTGCGAGCGCAGACGATGATCTCGTCGCCCTCGCCCTTGGGACAGGGATCATCGCCATAGACGACCAGGTTGAAGATCTTTTGCGGCGGCTCGGCACGGGCCGCGCCCCCGAAAGTCAGCGGAACCAGCGCGACGGCGGCCAGGGAAAGGGCGGGGAAGAGACGCATCGATCCATATTCCTTCTTCGTCCCCTGTCCCGCCGTCCGGATTGCCCGGTTGCCGACGGCCTTATTTTCAAGACGCCGGCGACCGGCCCTTGCCGTCACTGCTGCGGCGGCGTTCCCTGTTGCGCGCCTGCCGCCCCGCCTTGCTGCTGTTGCTGGGCAGCCTGCGTCCTTTCCTCGGCAACGGCCCGCGCCTCGATCGCCTTGCTGTCCGCGTCGATGGTGGAGAGGCGCCGGGCGCGTTCCGCCGCGACCAGATCCTTCCAGCCTGCGCTGTCCGCCGCCTGCCGTTCCGCCTTGGCAAGCCGCGCCAGTTGCGCGAAGCAGCCCGTGGCGCCGCCGCCGCCCACCGGCGAGCAGCTTTCGGTGCCGCTGCGGCCGACATATTCCATCGATCTCACCCGCTCGCCCCAGGCCTGGTGGCTCGGCTGGTTGGGGTCGCCGCGCAACGGCTCGGGAATGCGGTAGCGCTCTTCCTCGCCCTTGCGGGCGCAGACGACGATGTCGCTGCCCTGGCTTTGCGGGCAGGGGTCATCGCCATAGACGATGACCAGATTGACGCGTTCCGACCCGGTTTGCGCGGCAGGCGCCTCCTCCTTCGGCAAAGTCGGCCCCTGCTGTGCCAGCACGGGGGAGGCGGCGCCCAGCAAAAGCATGGCGGCGATCAGGCTGGTCTTCATCATGCTTCTCCTCAGATGCGCTTCGAAAGGGCGATGGCAGCGCGACAGCCCAGTCTGATGGCGCCGGACAACAAGGGGTAGGCCGGGGCCTGCTCCGCGCCATGGGCGATGGCGGCATCGCGATGCTCGACCTCCTCCGCCTGGAAATCCGCGATGGCAGTGGAGAGTTCCGGATCGTCCTGCCCCAATTGCTCGAGCTGTTCGGCATAATGGCGGTCGATCTCCGTCTCGATCGCCGCGGTGCAGGCCATGGCGGCGCGCGGCCCGATGGCGGCCGTTACCGCGCCCAGCGCGAAGCCCGCCACATTCCAGATCGGCTGGAGCGCCGTCGGCCGCCCACCCCGGCGCGCGATCATCGCGTCGAAATGCTTGCGGTGCCGTTCCTCCTGCGCGGCCATGCCGGCGATCAGGCGGGAATCGGGATGCCGGTCGCCCATGACGGCCAGTTGCCCGGCATAGATGCGCGTCGCGCCAAATTCCCCCGCCTGGTCGACGCGCAGCATGGAGGCGCGCTCCGCATCGGTCACGCGGCGACCGGGGCGTGGAAAGTCCTTTGCGCTCATGCCTTGCTCCCTTTCCCAAGCAGCAATGCCAAGATGAGGAGCGCCGCCGCCCCCGACAAGAGGCCGTTATAGCCCGCCATCGAAATGCCGAACAGGCTCCAGGCCGCCACATCGCATCGGGTGATCGGCGTCGCCATGATCTGGTTGAGGATATCCGCGGGATTGCCGGCAGTCGGGCTGGTCGAACAGGCGGTAAGGCCCTGCCACCAGCCATATTCCACTCCGGCATGGAACAGGCCGATGCCGCCGCTTATGCCGATGGCAAGGCCGGCGAGGCCAGTGAACAGCGCGCTGAAGCAAGCCCGGCCGCGCAGCGCATAGGCGATCAGCGCCAGCGGAATCGCGGCGAAATGGGCGTAACGCTGCCACCAGCACATCTCGCAGGGGTGCAGGCCGCCAAGGAACTGAAAGGCGTAGGCGCCGCCCAGCATGGCCAGGGGAAAGATCAGCGCCAGCGCGCGGGCAAGGGGCAGTGATTTCATATCGCCCGCTTAAACCGTCTCGCGCCTTTCGTCATGCTGAACTTGTGGCGGGGAACCTGTGAGGTGAAGCGGCGTGACGCATCGGCCTCATCCGACCTGCTCCTGCAAAGGCAGGAGCAGGTCGGTTTTCGCTATCAGCGCGTCGCCGGCTTGCGGGCAGGCGCTGCCTGGGCGACGGCCGCCCCCGGCTTTGCCGCCAGCCGTGCCAGCGTCTTCAGCGCATAGTCGAGCTGGAAATCGTCGATCCCCTTCTTCTTCAACTCCTCGGCCGTGGCGGCGAAGCGCGGATCCTCCTTGCCGTCCTCCTCCAGCGCCGCATTGTCGGTCTTGATCTCGTTGATCAGATGGCGGCGCAGGTCGCTTTCGCGGAATTTCGGCCGGTTCTTGTAATCGGGATCGCTCAGCTGCGGCACCTTGACGTCCGGCTCGATCCCGCCTTCCTGCACGGAACGGCCGGATGGCGTGTAATAGCGTGCGGTGGTGAGCTTGAGCGCGGTGGTGCTGCTGAGCGGCAGCATGGTCTGGACGCTGCCCTTGCCGAAGCTGCGCTCGCCCATCACCAGCGCGCGATGCTGGTCCTGAAGGGCGCCCGCGACGATTTCCGATGCGGAGGCGGAGCCCGCGTCCACCAGCACGATCACCGGCAGCCCCTTCGCATCGTCGCCCGGCTTGGCATAATAGCGCTCGACATCGCCCTTGTTGCGGCCGCGCTGCGACACGATCTCGCCCCGTTCCAGGAAGGTGTCGCTGACCGACACCGCTTCGTCCAGCAGCCCGCCCGGATTGGAGCGCAGGTCAAGGATATAGCCGGTGGGCCTATGGCCCAGGCTCTTGTCGATGCTGCGGATCGCCTGGCGAACGTCGGCGCCTGTATTGGCCGAGAAGCTGACGATGTTGATGACGCCGATGCCGTTCTTCACTTCCCATTTCACGGGCTTCAGCTGGATGATCTCACGCGTCAGGGTAAGGTCGATCGGCTTGTCGCGGCCGGGGCGGACGATGGTCAGCTTGATCTGCGTGCCCGGCGCGCCGCGCATCTTGTCGACCGCCTCGTCCAGCGTGCCGCCATAGATGAGCTGCCCGTCGAGATGGGTGATATAGTCGCCCGCCTTGATCCCCGCGCGCCAGGCCGGGGTATCCTGCGTCGGCGCGATCACCTTGACCGCGCCGTCCTCCTGCGTGACGGAAAGGCCAAGGCCGCCATAGCTGCCCTCCGTCTGGGTCTTCAGATTCTGGAAATCGCGCGCGTCGAGGAAACTGGAATGCGGGTCCAGGCTGGCAAGCATGCCGTCGATCGCGCCCTTGATCAGCTTTTCATCGTCGACCTTCTCGACATAATCGCTGCGGACCTTCTGGAACACGTCCATGAACTCGTCGAGCGCCTTGTAGCTGCTTGCCTCCCCATCGGCGAGCGCCGCGGTGGTGGCAGGGATGAGCGCGAGCGCGCCAAGGGCGACGGCGCCCCGGAAGAAATTGGATTTCATGCGTGTCCTGAGTCCTGGCATCGAAGCGGCAGTATAGGGCATTTCCTCGCGGACGCAAAAATCTTGCGCATGCCCATGCTAAGCCGGCCGATGCCCCTTGCGCCATTTGGTGAACAGGTGCCGCGCCAGCATCGCGGGCGGCATCCTGAGCCAGTGGGACCGCAGATAGAAGGCGAAACGCAGCAGCTTTCGCCTTTCCCGGCCCCACCCGTCGCGCGCCAGCAGCCGGGCCATGACGATCCGGTCCCAGAACGTGAGCCGCGCCCCTTCGCCATAGAGCGCCATGGCCATGCGCCGCGCCTGCCGCACATGGGGCAGCAGGCCATGCCGCGCCGCCCGCGCCTCCAGCGCCGCTTCGTCGGCGCCGTCGAGCAGGCAATATATGTCCCAGAGGTTGCGAAGTCCCCCGGCCAGGTCGCCATCGGCCAACAGATGCGCCGCCGCGTGACAGACCCGGTCCTCGGCGGACAGAATGGATAACTCGTTGGTAATGGAAACCGCCTGCGCGATCATCGCCGCCGCGTCGGGCGTCGGCCGCGCCGTCAGGGGCAGGACGGTATGATGCACGTCGATCATCCGGTCCCGCGCCGCATGGATCATCGGCGGCAGTTCATGCATCCATTGCCGGTAATAGGCATCGTCATAGGGGTCGTCCTTGACCCATTCCCATCCCGCGCCGATCAGCGCCTGCTCCACCCGATCCATGGCGTCGCGCGGCACCAATATGTCGAGATCGCCGATGAAGCGCCCCTGCCCGGCGCGCAGCCCAGCCGCCGCATAGGCCGTACCCTTGAGCAGCACGACGGGCACCTCCAGTCCTGCGAGGGCCTCCGCCGCGCGATCCGCCTCCCACAATGCCTGCCGGCCCTCGCGCTCCGCATCCAGCCGGGCGTCCGCCAATATGGCGCGCACCGCCGGGGGCACGGGCCGATCGCCGATCCGCAGGGCAAGCGTGCCGATCAGCCGCTCTGCCCTGGCCATGGCGACCAGGGCGTTCCACCCGGCCGCATCCAGCGCCGTCACCCCGTCAGGGTCGCGCAAGGCCCGCGCCAGCAGCCGGGCGCTCATGCCAGTTCCTCCCAAAGCCGCTCGACCAGGGCGATGGCCTCTTCGCCCGACGGAAAGTCGATGGCGCGCGCGGGGACATTGCGGACGAAACCACTCAATGCCGCGAAACCCGGCTCGCCCAGGGCGACATAGTTGGTCGATGCCTGGGTCAGCCGCATGAAGACCTCCCCCTGGCCGACCGACCGCATATCCGCTTCATGGCCAAAGCGCGGGAACAGCAGCATGGCAGGCTGCGCCCCCTCCCCCATGCGCTCGATCGCGTCGCGGCGAGGAACGAGGTGGCGGATATCCCCCTTGGCCGTTCCGGCCAGCATGGGACCCATCCGCTCCGGCGGCGCTTCCGCCGCGAGGACATCGATCGCGCGGTTCTTGAGCGAGACGAGGCGCGGAAAGGGAAGGATCGCCCCCGTTTCCAGGTCGAGCAGCGCGAATTCGTCGCCCATCAGCCGCCAGCCGCGTTCACCCAGTTGCGCGGCCAGGGTCGATTTGCCCGAGCCGGACTCCCCGGTCATCACCAGTGCCCGCCCGTCCTTTTCCACGCTGGAGGCATGGAGCAGCAGGTGCCGCCGCCATCCCAGCGCCATTTGCAGGTTCATCCCCATTTCCGCCGCCAGCAGCCCATGGCCAAGGCTCATCGGCGCCGCGTCGGCCAGCCCATGGTCGCCGGTGATGAAGATGGAGGGACGGACCCAGCGCCGGAACGGACCCGCCGGTTCCAGCCGCACCGTGAAATCGGCGATCGCATCGGCGGGCCGGGGATAGTCGGCGTAGAGCCGCGCCAACGCGTCCACCGGCTGGCGCCAGGCCGATCCGATCCGGAAGGTCGCCGGGCCGATCTTCAGGGTCAGGCCATGGTTCACGCGATCCGGACCAGTCCGAGCAAGGCCAGCTCCGCCAGATGCATCTCGACCAGCGTCAGCGCCTCTTCCGCCGGGCCCAGATCATAGTGGCGGGCGAGCTGGCCCAGCACCTCCCCCGCCGTCAACGCCGCGCCATCGTCCAGCGTCGCCAATATCTCCGGCACCGGGCTGATCACCATATGCGTCTGGCCCGACGGCCGGTGGTAGAACAGCACCATATCCTCCAGCGCGCAGGATAGGATGGCGTCCGGGCTGTCCTGGCAATAGCGGGCTGGCATGGTCGCGAAACTTGGCCTTCGATGGGAATGGTCACGCCATGCTTACGGCAAAGGCGTAGCCAAGTAGCTAACGCGACACGCTGTTTTACGTGACGCCCGCCATCCCATGCGACCAGATCCCGTCAGCGGGGCATTTGCAGCGATGCGTAGCAGGTGAAGCCGCTCGTCCCCGACTGGAGGCGGCGGATATAGTTCAGATAGGCCTGATTCTGGTCATAGCTGGTGCCCGGCAACCGGCCGCCGCGAAGCGCCTGGCGGACCTGCTCCCCGCTGAAGTTCTTGCCGGCGGGGAAGGCGCCCTGCGTGCCCGCCGGCACCAGTTGGCCGTTGGGCGCGATATAATTGCCGGCCCTGCCCTGGTCGGGAACGGGTATCGTGCAGTTGAGCACCGATGCGGCCGTGTTCGCCAGCGCCGGCCGGATCGATATGATCGCGGAAGCCGCGACCGCCCCGCCCATCAGCAACTGGCGTCGCGACGGCACGGCAAGGCCGTCGTCCTGCGACTCGGCGTCCTTCTGGGGGGGCAACGGCTCGCTCATGTCATCCTGATCCGCTATCGCGCTTGCCAAACTGTAAAAATTGCCGGCTACTGCGACCGTCTTTGCAGCAAATGCGTCAAATTTCCAGCATGGTAACCATGAATCGCCTGACCGCTTCCCAGATCACCGCCTCGCTGGCCGTTCTGCTGCTCGGCACGGGCGGCGCCTTGATGATGGGCGCGGGGCCGATCGACATCCTCCTGCCCGTGCTGGCGGCCCTGCTGGTGCTCGTGATCTGCGCGGCCGGGCCCGGCCGGGCCGAACCCGCCATCTCGCCTGTCCAGGCGGAGATGCCCGACATCATCGCCCATCCCGATGCGCGCGGCCTGCTGGAAGGCATAGCCGATCCGCTGATGCTGATCGAACGGGGCCGCATCGTCGCTGCCAATCGCGCGGCGCAGCGGCTACTGGGCGCGCATATCGAGGGGGAAGACGCCCGCATCGCCATCCGCCATCCCGCCGCCGCCGAACGGCTCGCCAGCCAGGCGCCGCTGGCCGAGCCGGTGATGATCGAGCTGGTCGGCCTGGGCACGCGCGAGCAGCGCTGGCAGATGCGGATTGCCCCGGTGGGGGAGGATGACAATGTCCGGCGGCTCGTCCATCTGGCCGACCATAGCGGCACCCATGCAGCGGAGAAGATGCGCGTCGATTTCGTCGCCAATGCGAGCCACGAACTGCGCACGCCTCTCGCGGGCATATTGGGCTTCATAGAGACGCTGGGCGATCCCGATCTCGGCAAGGACGACGAAACGCGGCAGCGCTTCCTCAAGATCATGGACGGGGAGGCGCGACGCATGCAGCGGCTGATCGACGATCTCATCTCCCTCTCCCGCATCGAGGCGGAGAAATATCGCCTGCCCGACGGCGCGGTCGACCTGTCCGGCTTGGTGGCGGAGGTGGTGGGCGTGTTCCGCACCAGCCATGGGCCGCGCGGGCGGGAGGTGGAGATGGAGATCGCACCCGACCTGCCCGACGCGCAGGGCGACCGGGCGCAGCTCTCGCAACTGCTCCACAATCTGATCGGCAATTCGATCAAATATGGGCGCGCGGGCTCCCCGATCCGGGTGTCGCTGTCGGACGGGCCGAACGGCCTGTTGCGGCTGACCGTCGCGGACGAGGGCGAAGGCATCGGCCCCGATCACCTGCCGCGCCTCACCGAACGTTTCTATCGCGTCGATTCGGGGCGCAGCCGGGCGGTGGGCGGCACCGGCCTTGGCCTTGCCATCGTCAAGCATATCGTGGAGCGGCATCGCGGCCGGCTCGACATAACGAGCGTGCTGGGCAAGGGCACCACCATCTCCATCCTGCTGCCGCGCTTCGCCGTGGAGGAAAAGGCCCTCGCGGCAAAGGCCTGAAAAAAAAGACGGCGACAGCGCCCGCTTCCGCCGCCACTGTCATAAAAGTGCAATCGCTCTGTCACAAAGGCGCGATGTACCGCGGCTACGGCGCATGCCCAGAGGGGGGCGGCGAGAAGCGAATCGCGGCCTTTGACGAAGGAGATTACCCGTGAAGCATTTCGCCATGATGGCCGCGACCTCTGCGGTCGCACTCACTCTTTCCGGCTGCGGCCAGCAGTCCGGCGGCGCCGCCGGCGGCACCCGCGACCAGATCCGGGCGGTCGGTTCCTCCACCGTCTATCCCTTCGCCACCGCGATCGCGGAGATGTTCGTGCAGGGCAATCCCGGCATGAAGTCGCCGATCATCGAATCGACCGGCACCGGCGGCGGCATGAAGTTGTTCTGCGCGGGCGTCGGCGCCCAGCATCCGGACATTGCCGATGCCTCGCGCCGGATGAAGAAGAAGGAATTCGAGGACTGCCAGAAGAATGGCGTCAAGGACATCGTCGAGATCCAGGTCGGCGTAGACGGTCTCGCCTTTGCCGAATCGAAGAACGGCCCGGGCTTCAAGCTGACGCCCAAGATCGTCTATGAGGCGCTGGCCGCCAACCCCTATGGCAAGGGTCCGAACAAGGCGCAGACCTGGAAGGATGTCGACCCCAGCCTGCCCGCCACGCCGATCAGCGTCTTCGGCCCGCCGTCCACCAGCGGCACCCGCGATTCGCTGGCCGAACTGATCCTGACCAAGGGCTGCGAAACCGACCCGGCGATGGAAGCGCTCAAGAAGAAGAGCGAGGACGAGTTCAAGGCCACCTGCACCCGCATCCGCGAGGACGGCAAATATGTGGACTCGGGAGAGAACGACAATCTGATCGTCCAGAAGCTGGCAGCCAACCCCAATGCGCTGGGCGTCTTCGGCTTCAGCTATCTGGAAGAGAATAAGGACAGCCTGAAGGACGTCAGCATCAACGGCGTCGAGGCGACCTATGAGACCGTGTCGACCGGCACCTATCCGGGCGCCCGTCCGCTCTTCATCTATGTGAAGAAGGCGCACATGACCGCGATCCCCGGCCTTCAGGCCTATCTCAACACCTTCGCGGCCAATTGGGACCCCAATGGCGCGCTGACCAAGCGCGGCATGGTCGCGGCGCCCGAAGACGTGCGCAAGGCGAGCGCCCAGGCCGTCAAGTCGCTGCCAGTGCTCGACGGTTCGCAGCTCAAATAAGACAGGTGATATGACAGGTCCTGCAATCCTTCTGCTGCTGGCTGGCCTGGGCGCCATCGCCTGGGTCAGCGCCCGCGCCCGGGCCATGCGGCTGCAAAATGTCGCGCGCGCTTCGGGGCGACGCGACGCCATGCACAGCCTGCCGGGCTATCACGGCTGGTATGTCGCGCTCTGGACGCTGGTGCCCGCCGGCCTGTTCCTGGCAGTCTGGGCAAATATCGCGCCCGGCCTGATCACCCAGGAGGTGCTGAGCAGCCCGGCGGCGCAGAGCCTGCCTGCCGACGATTTCTCGCGCTTCGCCATATTGGGCGAGGCGCGGGCGATCGCCACGGGGATGCAGGCGGGGGCGTTCAATCCGCTCTCGCAGGGCCTTGTCGAACCCTATGCGCAGGCCATCGGCAAATATGGCTTTGCGGGCGCCGCCCTGGCGCTGGTGCTGGCCTTTGCCGGCGGCGCCTATGCCTTCACCCGCGTCCGCCCCGATTTCCGGGCGCGCACGCGGGTCGAACGGCTGGTCATGGCAACCTTGCTGATCGCGTCGCTGCTGGCGATCATCACGACGCTGGGGATCGTGGCCTCCTTGCTGTGGGAAAGCTTCCGCTTCTTCACCATGGTCAGCCCCGTCGATTTCCTGTTCGGCGCCAAATGGAGCCCGCAATCGGCGGCGCTCGGCTATGGCAATGACGACGCCTTCGGCGCCGTGCCGCTCTTCTGGGGAACCATCTTCATCGGCGCGATCATCGCCATGGTCGTCGCGATCCCGCTCGGCCTGATGAGCGCCATCTATCTCACCCAATATGCCAGCCCGACGGTCCGCAAGTGGATGAAGCCCACGCTGGAGATGCTCGCGGGCGTGCCGACGGTGGTCTACGGCTATTTCGCCGCGCTCACCATCGCCCCTGCCCTGCGCGATTTCGCGGTGAAGATCGGCATCCACGGCGCCTCTTCGGAAAGCGCGCTGGCGGCCGGGCTGGTGATGGGCGTGATGATCATTCCCTTCGTCTCCTCCATGGCCGACGACAGCATCGCCGCCGTGCCGCAGTCGATGCGCGATGGCAGCCTGGCGATGGGCGCCACCACCAGCGAGACGATCCGCCGCGTGCTGATCCCCGCCGCCCTGCCCGGCGTGGTCGGCGGCGTGCTGCTGGCCGTCAGCCGCGCCATCGGCGAAACCATGATCGTGGTGATGGCGGCGGGCCTGGCCGCCAACCTCACCCTGAACCCCTTTGCCAGCGTGACGACGGTGACGACGCAGATCGTCCAGCTTCTGACCGGCGACCAGGAATTCGACAGTGCCAAGACGCTGGCGGCTTTCGCCCTGGGGCTGGTGCTGTTCATCGTGACGCTGCTGCTCAACATCGTGGCCCTGCGGGTCGTGAAGAAATATCGCGAGGCTTACGAATAATGACCGCAGAACGCCTCCCCACCGACTGGAAGTCGGACGCGATGCGCAGGCGGATCGCGCGGCGCTATGCGTCGGAACGCCGCTTCAAGGCGGCGGGCCTGCTCGCCGTCGCGCTCTCCGCCGCGTTCCTGGCCTTCCTGCTGTTCAACATGCTGGGCAATGGCCTGCGCGGCTTCACCCGGACGGAGATCGCGGTGAAGGTCGACTTCCCCGCATCCCCGCTGCTGCTCGATCCCAATGCCATCACCGACCAGGCGCTCGCCAATGCGAACCTGCCGATGGTGACGGGAGCGGTCGTGAAGAAGGCGCTGGGCGCGGATGCGGAGGAATGGGTTTCGCCCACCGCCTGGATCGTGCTGCGCGACGCAATCAAGGCCGATCCGAAGATCCTGTCGCAAACGGTGACGCTCAAGCTGCCCGCCGCCACCGCGATCGATCTCGCCGCCAAGAACAAGGGTTCGCCGGAGGCGGAGGCAGCGGTGGCGCGGCTCGACAAGGCGGGCCTGCTGACGACCGGCGTCAACTGGGGCTTCCTGACCGCGAGCGACGGCACCGATCCGACGCAGGTCGGCATCTGGGGGGCGTTCAAGGGATCGCTGCTGACCATGCTGGTGACCCTGGCCTTGAGCTTCCCGGTGGGCGTGGCGACGGCCGTCTATCTGGAGGAATATGCGCGCAAGAACTGGCTGACCGACATCATCGAAGTGTCGATCAACAATCTGGCCGCCGTCCCCTCCATCATCTTCGGCCTGCTGGGCCTGTCGATCTTCCTCAATTTCCTGCACCTGCCGCGCTCTGCGGCGCTCGTCGGCGGCATGACGCTGGCGCTGATGACCATGCCGGTCATCGTCATCGCGGGACGCAACGCCATCAAGTCGGTGCCGCCCAGCATCCGGGACGCCGCGCTCGGCATCGGCGCGTCGCGGGTGCAGGTGGTGTTCCACCATGTGCTGCCGCTCGCCCTGCCCGGCATCCTCACCGGCACCATCATCGGCATGGCCCGCGCTTTGGGCGAGACCGCGCCGCTGCTGATGATCGGCATGCGCGCCTTCATCGCGACGCCGCCCGGCGGGATCACGGACCCCGCCACGGTGCTGCCGGTGCAGATCTTCCTCTGGTCGGACGAAGTCTCCAAGGGCTTTGTCGAAAAGACCTCCGCCGCCATCATCGTCCTGCTGGTCTTCCTGCTCGCGATGAACGGTATCGCCATCTACCTGCGCAACAAGTTCGAAAGGCGGTGGTGACCGCGATGACAGCCATGATGCATGAACAACAGTCGTCGGCCCCCGCCGCCGAAACCAGGATGCCAGGAACCAAAATGCCAGAAACCAAGATGACCGCGCGCGACGTCAAGGTCTTCTACGGCGAAAAGCAGGCGATCAAGGGCGTGTCGATCGACGTCGACATGGACAATGTCACGGCCTTCATCGGGCCGTCGGGCTGCGGCAAGTCGACCTTCCTGCGGACGCTGAACCGCATGAACGATACGGTCGCCTCGGCGCGGGTGGAGGGCACGATCACGCTGGACGGCGAGGATATCTACGCCCCCAGCATGGACGTGGTGCAACTGCGCGCCCGCGTCGGCATGGTGTTCCAGAAGCCCAATCCCTTCCCCAAGTCGATCTATGAGAATATCGCCTATGGCCCGCGCATCCATGGCCTGGCCCATGCGAAGGCGGACCTGGACGTGATCGTCGAGAAATCGCTGCGCCGCGCCGGCCTGTGGGACGAGGTGAAGGATCGCCTGCATGACAGCGGCACCGCGCTGTCGGGCGGGCAGCAGCAGCGTCTCTGCATCGGCCGCGCCATCGCCGTCGAACCGGAAGTCATCCTGATGGACGAGCCCTGCTCGGCGCTGGATCCCATCGCAACGGCGAAGATCGAGGAACTGATCCACGAATTGCGCGGCCGCTACGCCATCGTGATCGTGACGCACAACATGCAACAGGCCGCCCGCGTGTCGCAGCGGACCGCCTTTTTCCACCTGGGCGAACTGGTCGAATATGGCGTGACGTCGGACATATTCACCAATCCCCGCCAGGAACGGACAAAGGATTACATCACCGGGCGCTACGGCTGATCAGGCGGAAAGAGAAGAGACATGGCAGAACATACGATCAAGGCGTTCGATCAGGAAATGGACAAGCTGCGCGGCTTGATCGCCGAAATGGGCGGCCGCGCGGAATCCGCGATCGAAAAGGCGATGCTGGCGCTGCAGCGCCATGACAAGGTGATGGCGGCCGAAGTCGTCGCGGAGGACAAGCGGATCGACGCCATAGAGGCGGAAGTCGAAAAGCTCGCCATCGAAATCATCGCCCTGCGCGCGCCCATGGCCAACGATCTGCGCGACGTGATCGCTGCGCTCAAGATCGTGGGCGTGGTCGAACGGATCGGCGATTATGCCAAGAACATCGCCAAGCGGGTTCCGCTGATTTCCGCCAACCAGCGCACGCAGGAACCGATCGCCCTTCTTCCTTCCATGGGCCAGGTCGCGGGCGAGATGGTGCAGGATGCGTTGAACGCCTTTGCCGCGCGGGACGCGGACCTGGCCGTCGCCGTGGTCGAGCGCGACACGGTGGTGGACGATTTCTACAACAGCGTCTTCCGCACGCTCGTCACCTTCATGGTCGAAAATCCCAAGACGATCAGCGAATGCGCGCATCTGCTGTTCATCGCCAAGAATATCGAGCGGATCGGCGACCATGCCACCAATGTGGCGGAGATGGTCTATTATGCCGCGACCGGCCAGACCCTGCCCGACCGCGAACGCGGCGGCGCGGCGGCGGAGGGCTGACCATGGCGCGCGCAAAGATGCTGCTGGTGGAGGATGACGCGGCGCTGGCCGAACTGCTCATCTGGCATTTCAAGCGCGAGGATTTCGAAGTCGCGCACACCGTCGACGGCGAGGAAGCGCTGCTCCTCGCGCAGGAGAATGTGCCCGACATCGTGCTGCTCGACTGGATGGTGGAAAGCCTGTCGGGGATCGAGGTCTGCCGCCGCCTTCGCCGCATGAACGGCACCGCGAACGTGCCGATCATCATGCTGACGGCACGCGGCGAGGAGGAGGATCGCGTCCGCGGCCTGGAAACCGGCGCCGACGATTATGTGACCAAGCCCTTTTCCCCCCGCGAACTGGTGGCGCGTGTCGGCGCGGTGCTGCGCCGCGTGCGCCCGGCGCTGGCGGGCGAGACGCTGACCTTCTCGGATGTCGAGATGGACACGGTCGGCCACAAGGTCCGCCGCAGCGGGCAGGTGATCCCGCTCGGCCCCACGGAGTTCCGGCTGCTCAAGCATTTCCTGGAGCATCCCGGCTGGGTCTTCTCGCGCGAGCGGCTGCTGGACAGCGTCTGGGGGCAGGACAGCGACATCGAACTGCGCACGGTGGATGTGCACATCCGGCGATTGCGCAAGGCGATCAACGCGGACGGCCGCCATCACGACATCATCCGCACGGTGCGTTCGGCGGGTTATGCGCTGGATACGGACGGAGTGGCATAGAGCGATTTCCAAGCGATCGGAACCGATCTCTGGTCAAGAAATCGCGGAAAACAGGAAAACCAGAGCGGCTGCCTGAAAATCACCCCCTGGCGCATCCGCCACGGCCATCACCCGTTGATGGACCGCGCCTCTCGCACCACCAGCACCGGGACGCCGTCCCGTACCGGAAAGGCGAGCCCGGCCGCCTCGGACAGCAATTCGCTCCGCTCTGCGTCCCAGCGCAGCGGCGTGCGCGTGACGGGGCAGACCAGCTTCGCAAGCAGTGCCGGGTCGAGCACGGCGCTCATTGCATCGTTGCTCCGCCGTCGCGTTCGATCCGCCCGACGATCTGCATCAGCTGGATGATCCGGTCGGCCCGCTCGCCCAGCGTATCGGCCTCCAGCAGGGTCTGCTTGGCCGCGGGATCGAAGGGCACGATCTGCGCGATCCCGTTCACCAGCGCCATGTCGTCCAGCCGCGACACCGCCGTCCAGTCGACCACATAGCCCAGCGTCTCGGCAAAGCGGCGCGATTCCTGCTCCAGCGCCGCCCGCTCCACCGCGGAGAGGATTTCATCCTCTTGCGGAACCAGCTCGACATCCGCCTCGATCTGGCGGAAGGCGGTGGGAACGGCCAGTTCCCGTACGACCCGAAAGCGCGCAATGCCCTTCAGCAGGATATTGTACCGCCCGCCCTCCAGCGCCTCGATATGGGTGATATGGCCCAGGCATCCGACGTCGAAGAGCGCGGGCTTCACCCCCTCCTCCCGCGGCTGGATCATACCGATGCGCCTGTCCCGCGCCATGGCGTCATGGATCATCGCCTGATAGCGCGGCTCGAAAATATGCAGCGGCAAGTCCATGCCCGGCAACAGCAGCGCGCCCGGCAGCGGAAATATAGAGACGCGCGCCATCACGCCGCGCCGGTCAGGAAAAGAGGATCTGGGACAGCTTGCGCCGTTGCGCCGCGACCCACGGATCCTCCAGCCCCGTCGCCTCGAAGAGCGTGAGGAGCTGCGCCCGCGCCGCGCCGTCATTCCATGCCCGGTCGCGCCGCACGATCTCCAGCAGTTCCTCCGCCGCCCGGTCGCGCTCGCCATTGGCCACCAGGCCGTTCGCCAGCTCAAATCGCGCCTCATGATCATCGGGATCAGCAGCGACCTTCGCCTCGACAGCCGAAAGATCGGCCACTGGCTTCGCATCGCGCGCCAAGGCGATGGCGGCGCGTGCCCGCTCCACCGCCTGGTCCTTCGCCGCCTCGGCGGGCAGGGCCGCCAATGCCGCTTCCGCTTCCTCGAACCGGCCCAGCGCCACCAGCGCCCGCGCCGCGCCCGAAGCCACCTCGGCATTGTCCGGCACCATCTGCGCAATCTGCTCGAAAACGGACAGCGCCCGCTCCGCTTCCCCACCGGCCAGCAATTCCTCGCCCATGGCGATCAGCGGGGCGATCTCCTCCAACTGCGCCTTCTCGTCCGATTCGATCGGCAACTGGCCCAGCAACTGGTCAAGATATTGCTTGAGCTGCCCTTCCGTCCGCGCCTGGCTGAGGTCGGCCACGGGCTGGCCCTGGAACACGGCATAGACGGTGGGAATCGACTGGACGCGGAATTGCGCGGCGATGAACTTGTCCTCATCGACATTGATCTTGACCAGCTTGACGCCCTTGGCCGCATAGTCGGCGCAAACCTTCTCGATCACAGGCGCCAACTGCTTGCAGGGCCCACACCATTCGGCCCAGAAATCGACGATCACCAGGCTGGTGCGCGACGGCTCCACCACATCGCGGCGGAAAGTCTCCACCGATGCCTTGTCGGCCTCGCTCAGTCCAAGGGTCGCCACTTCTCTCATCTCCTGCTGCAACGCGGTTGCCAAGCCGCCCTCATACAGCGCCTTATGTGGGGCGTCACCCCATAGGAACAAGGGAGATCAGAAGGTATAGCCGACGCCGACGGCCCCGATCCACTGGTTCCGGGAGCCCGCGACGGACACGATCGGCGAGGCCGCATAGTCGCCCAGGATGCGCGAATAGCTGGCCGCCGCGAAGATCGCCCAGCCATGGCGCAGATCGCCCGACAGCGACTTGCCGCCCGCCAGGCTGAAATTCACCTTCTTGAACCCCGAACCATTGCCCGCCCCGTCATAGGCGGGCAGACCCGATGCGGCGGCCGCCGCCGGATCGATGTCATAATAATAGCGGCCATATTTCCTGCCGACATAGTCGGCCGACACGCCCAGCCCGACAAAGGCCGTCTGCGACAGCGGCGTCATATATTCTATCGCGGGGGTGATGACATAGCTTTCATGCGCGCCCGCCACGTCCCTGGTCACGGCGACGCGCGCGGACAGATTGTCATAGGCGCTGGTGATCACCCCGGTCTTGCCGATGCCGACAAAGCCCCCGACCTCGACCGCCACATCGCGCTTTCCCAGCAGCCGGACGGCGTCATCCTTGATGTTCTTGCGGCTCGACCGGTCGAAGCGGACATTGACCACCGGCCCCAGTTCAACGTCCAGGCCGTCGGTGTCGCGGTTCGGGATCGCGTCGACATAAAGGGCGGACCCGCGCGTCCAGAAGGCGAAATCCTTCACCTTGCCGCGAAATTGCGGGATCGGCAGCACGCGATAATCGTCCGACCCCTCATAGCTTGGCACCGTGGCGACGCCCATGCCGACCGTCAGGCTGCTGTGATCCTCCTCCTGGGCGAAAGCGCCAGGCGCAAGGCAGAGGGCCACGACGGCGAGCGCCGCGGAGAAACGATGGCGATGATGCATGGCGACCCTGTTCGCAGATATAGTCGGTCAGGATAATGTTTTTACGCCATTCCCGTTCCGCCAGCGCGACTTTCAGAGGAAATATTTGACCTTGATGTCCTGCCGCACCGCTGCCTCCGCCATGGCGAACTGCGCCGACCGGAAACTGGGCGCGCCGAAACGGATGGCCGGATTGCGGGAAAAACCCACCCCCTCGCGCGGGATGCCGACCAGCGTGTCCAGCTTTCCATTGCCATTTTCGTCATGGACGATGGCGATGGCGTAGGTGCCCGGCTCCATCCGCCCCAGCGGCACGATGCCCGTGGTTGCGGGGACCGTGAACTGGCGCGCGTCCGGATCGCCCCGGCAATCGGGGAAATGGTCCGCCTGCCGCGTCACGCAGATCAGGAAATTGCCCTTGGAGGAACGCAGGCCCTGCACGTCCATGCTGAGCGGCTGCGCCTGGTCCACAGACGCCGCGCCCATCGCCATCGGGACCGCCGCCATCAATGCTGCCTTGCCCTTCACGCCTGTCTTTCCCTAAAAATGACCCAATCCCCTGTCGGTCCCGCACAGCCGGTCCCATACACGAAAATACAGGCCGTAATTGCACGCATATTGTTCATGATGCCGCTGATGGTGGCTGGCGGTGATCAGCCAGCGCCCCGCCGGACCGTGCACCATCCAGCGCGGAAACATCTCCCACCCCATATGATTGCTGACGCCCATCACCGTCATGATCGTCAGCACGACGCCCAGCGCGCCCACATGGATCGGTATCAGGAAGACCAGCGCGGGAATCACGACCGCGCCGGTCACCGCCTCCCATGGATGGAAACTCATCGCGGCCCAGGCGGTCGGCGGGCGGCTGGCATGATGCACGGCATGGGCGATCCGGAACGGACGGGGCCGGTGCATCCATCGATGCGTCCAGTAGAACCAGCCGTCATGCGCGGCGAGGTAAAGGAGGACCGAGAGCGGCAGATACCAGAGCGGAAAGGCATGGACGTCGACATAGACCTGCGTCCAGCCATGCGCCTGCCAGCCCCAGGCGACGACGCCCGCGGGCACGCCATAGATGAGGGCGGAGGCCAGCGACCAGGCGATTTCCCGCCGGATCTGCCGGTCCAGACCCCGGTAGAGGCCGGGCTTGCGATAGCGCGTCGCCCAGGCGAACGCGCCACTCGTCAACAGATAGCGAATGCCCACGATCAGGCTCATGGCCAGGGCGGACAGAAGGATCGCGACGAGCATGCGGCCGACCATAGGCGGTCCCATGCTGTCAGTCACGCGTCAGGTGCGGGGTCGCGCCTGGCGATAGCTGCCCAATATCCGGACCCATTTGGTGTGGAATTCAAGCTCCGCCAGCGCCCGGTCGACGGCGGGATCGCCGGGCATCCCCTCGATGTCGCAATAAAATTCGGTCGCGGCGAAGCTGGCACCGCGCTGGTAGCTTTCCAGCTTCGTCATATTGACGCCGTTGGTCGCAAAGCCGCCCATCGCCTTGTAGAGCGCGGCCGGTATGTTCTTCACCTCGAACAGGAAAGTGGTCATGACCGGTCCGACGCCAGCCACCGGCATTCCGGGCTCGCGCGCGAGCACCAGGAAGCGGGTCATATTATCGTCGCTGTCCTCGATATTCTCGGCCACCAGCCGCAGGCCATAGAGCTCCGCCGCCAGATAGGGGGCGACCGCCCCCTCGCCCGACACCCTGGCTTCCGCGACCAGCGCCGCCGCGCCCGCGGTATCGGCATAGCTGATCGGCTGAATGCCCCGCTCCCGCAGATAATGGCGGCACTGGCCCAGCGCCTGCGGATGGCTGATGGCGCTTTTGAGGGGCGCGTCGTCGATCGCCATCAGGCAGTGCCGGACGCGCAGGAAATATTCGTCGACGATGTGCAGCCCGGATTCAGGCAGCAGGAAATGCATGTCGGCCACCCGGCCATGCAGGCTGTTCTCGATCGGGATGATCGCCCGCGCGGCATAACCATTGCGGACCGCATCGATCGCATCCTCGAACGCGAAGCAGGGCAAGGGTACGCAATCGGGCGCATAGCCCAGAGCGGCCAGGTGCGAATTGGCGCCCGGCGCACCTTGAAAGGCGACGGCGCGTGCGGGATCGGCGGCTGCCTTCGCGTTCAGTTCCGCGACCAGATCGCGGGCGGGAGCGGGATAGTTTTCCATGGACGCCTGCGCGCTTATTCACTTCGTCCCGCCCGCGCAAGCATCCTCTCCGGCTGCAAAGCCATGAAAAGCGTGCGCGAACCCGTTCAAGCCCGCTTGCGCGTTCGCGCTTGCGCCATTATGGCAGCGCGCTAGAGGGGACGCGTTCCAAGCGGCCAGAACAGAAATCCAGGGGAATCCGAGCGAATGGGCGATCGTTTCAACACCGCTGCCGGTTGGGCTTTGTTCGCGGGTATCATCGCGCTGGGCGGTGCCATCGTCAGTTCCAAATTCTTCCATGAGGAACGGCCCGAGAAAATGGGCTACGCCATCGAAGGCGTGGAAGCGGAAGGCGGAAGCGCCGCGGCCAGCGGACCCGGCCTCAACACCCTGCTCGCCAGCGCCGATGTGGCAGCGGGCGAGAAGGTGTTCGCGAAATGCGCGGCCTGCCATACCGCGAACCAGGGCGGCGCCAACGGCATCGGCCCCAACCTGTATGGCACGGTTGGCGAGGGGATCGGCCAGGGCAAGGGCGGCTTCGCCTTCTCCGACGCGCTCAAGAGCAAGGGCGGCAACTGGACTTTCGAGAATCTCGATCACTGGCTGACCTCTCCGCGTGAATTCGCGCCCGGCACCAAGATGACCTTCGCGGGCCTGGGCAATCCGGTCGACCGCGCGAACCTGATCGCCTGGCTCAACACCCAGGGTTCGAACCTGCCGCTGCCCGCCGCGGATGCGGCCCCGGCGGCCGCCGGCGACAATGCCGCCGAAGGGGACAACGCCGCCGCCAATGCAGCAGAGGCGCCCGCCGCCAACGCGGCGAAGTAAGAACCGGCACTCTTTCCACTGGAGCGATTTCCAAGCGATCGGAACCGAACGCTGGTCAAGAAATCGCGGCAAACAAGGAAACCAGAGCGGCGATCTGATTCAATCAGATCGAAACCCGCTCCAGAATCATGAGGATGAGGGGCGTGGCCGATCGCGGTCGCGCCCCTCGCTGCATCAGAAGCGCGCATTGGTGGTGGATCGATTCGCTTCCTGGCCAACGCGCTGTTCAGGGATACGTCGCGCTCGGCGGGCCTTCCTCCGCCACAATCACATCTTCTGTGTCAGACGATCCCTGCCCTGCGCCCGGTGCAGCCCGATCACCAGCAAGCTATCGCCAAATTCCATCGATACCAGCGCCCTCGGGCGCGCCCAACGTCCAGCGCCGTGCTTATCGCTCCGCGATCAGCAGCTTGTCGATCTTGCGCCCATCCATGTCCACGATCTCGAATCGCCAGCCCTGATCGTCGATGAAATCGCCCACTTCGGGCAGGCGCTTGAGCAGCCACAGCGCATGGCCGGCGACCGTCGCATAATCCCGGTCCTCCGGCAGGTCGATGCCGATCCGATCCGCCAGCAGGTCGACGGGCATCTGGCCCGACACCAGCAGGCTGCCGTCCTCCCGCTCGACCAGGTCCGGCTCGTCCTCGCTGTCCAGGTCCGACACGAAATGGCCGGCAATGGCGGACAGCAGGTCGGCGGGCGTGGCTATCCCCTCGAAATGCCCATATTCGTCATGGACCATGACCATCGGCACCTCGGCCCGGCGCAGCACTTCCAGCGCGTCCATGGCGTCGACCTGATCCGGCACCACTTCCACTTTGCGCATCAGCCTTTCCAGGCTCAGCCCTTCGCCCCGGAACAGCGCCGCCATGATGTCGCGCGCCTGCACGACGCCGATAATGTCTTCCACCGTGCCCCTGCCCACCGGCAGGCGGGTGTGCGGCGTGTCGAGCAGCTTGGCGCGAATCGCCTGCTCGTCCGCCCCGATGTCGATCCAGTCGACATCCATGCGCTGGGTCATCACCTCGCGAACCGGCCGGTCGGCCAGCCGCACCACGCCTGAAATGATCGCCCGCTCGCTTTCCTCGATCACGCCGGACCTGCTCGCCTCGGCCACGATCAGGTGCAGCTCCTCCGCCGTCACCTGGCTCTCCGATTCGCGGGTCAGCCCCAGCATGCGGAAGATGAGCGCGCTCGACCCGTCCAGCACCCAGACGATGGGCGCGGTGATCTTCGCCAGCCAGAGCATCGGTCCGGCGACCAGCACCGCGATCGGCTCCGGCGCGCGCAGGGCGAACTGCTTGGGCACCAGTTCCCCGATGATCAGCGAGGCATAGGTGGTGAGGCCGATCACCAGAACGAAGCCGACATGCTGCGCGGCGTTGGGCGACAGGCCCAGCATCGCCAGCCGCTCGCCGGTCGGGCCGCCCAGGCTGGCCCCGGAATAGGCGCCGGCGATGATGCCGATCAGGGTGATGCCGATCTGCACCGTCGAAAGGAACTTGCCGGGATCACTCGCCGCCGCCAGCGCCGATCGCGCGCCGCGTCGCCCGGCTTTCTCCATCGCCTGGAGGCGCGGCTTGCGGGCGGACACGATCGCCAGTTCCGACATGGCGAACAGCCCGTTCAGCGCGACCAGCGCCAGGATGATGACGAGGTCGACCCAGGGAAAGGGCGTCGGAGCGTGCTGGGGGATATTGGCCATGGTGGTCGGCGGCCACCTATAACCTTGATTCTGTCAATTTCACAACCGTCCCATCATCCGCAGTTCAGTTCGCTTGTGGAACAAAGGCCTTGTCTCAACCATTGGGGGTGCATCCGCTCCGTTCGGACGCACGAGAAAGGGAACCATATACATGCGGAATTCTCATCGCATCATCGGCGTCGCCGGTCTGGCCGCCATGCTGGCCACCACCGCCTGCACCACCGATCCCAACACCGGCAACCGTACCATTTCCAAGGCGGCGATCGGCGGCATCGGCGGCGCGCTGGGCGGTTATCTGCTGGGCGATCTGGTCGGCGGCCGCCATGACCGCACCGAAAAGATATTGGGCGCGGGCATCGGCGCGGTCGCGGGCGCGGGCATCGGCGCCTATATGGACGCGCAGGAACGAAAATTGCGGGAACAGACCGCCGGCAGCGGCGTGGACGTGATCCGCGACGGCGACAATCTGGTGCTCCGCATGCCGTCGGGCATCACCTTCGCCACGGACAGTTCCGCCGTGCAGCCGCAATTCCAGCCGACGCTGAATGACGTCGCTTCCGTACTGGCCCAATATCCCAAGACCTATATCGACGTTTACGGCCACACCGACAGCGACGGCACCGATGCCTATAATCAGGCGTTATCGGAACGGCGGGCCCAGGCGGTGGGCGATTATCTGACGACGCACGGCGTCCAGTCGGCCCGCATCGCCACGCGCGGTTTCGGGGAAACCCAGCCGATCGCCTCCAACGCCACGGCGGAGGGCAAGGCGGCCAACCGCCGCGTCGAAATCAAGATCGCGCCCGTGACGGAGCAGGACGTCCGCAGCTGAGGCTGAACGCCGGATCATGCCCTGCCTGCGTGGGGCATAGCCTTAAACATTGCCCGGAAATGCGCGAAAGGCGCATTTCCGGGCAATCTCCCATGCCGGATCGACATTCAGATGATGACGAGCCGGAAATGCTGATTTTTCGTGACCCGGCGGGCAGCGTACTTCCAGTATGGGAGCACCGGAAGCACGGAAAGCCGCCATTTACAGGCCGTCAGGGCTGAATGTCGATCCGCCCTACCAGACCAGCCGGTATTTCACGCCCATGGCCTGGGCCAGTTGCCGCTGCCGCCGCTCGACCGCTTCGCCGAAAAGATCGGCGTCCACGCTTCGCAACCGCAGTTCAAGCACATTGCCGTCCATCTCCAGGCGGGAGGCCAGCAAAGGCCCCTCCACCCCGCCGGACAGCCGCTGCCCCAGCCTGATCGCCAGGCCCCATAAGGTCGCTCTCTGAAGCGCTTCGGGCGGGGCCAGCCGCTCGATGCCGGGCGGCGTCGACACGCCGCCGCCGAAATTGCTGTGCAACGCCTGCGCCAGCATGGCGCGCTCGGTCGCGTTGATTCCGACCCAATTGCTGTGCAGCGCGATCTCGACGCCCCGGTCCGACCGGAAGTCGGGATTGGCGCGCCAGCCGACATCGGCCAACAGGCAGGCCGCCCGGCGAATCCGCCGCCATGCGCTGCCATCCTCCAGGAACAGCGGGGCGATCCAGCGTTCGATCATGTCGCCATGACCGGTGAAGCGCGCCTGCGCCTCGCCCTCCGCCTCCGCCGCGATCAGCAGTGGATCATCCGCCCGGATATCCGGCGGCAGATCGCTGAACAGCAGGCCTTCGCGCAGGCCATAGGCCGACACGACCAGCCTGCTGGACTTCAACTGGCGCACGATCACCGACAACAGCGCCGCCGCATCCGGCAGGGTCGGCACGCGCGATCCGGTGATCTGGGGAATATCCTTGAACCGCGCCTTTCCGACATGGGACACGATGCGCGTCAATTGTTCGGCGCGCGCGGCGGGCATCTCATATTGGTGGACGACGGGAAGCGGAAACTGGGTCAGTTCCATGTCGAACCGCGCCAGCGCGCGCCAGGATCCGCCGACCAGAAAAAAGGGAAGATCCGCAGGCGCATTCCACCCGGCCCTGGCCAGCATCTTCTTGACCATGCGTTCCAGCACCGCCGGCCCCTTGGCGCGGATTTGCGGCAGGCGCAGCACGCCCAGCGGCAGGGACACCGTCTCATGCACCGCACCATCGCGGATCCGCGCGAGTTCCAGGCTGCCACCACCCAGATCGCCGACAATGCCGTCCGCGCCCGGAATGCCCGACAGCACGCCATAAGCCGCGGCGATCGCCTCCTGCCCGCCGGACAGCAATTCGACCTCCAGCCCCATGGCGCTGGCGCGGCGGATGAAATCGTCGCCATTTTCCGCGTCCCGCACGGCGGCGGTGGCGACGCAGCGCACTTCCTGCACCTCCATCTCGCGGCAAAGATGGGCGAAGCGACCGATCGCACGCAGGCCCCGGTCCATGGCCTCCGCCTCGATCCGGCCAGTCTTGCCCAGGGACGCGCCCAATCCCGCCATCACCTTTTCGTTGAAGAGGATGAAGGGAATGCGGCGCGGCCCATCATAGACGACCAGGCGCACGCTGTTGGAACCGATGTCGATGATCGCGGTCCGCGCCTTGGCCCGATGGGGGGACGTCGCCATGCCGGGGGCAAGCGCCCGGACCTGGCTCAGCATGGAATTCATGCGGTTCAGGCCCGCCCGCGCAGGCGCAGCGTCGGCACCGCCTCGCTGTCCAGCGCGGCGCCGCGGCCCGAAAGGGACGGGTTGGTCATGAAATAGCGATGCAGGTTAAACGGCCGGTCGCCTGCCTCGACCCGGCTGTAATGGCCGTCACTGTCCAGCACCCAACTCTGCTCGCTGTCGATGAGGTTGGCGACCATCACCTGGTCCAGGATCTGGTCGTGCACGGTCGGGTTCTCCACCGGGGCCAGAAATTCCACGCGCCGATCGAAATTGCGCGGCATCCAGTCGGCCGAACTGATGAACACCTTCGCGCCGTTATTGGGCAGCGCCTTGCCATTGCCGAAGACGGTGATCCGGCTATGCTCCAGGAAGCGGCCGACCACCGACTTCACCCGGATATTCTCCGACATGCCCGGCACGCCCGGCCGCAGGCAGCATATGCCGCGCACGATGAGTTCGATCTGCACGCCCGCATTGCTCGCCGCATACAGCTTTTCCATGATCGCCGGGTCCACCAGCGAATTCATCTTCGCCCAGATGGTTCCCGGCCGCCCGGCGCGGACATGCTCTATCTCCGCATCGATCAGGTCGCACAGGCGGTTGCGCAGGTCGCGCGGCGACATGACCAGCTTTTCCAGCCGCTGCGGCTCGACATAGCCGGTGATGTAGTTGAACAGCGCCGCCGCATCCCGGCCATAGGCAGGGTCGGCGGTGAAGAAGCTGAGATCCGTGTAGATGCGCGCCGTCACCGGATGATAGTTGCCGGTGCCGAAATGACAGTAGGTGCGGAACGCCTCCCCTTCCCGCCGGACGACCATCGACACCTTGGCATGGGTCTTCCAGTCGATGAAGCCGTACACCACCTGGACCCCCGCGCGCTCCAGCGCGTCGGCCCACATCAGGTTCTGCTCCTCATCGAAGCGAGCCTTCAGTTCCACCACGGCGGTCACGGACTTGCCCGCCTCGGCCGCGTCGATCAGCGCCCGGATGATCGCGGACTGCTTGCCCGCGCGGTACAGCGTCTGCTTGATCGCCATGACATCGGGGTCGGACGCCGCCTGCTTCAGGAAGGACACCACCACGTCAAAGGCTTCATAGGGATGGTGGACGACAATGTCCTTCGCCCGGATCGCGGCAAAGCAATCACCGCCATATTCGCGGATGCGCTCTGGAAAACGGGGGGCATAGGGCTCGAACTTCAGGTCCGGCCGGTCTTCGTCCACCACGCCGGACAGGTCGCCGATGCCGACAAAGCCCTCCACCTCCGCGATGATCGCGTCATGGCCCTGGAGCATGTCCTGCAACATCTCCTCGACCGGCTCGGGGATGCGTTCCTCTATCTCCATGCGGATCACGCGGCCCCGCCGGCGGCGCTTGATGGCGCTGCGGAAATAGCGGACCAGATCCTCCGCCTCTTCCTCGATTTCGATGTCGCTGTCGCGGATGATGCGGAACACGCCGCTGTTGCGGACGCGATAGCCGGGGAAGAGGTCGGCGGAAAAGCGCCGGACCACCGCCTCCAGCGCCATATAGCGCGCCGTTTCGCCCGGCATCCGCACGAAACGGGCGAGCGAGGACGGGATCATCACCAGTTCGCGAATCGGCTGCTTGTCCGACAGCCGCTCCAGGTCGAAGACGATCGACAGGCCCTGATTGGGGATGAAGGGAAAGGGATGCGCCGGGTCCAGCGCCTGCGGCGTCAGGATCGGGAAGATCTGCGTCAGGAAATGATCCCGCAACCAGTTCCCGCAGCTTTCGTCCAGCGCGGTGGACGGGCCGACCACCTCTATCCCCACCTGCACCAGTTCGCCGTGCAGCGCACCCCATACCTTCTGCTGCGCAGCCATCAGCCGGGCGGTTTCCTCTGTGATGGCGGCCAGTTGCTGCGCCGGGGTCAGCCCGTCGGCGGAGCGCATGTCGACATCCTGCAACTGCTGCCCCTTGAGGCCCGCTACCCGCACGGAGAAGAACTCGTCCAGATTGGCGCCGGAAATCGACAGGAAGCGCAGCCGCTCCAGCAAGGGATGCGCCCGGTTCATCGCCTCCTCCAGCACGCGCTGGTTGAACGCCAGCCAGGACAGTTCCCGGTTGAAATAGCGGTCGCTGGGCAGGGTCAGGCTGGCGGATGGGTCGGCTTCGGCCACATGTCTCTCATCGTTCGGAACCGGAGGATCAGTCCGGGACTATAGGCAAAAATCCTGCACCTTGCAGGACATCTTTCGCCATAGCGGCAGAAATCTTACGTCCCGATGACAAGGCCGCCTCGTCCAGCAGGCGCGTCACGGCGGCGATGGCGGCATAGCTGCGCTCGATCCGGCGCAGCAGCCATTGCGGCAAGTCCGCCGCATAGCTTGCCCCGGCCGATGCCAGGAACCGATCGATCAGGGCATGCGCCAGCGCCTCGTCCGGCTGCTCCAGCGCGACATGGGGTGCCGCCGCCAGCCTCGACCGCAGGTCGGGAAGGGCCACCTGCCATTGCGCCGGCGGCGCGTCCGCGATCAGCAGCAGCGGGCGCCGGGCCGTCTGCGCATCGTTCCAGGCGTTGAACAGCGCCTGCTCATCCTGCCCCTGCGCATCGTCGATCATCGTCCCGCCGCTCTGCGCGACGAAATGGCGGCCCAATGTCGAACGGCCCGACAGGGGCGGCCCGCTCAGCACGCTGATCGACAGCGGCCATTCCCGCCAATTCTCCAGATGGCGGACGGCGATGCGATTGGCGTCGCTGACCAGGAAATCCTCGCCGCTCGCCCGATCAGGCCGGTCGAACGGCAGGCTGATCTGTCGCATGGCGCCGGTCATTGGGCGGCGGGGGCTCCGCTTCCCCCGCCCCGGCGGATGCGCAGCGTGTTGCCTGACACGGCGACATTATATCCCTTGGCGGCCAGCGCGGCGCGCAGCGAATCGACGGTGCCGTCGAAGCTCACCTGCATGACCGACGTGCCGCCGAGCGCGAGGCTGCTGGTCGCGGCCGAACGCACGCCCGGGACGGAACGCACGGCGGCCTCGCCCTGCGCGACCGATCCGACGTCGGGCGTGTCGAACTGGATCGCGTAGCTGCGCGTCGTGGCGGAGACCGCCGGCATGTCCAGCGTTTCCACCGGCAGATCGGCCGCATTTTCGATCTCCAGCGCATTGGGATCGACCGGCTCCTCGATGATCAGCGACGGGTCGGGACGCAGGCGGCCATCATTCAGCGCCTGGGTATAAAGCTGGTCGATCCGCTGCGTCGCCTGGTCCAGCATCTGCGGGATCGCGCTGTCGTTGGAAGCGCGCAGGGAAAAACTGCCGATCAGGAAATTGTCGGGGCCATAGCGCGCGGTGAAGGTGCCGGTCACCGGACCGCCAGGATATTGCCGGTCGAGCCGGGCGATCGGTATCACCACGTCCGCCGCGCCATATTGATCGAGCAGCACGCGCCACCACAGCCGCCCACGCCGCCCGGTCTGCCCCGCATTCAGCAGGATCGGGTCAGCGATGGACCCCGCCACGCGGACATAGTCGATGGCGCTGTCCCCGGTGCGGAAACGCGCCCAGGCCCTCTGCCATTCGTTGATCCGTTCATAGGACACGGCCGACCCGCCGTCCCACAGCACCGGGATCACCAGCAGCGGCGGCGAATGCACGACATTGCTGCCGGTGACGCCCAGCAACTGGCCGGTCCGCGCCCGGTCGAACATCACGCCCAGCGTGGCGACATAGCGGTTCGGCCCGGCCTGCTCATATTCGATCTCTATGCCCGAGATCATGCCTTCAAGCTGCGAATCGGACAGCGCCGGCGCGCCGCTGCCGCCATGGGTCCGGGCCCACAGCATCTGCCAGGCCCGCCGCTGCGCCAGCCGCCAGCCGGCCGTGCGCGCGCTGTCGGCATCCTTGGCGAAGACGTCGACCTTGACATGGCTCACCTGGAAATCGCCGCCGCTGGCGATCGGGGGCACGCCGCGCTCCCCCTCCATCTGCGCGACCAGAGTCGCGGCGGCGAGGCCAAGCACGATCGCGCCCAGAATCTGGAGAGGGCGCGAAGCCGCGCGAAACAGGTTCAGAGGCCGGAGGGACAGGCCGCGAAGGACAGGAGGCACGTTCACGCGCGTCCTTTTGGCGGGATTTGCCTGCGCTGCCAAGCGGCAACCCATTTCCCGTTTCGTTTTCCCCTCCTTTGTGCGTTATTGGGCTTGTCGCATTTTCTTCAGCGGTCAGATGTTTCCATCTGACCTGAAAATGCTTAGGGGCGACGGCCATGAGCGACACCGAATCCTACAGCTACGCCAAGGCTGGCGTCGACATCGCCGCGGGCAATGCGCTGGTCCGCGCCATCGCCCCGCTTGCCAAGGCCACCCGCCGCCCCGGCGCCGACGCGGAACTGGGCGGCTTCGGCGGCTTCTTCGACCTGAAGGCGGCCGGTTATGACGATCCCTTGCTGGTCGCGGCCAATGACGGCGTCGGCACCAAGCTGAAGCTCGCCATCGACCACAATGCCCATGACGGCGTCGGCATCGATCTTGTCGCCATGTGCGCCAACGACCTGATCGTGCAGGGCGCCGAACCGCTCTTCTTCCTGGACTATTATGCCACCGGCAAGCTGGAGAGCGGCGTCGCCGAACGCGTGATCGCGGGAATAGCGGAGGGCTGCAAGCAGGCCGGATGCGCCCTCATCGGCGGCGAAACGGCAGAAATGCCAGGCATGTACGGACCGGGCGACTATGACCTCGCCGGTTTCTGCGTCGGCGCGGTGGAACGGTCCAGGGCGCTGACCGGCAACAAGGTGAAGGCGGGCGACGTGCTGCTCGGCCTCGCCTCTTCGGGCGTGCATTCCAACGGCTTCTCGCTGGTCCGCCGCCTCGCCGCGGACAAGGGCTGGAAGCTCGACCGGCCGGCGATCTTCGACAATGAGGTGCTGCTGATCGACGCGCTGATGGCCCCGACGCGCATCTATGTGAAGTCGCTGCTGCCGCTGGTCCGCTCGGGCAGGATCAATGCGCTGGCCCATATCACGGGCGGCGGCCTGCTGGAAAACATCCCGCGCGTGCTGCCCGACGGCTGCCACGCCGTGGTCGACGCCGATGGCTGGGAACAGCCCCGCCTGATGGCCTTCCTGCAGGCCCAGGGCAATATCGAGCCGGAAGAGATGGCGCACACCTTCAACTGCGGCGTCGGCATGGTGCTGGCGGTGGACGCAGGCGCAGCCGACGCCGTGGCCGCCGATCTTGAGGCGGCGGGCGAAACCGTGCTGCGGGTCGGCATGGTGGAAGCGGGCGAACGGGGCTGCACGGTCAGGGGCTCCCAGGAAACGTGGAGCGCCAAGGCCGAATGGACCGCCACCCATCTGGGGTGAGTCGCGCGAACCGGACGGGGACTGTGCAAGTGAAGGCAAAGGTCGGCGTTCTGATTTCCGGACGTGGCTCGAACATGGCGGCGCTGCTCTATGCCGCCAGGCATCCGTCCTGCCCCTATGAGCTGGTTCTGGTCGCCGCCAACGACCCCGAAGCCCCCGGCCTGAAACTCGCCGCCGCAGAGGGCGTCCCCACCTTCGCGCACAGCCACAAGGGGCTGAAGCGCGCCGAGTTCGACCGGATCGTCGATGCGCAACTGCGCAGCGCCGGCGCGGAATATGTCGCGCTCGCCGGCTATATGCGCCTGCTCTCGCCGGAATTCGTCGCAGGATGGGAGGGCCGGATGCTCAACATCCACCCCAGCCTGCTGCCCAGATACAAGGGCCTCGGCACGCACCAGCAGGCGCTTGACGCCGGCGATTCCCATGCCGGCTGCTCGGTCCACATCGTCACCGCGGAACTGGACGACGGGCCGGTGCTTGGCCAGACCGCGGTCGCGATCCTGCCCGGCGACACCGCCGAGAGCCTGGCCGCGCGCGTCCTGATGGCGGAACATCAGCTCTATCCCCGCACGCTGGCGGAATTCGTCACCCGCGAACGCCAGCCCGAATGGCTGCTGAACAAGGTCAGGGAACACGCCCTTGCCCTGCCGCAGGCGGATGAGGTCACGTCCCATGGCATGCCCTGCTTCGGCATCGAAAAGGGCAAGAAATTCGCCTATTTCTCTCAAGGTAATCACGGCGACGGCGTCATCGCCATCCTCGTCAAGACGACGGCGCCCGAAGAACAGGCCATGCTGATCGAGAGTGACCCCGCCCGCTATTACCGCCCCGCCTATTTCGGCGACGGCTGGGTCGGCATCAGGCTCGACCTCGGCGATACGGACTGGGACCATATCGGGGACCGCCTGGACAAGAGCTGGCGCACGGTAGCGCCGCGAAAGCTGTTGGGATTGAAGGATATCGCCGATCAGTTCTGAGCGGCGCTTCAGGGCGCTTTGATTTTCTCCTGTTTTCCCCCCAGATAGGCAGCCATGACCGACACCGCCCCCCCTCCCGCCCCCGCCCCGCAGGCCGCCATCGAGATCACCAACCTCTCCAAGGTCTACAAGGGCGGGAAGCAGGCGCTCGACAACATCAATCTCACCATTCCGCGTGGGCAGATATATGGCCTGCTCGGCCCCAATGGCGCGGGCAAGTCGACCACGATCAACATCCTCGCGGGCCTGGTGAACAAGACCAGCGGCACCGCGCGGATCTGGGGCTTCGACATCGACCAGAACCCCCGCAACGCCAAGAACAGCATCGGCATCGTCCCGCAGGAGATCGTCTTCGACCCCTTCTTCACGCCATTCGAGACGCTGGAGAACCAGGCGGGCTATTATGGCGTGCCCAGGGACCGCCGCCGATCGATGGAATTGCTGCGCGCCGTGCATCTGGAGGACAAGGCCAACGCCTATGCCCGGACGCTTTCGGGCGGCATGAAACGCCGCCTGCTGGTGGCGAAGGCGATGGTGCATTCGCCGCCGATCCTGGTGCTGGACGAACCGACCGCCGGCGTCGACGTGCAGCTTCGCCAGCAGCTCTGGGCCTATGTGCGGGAATTGAACCGGCAGGGCGTGACCATCGTGCTGACCACCCACTATCTGGAGGAGGCCGAGGAGCTGTGCGACCGCATCGGCATCATCAACCATGGCAGGGTCATCACGGACAAGCCGACCCGCGAACTGATCGCCATGGCGCAGGAGAAAGTGGTGCAGGTGACGGTCGACCGCGACGTGGTGACGCCCCCCGCCGACCCCAGTTTCGAGAAGATAGAATTGTCCGACGAACGCACGCTGACGATCACCTATATGAAGAACCGCGCCAATGCGGGCCAGGTGCTGAGCGCCGTGCAGGCGAGCGGCCTGTCGATCGTGGACGTGGTAACGCGCGACCCGGACCTGGAGGATGTGTTCCTCAACCTGACCGCCGCGGCCTGAGCGAGTAAGTAAATGCCCATCACCACCTATGACGTCGTCATCATCGGTTCCGGCGCGGCGGGGCTGACGGCCGCCATCAATCTGGCGCAGGATCGCAAGGTCGTGGTCCTTGCCAAGGGCGCGCTCGACGGCGGCTCCACCAACTGGGCGCAGGGCGGCATTGCCGCCGTACTCGACGCCGGTGACAGTTTCGAGGCGCATATCGACGACACGATGGTCGCGGGCGCGGGCCTGAACGACCGCAGCACGGTGGAATTCGTCGTCTCGGAGGCCCCCGCCGCCATCGAGCGGCTTGCGGAACTGGGCGTGCCCTTCAATCCCAATGAGGAGGGGAGCGGGGAGGAATTCGGCGAGCGCTGGCACCTGACCCGCGAAGGCGGCCACAGCCACCGCCGCATCGTCCATGTCGACGACGCCACGGGCCACGCCGTTCAGGTCGCGCTGCTGAAGGCCGCCCGCGCCAATCCGAACATCACGCTGCTGGAGGACAGGGTCGCCGTCGACCTCATCACCAGCCGCCATGGGGAGAGATATTCGGGCGACGGCCATGTCTGGGGCGTCTACGCCTTCAACAAGCAGAGCAAGCATGTCGACGCCATAGTGGGCAAGGCGACGATCCTCTGCACCGGCGGCGCGGGCCGCACCTATCTCTTCTCCACCGCGCCCCGTGGGGCGACCGGGGACGGCATCGCCATGGCCTGGCGCGCGGGCTGCCGCGTCTCCAACATGGAGATGAACCAGTTCCACCCCACCTGCCTCTACAATCTGGAGGTCAAGAATTTCCTGATCACCGAAGCGGTGCGCGGCGAAGGCGGTCACCTCAAGCTCCCCCCCGGCGTGCCGGGCGGCGGCGAGCGGTTCATGCCCCGCTTCGACGATCGCGCCGAACTGGCGCCGCGCGACGTGGTTGCCCGCGCCATCGACCATGAGATCAAGCGGCTCGGCCTCGACTATGTCCATCTCGACATCAGCCACAAGCCGCCGGAATTCGTGCGCACCCATTTCCCGACCATCTATGCGCGCCTGCTGGACCTCGACATCGACATCACGAAGGAGCCGATCCCGGTCGTCCCGGCGCAGCATTATACCTGCGGCGGCGTTGTCATCGACCTCGACGGCCGCACCGACCTGCCGGGCCTCTATGCCGCGGGCGAAGTCACCGAAAGCGGCCTGCACGGGGCCAACCGCCTCGCCTCCAACTCGCTGCTGGAATGCTTCGTCTTCGGGGAAGCCGCCGCCCGGCATATCCGCGCCCATTGGCACGAACTGCCCGCGCCCCCGCCAATCCGCCCCTGGGACGAAAGCCGCGTCACCAATTCGGACGAGGAAGTCATCGTCCAGCATAACTGGAAGGAAATCCGCCGCTTCATGTGGGACTATGTCGGCATCGTCCGCACCACCAAGCGGCTGGAGCGCGCCCAGCACCGCATCGACCTGTTGGCCAAGGAAGTGGACGAATATTACGGCTATTTCCGCGTGACCCCCGACCTGATCGAACTGCGCAACCTGCTGGAGGTGGCGCGGCTGGTCGTCCGGTCGGCCCTGCACCGGAAGGAAAGCCGGGGGCTGCATTACACGCTCGATTATCCGGCCATGTTGCCGCAGGCGGTCGATACGGTACTCACCCCCTGAAAAAAATGGCGCAACGCCGGTCGCGTTGCGCCATCAGTCGAGGAGTGACGCGAGGAGGTGCGTCAGCCTGTGTTTAGCGCCGCCGACTCGCCCCGCCCTTGATCGACGTCAAATCGGCTTCAGGAAATCGCCGAGGATCGCGTTGAAGCGGGCCGGCTGATCCACCATGACGACATGGCCGCTGGGGCCGACCGGCACCAGCCGGACGCCACGCTTGGCGGCATAGGCGGCACGGAAGGTACGGCCGATGTCGCTCGCCTGCGCCGCATCGCTGCCGACGGCATAGACGACCTCCATGGGCGGGGCGAGCCGCGCCAGTTGCGGCCCCAGATCGACATTGGCCAGATCGCGCAGCGCATTGGCGATCACGTCCGGATCGCTGCCGCGCGCGCCCGGCATCTCCGCCAGCATCTGCGCCAGATAGGCACGGCCTGCCTTGGTACCCGTGAAATATTGGCCAAGCTGATCGGCGAGGAACCCCATGCCCTGCGCCGTGCCGCCAACCATCGCCGCTCCTTCGGGCAACATGTCGACCACCATCAGCCGCCCCGCCAGCCCCTTGAGGCCCAGCATCATCGCCAGCGTGCCGCCCATGCTGTGACCGACAATGGCGGGCCGTTCCAGCCCGGCCGCCGCGATATAGCGGGCGATCTCATCCGCCACCGGCTGGACCAGCGGCCCGCTGGCATTGGCCTCCGCCGGCAACCCCGCAAAGCCCCTTATGTGCACCAGATGCCAGCGATAGCCCGAAAGCGCGCCGACCACCCCGTTCCACAGTCCCGGCCCGCTCGCCAGGCCCGCGATCAGGACGACGTCCCGCCCCGCCCCGCGCGTCGTGACGGCGATCCGGCGGGAGGCGAAGGGCGCCGCCCAGGCCCCTGGCGCCAGCGCGCCACCCGCCAGCAGCAGCGCCGCGCCCTGCAACATGGTCCGTCTGTTCATTACTGCACGCATGCCCGCCTTCTTGCAGGCCGCCGCCTGAACCTCAACTGAGTTAAGGCGCGCTTTGTTCAGCCTCCTTACATCGCGTTTGTGGAATCGTTCGTCGCATGATTCTTGTCAGCCGCCGCGCGTGCGAACCCTAATGAAACAGGAGAGTGCGGGGATTTTGATGACCAATTTCAAGCGAGGGCGCAAAGGGCGTCCAAATGGCGGCAATGGCGGCTCTGTCCGGCTTGTCCTGTTGATGGCGGCGCTGTCGGCCTGCGTCAGCGCGCCGCAGCAGCCTTATGCGGCTGTCGGGCAAAAGCCCCAGCCCACCACGGCGACCTTCCCGATCAAACCGGTCGCCAATCCGCCCAAATCCTTTGACAGCTTGAATGTCGACCAGCGGGAAACGCCGCCGCCCGCCCTGGTCAGCGTCGTCCGCAATCTCGGCCAGAGCTTCAACGGCAAGGTCGGCATCGCGGTGCGCCGCGTCGGCAGCGACTGGACCGTCGCCTGGAACGGCAATCTGCTCTTCCCGCAGCAGAGCGTGTCGAAGCTGTGGGTGTCGATGACCTTCCTCGACGCGGTGGACCGCGGCAAGATCCGCCTCAGCGACAGCACCACCATCACGAAGAAGGACCTGACCCTCTTCCACCAGCCAACCGCGGCGCTGGTCGGCAATGCGGGCTGGACCACCACCTATTCCGACCTCATGCGCCGCGCCATGACGCAGAGCGACAATACCGCCAACGACACGCTGCTGCGCGCCGTCGGCGGGCCGGACGCGGTGCGCAGTTATCTCGCCCGCCGCTATATCAAGGATATCCGCTTCGGCCCCGGTGAGCGGCTGCTCCAATCCACCACCGCCGGCCTGGAATGGCGGCAGGATTATTCCATCGGCCGCAATTTCTACGCCGCCCGGGCCAAGCTGCCCATGTCGGCGCGGCAGAAGGCGCTGGACAATTATCTCGCCAGCCCGCCTGATGGCGCGGCACCCTCCTCCATCGTGCACGCCCTGGCAAAGCTGAAGCAGAACGACATGCTGTCCCCGGCATCGTCGCAACTGCTGCTCTCGATCATGGGCGAGGCGAAGACCGGGCCGCAACGCATCAAGGGCGGCGTGCCGGCCGGCTGGCACTATCTGCACAAGACCGGCACGGGGCAGGAACTGGGCGCGCGCTCGACCGGCTTCAATGACATCGGCATCATGACCGCGCCCGACGGCACCTGCTATGCGGTCGCGGTGATGATCGGCAGCACCACCGAACCGATCCCGGTACGCTGGCAATTGATGCAGGCCGTTGCGAAGGCGGTCGTGGCGAACCACGAGACGCGGTAGCCCGGAAACGCAACCTGCTCCCGCGCGGGCAGGAGCAGGTTGTTCATAAGGTCAGGCGTCAATCCAGATTCGGCCGCAGCCAGCGCTCCGCCGTTTCCAGATCCACGCCGCGCCGCTGGGCATAATCCTCCAGCTGGTCCCGCCCGACCCGCGCCACGCCGAAATATTCGGCCTGCGGATGCCCGAAATAGAAGCCGCTGACCGCCGCCGTCGGCAACATCGCGAAGCTCTCCGTCAGCGAAATCCCGGTCGCATGATGCGCGTCCAGCATGTCGAACAGCAGCGGCTTCAGGCTATGCTCCGGGCAGGCCGGATAGCCCGGCGCCGGTCGGATGCCGCGATAATGCTCCTTGATGAGCGCTTCGTTGGTCAGCTGCTCGCCCTCGGCATAGCCCCAGAGCGCGGTGCGCACATAATGGTGCAGCCGCTCGGCAAAGGCTTCGGCCAGACGATCCGCCAGCGCCTTGAGCAATATGTCCGAATAATCGTCGATGGCGTTCTTGAACCGCGCCAGATGCGGTTCGATGCCGTGGATCGACACGGCGAAACCGCCCATCCAGTCACCGTCATGGCTGATGAAGTCGGCCAGGCACATATTGGCGCGGCCTTCCCGCTTGGCAATCTGCTGGCGCAGCATCGGTAGGGTCACATGCTTTTCATCCTCGACATGGACAATGATGTCATCGCCCTCGCGACGGCAGGGCCATAGCCCCGCGACGCCCCGCGCGGTCAGCCATTTTTCGTCGATGATGCGGTCCAGCATCGCCTGCGCGTCCTTGAACAGGCTGGTCGCGCTTTCGCCGACGACCTCATCCTCCAGGATCGCCGGATAATTGCCCGCCAGTTCCCAGGCGCGGAAGAAGGGCGTCCAGTCGATATAGTTGCGCAGGTCCTTCAGGTCCCAGTCCGGGAAGCGATGGACGCCGGGCAGGCGCGGCTTGCCGGGCTTCAGGCTCTCGTCGATCTCGAAGCCGTTGGCGCGGGCATCCTCGATGCTGACCAGCGCGCTCTGCCCCTTGTTGGCGCGGGCGACGCGGACATGCTCATAATCATCCTTGGTCTTCTGGACGAAGTCGTTCTTCTGCGTCTCCGAAACCAGAGCGGTCGCCACGCCCACGGCGCGGCTCGCGTCCAGCACATGCACGACCGGCCCCTCAAAGGCCGGATCGATGCGCAGCGCGGTATGCACCTTCGACGTGGTCGCGCCGCCGATCAGCAGCGGCATCGTCATCTGCGCGCGCTGCATCTCCGCCGCCACCGTCACCATCTCGTCCAGCGAAGGGGTGATGAGGCCCGAAAGTCCGATCATGTCGGCATCATGATCGTTGGCCGCCTTGATGATGTCCTGCCAGGGCACCATCACGCCCATGTCGACCACCTCGAATCCGTTACACTGGAGCACGACGCCGACGATGTTCTTGCCGATATCATGGACGTCGCCCTTGACCGTCGCCATGATGATCTTGCCCTTGCCCTTGGCGCCGGGTTCCTTCGCCGCCTCGATGAAGGGCAACAGGTGCGCCACCGCCTTCTTCATGACGCGGGCGGACTTCACCACCTGCGGCAGGAACATCTTGCCCGCGCCGAACAGGTCGCCCACGACATTCATGCCGTCCATCAACGGGCCTTCGATGACCTGAATGGGCTTTTCGGCGGCGAGGCGGGCTTCCTCCGTATCCTCGACCACATACATGTCGATGCCCTTGACCAGCGCATGTTCCAGCCGCTTGGCGACCGGCCAGCCGCGCCATTCCTGCGCGGCCTTTTCGGACGCCGCATCCTTGCCCTTGAAGCTCTCGGCCAAGGCGACGAGGCGATCGCCCGCCTCCGGATCGCTGTTCAGCAGCACATCCTCGCACGCCTTGCGCAGCGCCGGGTCGATGGCGTCATAGACGTCCAACTGCCCCGCATTGACGATCGCCATGTCGAGGCCAGCCGGAATGGCGTGATAGAGGAAGACCGAGTGCATCGCCCGCCGCACCGGCTCATTGCCGCGGAAGGAGAAGGAGAAGTTCGACAACCCGCCCGAAATATGGACATGCGGGCAGCGCTTCTTGATCTCCCGGCACGCCTCGATAAAATCGACGCCGTAATTATTATGTTCCTCGATCCCCGTCGCCACCGCGAAGATATTGGGATCGAAGATGATGTCCTCCGGCGGGAAGCCGATGGTCATCAGCAGCTTGTAGGCGCGCTCGCAAATCTCGACCTTGCGGGCCTGCGTGTCGGCCTGCCCCGTCTCGTCGAAGGCCATGACGACCACCGCCGCGCCATAGGCCATGCACAGCCGCGCATGATGCAGGAAGGCCTCCTCGCCCTCCTTCATGCTGATCGAGTTCACGACCGGCTTGCCCGAAACGCATTTCAGGCCCGCCTCGATCACCTCCCATTTGGAGCTGTCGATCATCACCGGCACGCGGCTGATGTCCGGCTCCGACGTCATGAGCTTGAGGAAGGTCGTCATCGCCTCCACGGCGTCGAGCAGGCCCTCGTCCATGTTGACGTCGACGATCTGCGCGCCGTTCTCCACCTGCTCGCGGGCGATGTCGATGGCTGCGGCATAGTCGCCCGCCATGATCAGCTTCTTGAACTTGGCGGAGCCCGTGACGTTGGTGCGCTCACCGATATTGACGAAAGTGGCGGTCGATTGCTGGGTCATTTTTACATTCGTTACCCCGGCAAAGGCTGGGGTCTCCCAATCTAGAGCGCGCCCCAAGAGGCACGAGATCCCAGCGTTGACCTTCGGTCGCCCTTCGGGTCGCTGGGATGACGGTTATATCTTACGCCGCGATATGCATGGGCTCCAGCCCGGCCAAGCGCGTCACCACCGGCAGTTCCGGCACTTGCCGAGGCTTGTGCCCCGCCAGCGCCTTCGCCACCGCACCGATATGCGCGGGCGTGGTGCCGCAGCAGCCGCCGACCATATTGACCAGCCCCTCATCCACCCACTGGCGGATCAGGCTCGCGGTGGTTTCCGGCAACTCATCATATTGCCCCAGCTCATTGGGCAATCCCGCATTGGGATAGGCCAGGATCAGCGTATCCGCATTCTTCGCCAGTTCGGAAAGATAGGGCCGCAGCAAGTCCGCCCCAAAGGCGCAGTTCACCCCGATGGTCAGCGGCTTCAGATGCCGCAGCGAATACCAGAAGGCATTGATCGTATGCCCCGACAGGTTGCGCCCCGACATGTCGGTGATGGTGAAGCTCAGCATCAGCGGCACGGGCCGCCCCGCCGCCGCCTCGGCCTCCCGCGCCGCCATGCCCGCCGCCTTGGCGTTCAGCGTGTCGAAACAGGTCTCGACCAGCAGGAAGTCCACCCCGCCCTCGATCAGCGCGTCGCACTGCTCGCGATAATCGGCCTTCAGCGTGTCATAATCGACCTCGCGATAGGCCGGATCATTGACGTCCGGCGATATCGACAGCGTTTTGTTCGTCGGCCCGATCGACCCCGCGACAAAGCGCGGCCGCCCATCCTTCGCCGTCGCCGCCTCGCACGCCTTGCGGGCAATCCGGGCGGCGGCGATGTTGATCTCCCGCACCAGATGCTCGCATCCATAGTCGGCCATGGCGATCTTGGTGGAACTGAACGTGTTCGTCTCGATCATGTCCGCCCCGGCATCGAGATAGGCGGTGTGAATGCCCTCCACGATGTCCGGCCGCGTCAGGCACAGAAGGTCGTTATTGCCCTTCTGGTCCTTCGCGAGGTCCAGCGACCCGCGATAATCCGCCTCGGTCAGCCCATGCTTCTGGATCGACGTGCCATAGCCGCCGTCGAAAATCATAATCTTCTCCGCCGCAACGGCGCGGAAGCGTTCCTCGGCGGTCATGCCGTCTTCTCCAATGCAGCCGGCCGAAGCCCGAGCAGATGACAGATCGCATAGCTCAGTTCCGCCCGGTTGAGCGTATAGAAATGAAAGTCGCGCACCCCGCCGGCATAGAGCTTGCGGCACAATTCCGCCGCCAGCGTCGCGGAAACCAGTTGGCGCGCGGCAGGCAGGTCGTCCAGCCCCTCGAACAGCTTGCCCATCCAGCCCGGCACATCGGTGTTGCACATGGCGGACATGCGCTGGACCGCCGCAAAATTGCTGACCGGCATGATGCCGGGGATGATCTCCGCATCAATCCCCGCCGCCGCCACCGTGTCGCGGAAGCGGAAGAAGGTGTCAGGCTCGAAGAAGAATTGCGTGATCGCCCGCGTCGCGCCGGCGTCCAGCTTGCGCTTGAGGTTGTCGATGTCGCCCTGCGCCGACAGCGCGTCAGGATGGGTTTCGGGATAGGCCGCCACCGAAATCTCGAACGGGTGGCGCTTCACCAGACCCTCGACCAGTTCGGCCGCGCCGCTATAACCCTCGGCATGGGGCTGAAACTTCGCTCCTGCTTCGGGCGGATCGCCGCGCAGCGCGACGATATGCCGCACGCCCGCCTCCCAATAGGCGTCCGCCACCTCATCGATCTCGGCCCGGCTCGCCGCCACGCAGGTCAGGTGCGCCGCCGCCGACAAGGGCGTCTCCTTCGCGATCCGCGCCACCGTGCTGTGCGTGCGTTCCCGCGTCGATCCGCCCGCGCCATAGGTCACCGACACGAATTTGGGCGCCAGCGGCGTCAGCGTCTGGATCGCAGACCATAGCTGCTCCTCCATCTTCTCCGTCTTGGGCGGGAAGAATTCGAAGCTCACATTGATGTCGCCCGCCAGATCGGCATAAAGCGGCGCCTGCCAGGATTGCCGGGCCTCGTCGACGGAAGATAAGCTCAAGGTCATGCGGAAAATCGTCCTTCGATAGGCAGGATGCGCGCGCCACGGCGGCGGCCCAGCCATAATTGCACCGTCAACTCCTGGCCGGGCAGCACCTCCGCCCGCTCCAGATCCAGTCCCGCTTGCCCGAACCAGCTTTCGATCTGCTCGTCGGAAAAGCCCAGCCGCGCATGCTGGTCGCGCAGCCTGAGTTCTTCCCGTTCATGCGCCGCGAAGTCGGCTATCAGGACGCGGCCACCTGCCGCCGTCACCCGCGCCGCCTCCTCGATCACCGCCTCGGGCGCCTGCGCATAGTGCAGCACCTGGTGCAGGACCACCGTATCGGCGCTGCCCGGTTCCAGCGGCAGGGCGCCGAAATCGCCCAGCACCAGCGCATATTTGTCGCCCGCATCCTCGGGCAGCTTGGCCCGCGCCAGCCGCAGCATGTCCGGGCTGCGGTCCAGCGCCGTGACCTGCTCGGCCAAGGGACCGAATAATTCGATCATCCGCCCCGTCCCCGTGCCGATGTCGAGCAGATGACCGATCGGTTCCGCCCCCAGCAGCGCGGTCATCGCCGCCTCCACGTCGCCCTCCGGCACATGCAGGGAACGGATCGCATCCCATTCCTCGGCATGTTCGGCAAAATAGCTTTCCGCCGCGCGGGCGCGATCCGCCCGCACCGCCGCCAGCCGGGCCAAGTCGGCCTTCTGCCACAAATCCTCGCGCTCGGAAGGGGCAAGCTGATCGAAAAGCGTCAGGAACGGCCCGATCTCGTCGCCCTTGCCCAGACGCAGAAAAACCCAGTTGCCTTCCTTGCGCCGCTCCACCAGACCGGCTTCGGCCAATATGCGGACATGGCGGGACACGCGGGGCTGGCTTTGCCCCACGACCTGCGCAATTTCGCCCACCGCCAGTTCCATGGCGCGCAACAGATAGATGATGCGCAGCCGCGTCGGGTCGCCCAAGGCCCGGAAAATGTCGAGTGCTGCGCTCATGAACGGATCATATAAAGAAATCTTTATATGCGTCAATGGCCGTTCGAAACTGCGCCATTCATCGCCCCGCACCCCCCAATCACGGGCTTAACGCACGATTGGGATTGCCATGAGTCACGGGATTCATTACGAATCGCGGCGCAGACGCAATGGGGGGTGAACTTTTCTCCGAGAGTGGTCTGCACCGTTTTTATTCTCAGAGAGGGGTTAACCCATGACCAAGTCGATTGCTCTTTCGCTCGTTCTCGCCGCGTCGCTCGGCCTGGCTGCCTGCTCGGGCGGTGCGGAAAATGCCGCCAACGCCTCGGCCAATGCCGCGGAGAACGCTTCGAACGCTGCCGACAACGCCATGAATGCCGCGATGAACGCTGCCGACAACGCTTCGAACGCCGCTTCGAACGCTGCCAACACCGCCAGCAACGCCGCCGGCAACGCGATGTAATTCCCGTCAGGGAATCGTCTGGAATGGGCCGCGCCGGCAACGGTGCGGCCTTTTTCTTTGCCGGAACGAGTGACCGCCAAGAAAAAGGGCCGCCCCAATGGAGCAGCCCTCGTCCTTTTCCGTCTATCGGCGGATCAGCAATCCCGGTCGATCGCCCGACCGGCCAGCGCACCTACGCCCGCGCCGATGATGGCGCCCGTGGTGCCGTCGCCGCGACGGCCATAGCGGCCGCTGCCCTTGCCGACTTCATTGCCCAGCAGGCCACCGGCGATCGCGCCGATGATGGTGCCGCCCGTGCCATTGTCCCTGCAGCGATAACCGCCGCGATAACCCCGATAGCCGCGATAATAGCCATCGCGATAATATCCGCCGCCACGATAATAGCCGTCGCGATAGCCCCGATAACCCCGGTCGCCGCGATAATAGTCGCCGCGCTCATAATGACGCCCCCAACCGTCGCGGGCCATGGCCGGCGTCGCGGTGGCGGCGAGCGAGGCAACGCCCATCGCCAGCGCCGCCCCCATGTTGATCAGAAACTTCGTCTTCATGGCGTTGCTCCTCATTAGCCATAAATCCCGGCAGGCCCTTCCCACGGAGGACTCGCCAATGATTGCAGCCCTTTTGCCCGATTCGCATTGAGCCAAGCCTGAATGGCGATGTCAGCCACCGTTCAGTATTGGAGCGACCGCAACAGGCCTTATCGCGCTTTTCAGGGGTCGACGCCAGCGCCGCGAAAAACCCTGCACGACTGCCGATTATCCCCTATGGCAGGGGGCGATGCGCCGAATCCTGATCGTCCTGCTGCTCGCGATCCTGCTGCTGCCCGCGCCGCACAAGAACAAGCCTGAACCTTTCAGCCCCGGCCCGCTGATGGTAAGCGCCCGCGCCCTGCCCCTGAATGCGGCCGATCCTGCCCAGCGCACCCTGGGACCGCTGCACTATCTGGAAGGATGGCAACTCAGCAGCGCCCATCACGGCTTTGGGGGCATCTCCTCCCTGCTGGCCGAATCCGATGGCCAGATCCTGGCGCTTAGCGATTCCGGCACGCTGATGGGCTTTCATGTCGGCCCCGGCAAGGCGCAACGGCATCCCTTCATCGCCCCTCTTCCCATCCGGCCGCAGGACCGGGATCGCCCCTGGTGGGCATGGGATTCGGAGGCGATGGCCCTCGACCCGACGACCCAGCGCTACTGGGTGGGTTTCGAGCTGCAACAGATGATCTGCCGCTACTCCCCCGGCTTTGCCCGGGTCGAGGCTTGCCGCACCTGGCCGGACATAGAGGCCTGGCCGGAAACGGGGTCGATCGAATCGCTGGCGCGCCTGCCCGACGGGCGCTTCCTCGTCCTCGCGGAAATGGGGATGACCCCCGATGGCAGCCATGACACGCTGCTGTTCGCGGGCGACCCCGCCGAAGCCTCGACGGCCGCCCCCATGCACCTGCGCTATGTGCCGCCGCGCGGTTATCGCCCGACAGATGCCGTCGCGCTGGACGACCGACATGTGCTGGTCCTCAACCGGCGACTGACCCTGCAGGAATTGTTCACGGCAACCCTGGCCGTCATCGAACTGCCGGCAAAGCCGCGTCCCGGCGACCGCCTGAAGGCGCGCGAACTCGCCCGGCTCGCGCCGCCCCTGCTGGCCGACAATTTCGAGGGACTGGCGATAACGCGGCAGGATGGCCGCAGGGTCGTCTGGATCGCATCCGACGACAATCACGAATTCTTCCAGCGCACCCTGCTGCTGAAATTCGCGCTGGACTGGCCGGAATAGGGAGACCGGCGGCCCTTGAGAAACCCGGCCCCACCCAACGCAAAAAAGCGGCCCGTCGCCGGGCCGCTCTTTCAAGCGAACGAATCGAACCGAATCAGGCGGCGACCGCAGCCTTCTTCTTCACGATGTCGCGCTTCAGGCGGCGCGCCTTCAGCGACAGCTTGTCGTCGCTGGTCTTCAGCAGCCAGTTGTCCAGGCCGCCATTATGCTCGACCGAACGCAGGCCATGGGTCGACACGCGCAGCTTCACGGTCGTTTCCAGCGCTTCGGAGATCAGCGACACGTTCTGCAGGTTGGGCAGGAACACACGCTTGGTCTTGTTATTGGCGTGGGAAACATTGTGACCCACCTGGCGGCCCTTGCCGGTCAGCTCGCAAATGCGCGACATAGTCAATCAACCTTGTAATTCGGGTTCGTTCGGAAAGCGGCGCGGATAACGGGATTCCCGACGCTCGTCAACCCGCCCAGCGCCTTTCCGGGCCGCAACCCTTTCCGACTCATGAGCGTTGATGCGCCATAAGCCAAAGGAGGCGGAAATGCGATTCATTGGTGGCCTGTTGCTGATCGTGCTGCTGGTCCTGGCTGGCGGCATCGCCACCGGCTTCATCGACCTGCAGAAAACGCAGGAGGGGCGCCTGCCGGAAATCGCCGTAAAGGGCGGCTCCCTCCCCAAATATGAGGCCAGCGTGGCCAAGGTGGAGGTCGGCAAGCGCAAGGAGACGGTCGAATTGCCGACCGTGGACGTGCAGAAGCCCTGAGAGCCGTCAGGAAACGGGCGGAAGCGCGCATCTCGGCAGCCGCACGGACCCTCTCCCCCAAAGGCCCTTCATCCTGTAAGGGCGAAGCCCATGTCTTCGCCTTTTCCCCTGCCTGATCCGATGCGGCGCGCTCTCGACCTCGCCCATGCCGCGGCCGAAGCGGGCGAAGTGCCCATCGGCGCGGTCGTCACCCTCGACGGCCGCATCATTGCCGAGGGGGAAAATCGCAACCGGCGCGACAATGATCCCACCGCCCATGCCGAAATGGTGGCGATCCGCGCGGCGGCGGCCCATCTGGGCGATTTCCGCCTTACCGGCTGCGACCTCTGGGTGACGCTGGAACCCTGTCCGATGTGCGCCGGTGCGATATCCCACGCCCGCATCGCCCGCCTCTATTATGCCGTGGCGGACCCGAAGGGCGGCGCGATCGAACAGGGGCCGCGCCTCTTTGCCCAGCCGCAATGCCTCCACCGGCCGGAAGTCTATGGCGACCTTGCCACGGCAGAGGCATCAACGCTGCTCAGGGATTTTTTTCTCGCCCGGCGCTGAATAATCGATGCGATAGAGCGTGTAGGGCAGCGTCATCCCCGTCTTCAACGGCACCGGCTTCAGCCAGCCCGGCACCTCGCCCCGCATCAGCCCCGCATAAAAGCCCTGTGGGCTGCGCGCCTGATAGATGGTGCCTTCGGGAAAGCCGGGGCAGACCAGCAGATAGGTGGCATGGTGCTTCGCCGCGATCGGCCGGAACGCGTCGGCGGGGCCGTCATAGGCATGGTGCATGTCCAGGATCGTCGCGCCGTTGCGATGATAGGGGCCCGCCACGGCGCTGTGGTGCGTGGCGACGATCAGGCGCGGCCCCAGGTCGACCATGGTGAAGATGGTGGCGGGCGGCAACTGGTCGAGCACCTGCAGCGCCGGCAGGGTGCGGCACCGGCCATTGGCCTTGTCGATGGCTTTGCGGCGCTGCTGGGCCGTCGGCTTCTGCGGCTTGGGCTGTTCGCCCGTGGCCCTGACCCAAAGCTGGTTCATCTGCGGATAAAGCGGCGTTGCAAAGGCTGCCCCGGCCAGCACGGCCACCCCCAGCGCCGCCGCCAGACGCGCGGCGGGCCTCCCCGTCGCGATCAGGCACAGCAGCCGATAGGCGGCCCAGGCGGCGGGGGGTATGGCCAGCAATTGCGCCGCCGGTCCGGCGCGAAGCTGCCAGAAGAGCAGCGCGGTGGAAAAGAGCATCATCAGCCCCACCGTCGCCCAGGCCCAGAGCCGGTCCGCGTCCCTGCGCGCATCCCACAATGCCCAGAACAGGCCGATCAGGCCAGCCGCCGGAATGGCCATCAACGGCACGACCAGACTGCGAGCCTGCACCGTGATCGGCTTGGCCTCGCGGATATTGGCCAGCCACAGCCTCTCCAGTTCAGGGGAGATCTGATAGGCGCCCGACAGGCATTGCGGCCAGTTGATCCAGGCGAAGGCCGCCACCGCCGCACCCACCAGCACACCCGCGCCCAGCCGCGCGGGCCAGCTTTTGAGCGGAAGCAGCGCCAGCAGCACCATCCCGGCCGACGCCATCGCGAAGATCGCCACCCAGATGGGCGAGATCGCGTCGCACACCATTTCCCGGTTGGCATAGCTCGCGAACAGCACGAACAGCACCGATGTCGCTCCGCCCAGGCTGATGGCATAGGGCAGCATCCGCCGCGCCGCGCCATCCTTGAATACCCAGCGCAGCGCGATCAGCGCGCCCCCTGCCGCCAGATAGACGATCATCTCCATGCCGATGGTGATGGAAAGCGCGCTGCTCACGCCCGCGACAATGCCGCCGCGCAGCCAGTTGCGGTCGACGACGCCCGCCAGCATCAGCACCGTGAACGCCAGTTGCCAGCCATGATGGTCGATCCGCATCGGCAGGAACATGCTGATGCCCATCTGCGCGGCGAAGGGCGCCAGCGCCGCGAGGAACCAGCTGTTTCCGCCCGCCAGCCGCCGCGCGATGAAGCCAAGGCCCAGCATCAGGGGCAGGAGCGGCAGCATCGGCGCGATGCCGCAGGCCAGCCGGTCGGCCAGCCCCTGGTCCAGGAAGGCGCGGAAGAACAGCATCAACCCCGCAAGCGGCAGGTCCACCAGCCGCGACCAGTGGATGTTGAACCCGGCGGGCGGATCGAGCCGATATTGCCGCAGATCGTACCACGCCTGCCCGGCCAGCCAGTCCTTCACCTGCAGATAGCGGATATTGTCGTCCGTATCGCTGAGCGTCAGCCAGTGGATCTGCGGCCAGCGAGTGGCGATCATATAGGCCATGGCGCCGATCCACAGCAGCACGGTCAACCATTTCCAGTTGCGTTCCGCATAATCGGAAAATTTCGCCGCGAGGGAGGCGACATGAGCGCGCAGGACAGGCCAGCTTTGCAGTTTCATGGTGGCTCGCTTAGAGGGATTGCGAGCCAGATGGAACATCTGGCGGCTCGGAAATCCCGGAAAACAAAGATGCTAATGGCTTTCAGGTTCAATCCGAACCGGAAAGCCATTAGAGGCTTCGCATCAAAGCGCAACGGGGCACATAAAAATCCTCCCAATCTTCACTCCGCAAAAGCAGGCCTTGTTCTGGCAGGTCGTCCGTTACGGCATAACCGGCCTGTTCGTCACCGCCTGCCAGGCCGCGATCTACTGGACCCTGGCCGCGCCCGTCGGCCTGCATCCCCAGATCGCGAACGGCGTCGGCTATATGGCGGCGGTGGCGATCGGCTATGTCACGCACAGCAGCTTCACCTTTCGCGGCCATGGCAACCGCGACAACCAGGCAGCCCGCGGCATCCGCTTCTTCGCGGTCTCGCTGGTCAGCTACGCCCTCAACGCATTGTGGGTATGGGCCTGCGTCACCCATATGCACTGGCCGGAATGGTCACCCATCCCGGCCATGCTGTTCATCACCCCCGCCGTGATGTTCGGATTGAACAGGCAGTGGGTGTTTCGGTGATGAAGCCCCGTCCGACTGCGAGACATCTGATCAATGCACGAACCGCGCCACCACGTCGCGATAGGACCGGCTGACCTTCACCTGAGCGCCTGATTCCAGCACCAGGAAGCATTCGCCGTTGGTATGCGGCTTCACCTGGCGGACCTGGCTCAGATTGACGATGGTCGAGCGATGCACGCGCTGGAAATTGCGCGGGTCGAGCCGCTTTTCCAGATCCTTCATCGTCTCGCGCAGGATCAGCGAATTGTCGGCGGTATAGATGCACATATAATCGCCCGCCGCGTCGATCCGCTCGATGGAATCGACATCCACGCGGAAAATCTGCCCGCGATCCTTGATGTTGATCAGCTTCTCGAAGCGATTGGCGGCCGGCGCATCGCCATCGCCGGAAAAATCGTTCATCGCCTCCGGCGCGACCTCGGCCAGCACTTCGCGCAGCTTTTCCACTTCCTGCACCTGGCGCTTTTCCGAAAGCCGCTGCCGCACCCGATCGAGCGCATCGGCCAGCCGTCCTTCCTCGACCGGCTTCATCAGATAGTCGACCGCCTGCGCCTCAAAGGCGCGGATAGCGTGATCGCTATAGGCGGTGCAGAAGATGAAAAGCGGCGGCTCCACCTCCATCAGCCCCTGCACGACGGAAAATCCGTCGAAACCGGGCATCTGGATATCGAGGAACACAAGGTCGGGTTTATGCGTCTTTATGGCGCGGATCGCTTCCCGGCCGTTGGAACAGGTTTCTACGATTTCGACATCCTCATGCGCTTCCAGACGCAGCTTGAGGCCTTGTATAGCCAGGCTTTCGTCGTCGACGAGGATTGTTCTGATGGTCATGCGGCCACTCTCGATGGTTCATCCAGGTTAAGCGGCATTTCGATCAGGACCGAAAAGCCGCCAGGCGTGGAACGCGTTTCGAAGCTCTGTCGTTCCCCGAAGGCCTGAATCAGCCTGTCGCGGATGTTCGCCAGTCCGACGCCCGTTCCTTCGCTGACCGGATTGTTCGGGCGGGTGAACCCCTCATTCAATCCCGGACCCGTATCGGATACGATGATCCGGACGTTTTCACCGGCAGGCTGCGCCGTGACGGAAATCTCCGCCCCTTCTTCCTTGGGCGTCACGGCATATTTGATGGCATTTTCGACCAGCGGCTGGAGCAGGAGCGAGGGCAGGCGCGACTGCGCCACCGCCGGATCGATGTTGAACACCGGCCGTAAGCGGTCCTCGAACCGCATCTTCTCGATCTCGAGGTACAGCTTCAGCGTCTCGATCTCCTGCTCGATCGTCACCTGCGCGGTCGGCTCGTTGATCAGAGTATAGCGCAAAAAGGAGGACAGGCGCGACAGCATGGCATTGGCCCGGTCGGTCTGCTTCAGCAGCACCAGCGTCGAGATGCTGTTGAGCGTGTTGAACAGGAAATGCGGATTGAGCTGATAGCGCAGCATGGCGAGCTGCGCGCTCGACGCCTGATTCTCCAGGCGCAGCAACTGGTCCGCCTGCTCCTCCACCGTCAGGTAGAAGTTGATCGCATAATACAGCGCCGACCACGCCCCCAGCAATGTCATGCTGAGGTAGAAGGCGCCCAGGAACAATTGCAGCCCCGCCGTATCGCTGCCCCGGTTCTGGGTGGAGAACACCCAGGCGTCGATGAACGCGACCAGCCCCGCCGCGACCACCACCGTGACGATCGAAGCGCCCCAGGTGACGATCGGCCGTTGCCGCTGGAGAAAGCGGAATACCACCGCGATCAGCAGCGTCACCGAATAGCCCGACACGGTCGAGATCATCACCGGGATCAGGCTGGAGAGCGGCTGCCCATTGGCGATGGTGGAGGAACCGCGCAGCAGGAAGGCGCCCGCCCATCCCACGGACTGGAGGTTCCAGAAGGCGCGGTTCTTGTCCGCGAAGAAGGGCTGGGGCTGGAAACGATGCACGGACATTATCGCCAGCCTAAAGCATCAGGGGCCATCAGAACAACCGGCATGCTGAAGGGATTTCGCGCGAATCGCGCGCGAAAGCGGCAGCGATCAAGCCGCCGCCGTTTCCTGGACCATGTCCCGCACCAACGGCTTCACCTCGTCCGGGTTCAGCCATATCAGGTCCGCCAGTTCCAGCGCCCGGCCGTCATGCGCCTGGATGGCGATGCGCCGGATCGGCTGCCCGTCGCGACGGTCGGCCAGCACCTGGCAGGAGGACGGCGCGCAGCCCCATCTCTCGCCCCATTGACGCAGCGCCACCATGACAGGCGCCAGTTCCTCGCCCTTTTCGGTCAGGCGATATTCCACCTTGCGCCGGTCGCACTGCATGGGCTGGCGCACCAATATGCCGTTTTCCACCAGCCGCGTGAGCCGATTCGCCAGGATGTTGCGAGCGATGCCGAGGGTCGACTGAAACTCCTCGAAATGCCGGATTCCCGACAGAGCACCCCGCAAGATGAGGAACGACCAGCGTTCTCCCATCGCCTCCAACGCGCTGGGCAGCGCGCATTGCTCCAGATCCTGCGCAAGATTATGTGTCATCGTCTTCATTTGATAGCTCAAAGCCACCCGCGTTGCAAAAGCGCATCGCTATTCGACCAAAATGGGATTTTTTTGTTGCACAGCAAGGGGCATCGCGGACAATCGCAACAGGATGCTACGCCAGTACGAACTTGTTGAACGGGTAAAACGCTACGATCCGGATGCGGACGAAGCGATGATCAACCGCGCCTATGTGTTTTCGGTCCAGAAACATGGCAGCCAGAAGCGCGCCAGCGGCGACCCCTATTTCAGCCATCCCATTGAGGTCGCGGGCATTTTGACCGACTTCAACCTGGACGACCAGACCATCGTGACGGCGCTGCTGCACGATACGATAGAGGATACGCTCGTCACCTATGAGGAGATAGAGCAGGCCTTCGGCAAGGACGTCGCCAAAATGGTCGACGGCGTCACCAAGCTCAGCAAGATCGAGGCCATGTCCGAAAATGAACGGGCGGCGGAGAATCTGCGCAAATTCCTGCTGGCCATGTCGGACGACATCCGCGTCCTGCTGGTGAAGCTGGCCGACCGGCTGCACAACATGCGCACGCTGCACTTCATCAAGAACGAGCAGAAGCGCCGCCGCATCGCGCGCGAGACGATGGATATCTACGCCCCGCTCGCGGAGCGGATCGGCATGTACGACTTCATGCGGGAAATGCAGCTCCTTGCGTTCCGGGAACTGGAACCGGAAGCCTATGACAGCATCACCAAGCGGCTGGAGCAGCTCAAGGAAGGCGGCCATGACAAGGTCGACCGGATCGGCGCGGAGCTGCAACTGCTGCTGGGCGGCAAGGGGCTGCCGGTCACTGTCTCGGGCCGCGAAAAGCACCCCTATTCCATCTGGAAGAAGATGCAGGAACGCCACATCAGCTTTGAACAGCTGACCGACGTCATGGCCTTCCGCGTCATCACGGAAACGACGGAGGATTGCTACCGCGCGCTCGGCGTCATCCACCAGACCTACAAGATGGTGCCGGGCCGCTTCAAGGATTACATCTCCACGCCCAAGCGCAACGGCTACCGTTCGCTGCACACCACCGTCATCCATCAGGAAAATGCCCGGATCGAGGTGCAGATCCGCAGCCGCGACATGCACAATGACGCCGAACTCGGCCTCGCCGCGCACTGGGCCTACAAGCAGAAGGGCGACGCGACCGACCATCATGCCGCCTGGCTGCGCGACCTGGTCGAAATCCTGGAACAGAGCCAGGATGCGGACGAGCTGCTCGAACATACCCGCATGGCGATGTATCAGGACCGCATCTTCGCCTTCTCCCCCAAGGGCGAACTGCACCAGTTGCCCAAGGGGTCGACGCCGGTCGATTTCGCCTATGCGGTGCACACCTCGCTCGGCAACCAGACCGTCGGCGCGAAGGTCAACGGTCGGGTGGTGCCGCTGCGCACCACGCTGGAAAATGGCGATCAGGTCGAAATCCTGAAGTCCGAGGGGCAGGAGCCGCAGCCCGGCTGGCTGACCTTCGCCATCACCGGCAAGGCCCGCGCCGCCATCCGCCGCTATATCCGGCAGAAGCAGCGCGGCGAGGAAGTGGCGCTGGGCGAGAAGCTGTATGAGGAGATCATCGGCCGCTTCTCCCCCGAACTGGCGAGCGAACTGGGGGACAAGGCGCTGAAGGCCGCCTTGAAGCGACTGAAGCTGGACGACCGCGCCTCGCTGATGGTCGCCATCGCCACCCACCGCCTGCTCGATTCGGAGGTGATGGAGGCGCTGATCCCCGGCTCCACCAGCGCCGAAGGCGTGGAGGAAGCCCATCCGCGCCAGCACGCCCCCGTCTCGATCCGCGGCCTGACGCCGGGCATCGCCTATAATCTGGGCGATTGCTGCCACCCCGTCCCCGGCGACCGCATCGTCGGCGTCCGCCGCACCGGCGAACCGATCGAGGTGCACACCATCGACTGCCGCTCGCTCGAGGCCGGACAGGATGACGACTGGGTGGACCTGAGCTGGGACAGCAAGTCCAAGGGCGGCACGGCCCGGCTCCAGGTGATCGTGAAGAACCAGCCGGGCGCGCTGGCCGCCGTCACCAACGTCTTCGGCGCGACCAAGGCGAACATCCTCAACCTGCAACTGGTGAACCGCGAAGGGCCCTTCCACACCGATATCATCGATCTGGAAGTGGCCGACGCGCAACATCTCAACCGCATCCTGTCGGCGCTTCGAGGGCTGGACACGGTGGTGCAGGCGGATCGGGTGTAAGGACAGAGAGGAGCGGGTTTTAAACTACCGGCTTGTGCCGCCCGATAGGGGCTGCGGAGGATCTATTGCCATTCTCGCAGGGCGCAGATCATTCACGCAAAAACTCTCTGGTACATTGTCACCACATCAAAAAATTTGGCAGCGCCGCATTTCCGCATGATACGACACCGATAAGTTTCCACCGATCTGACCGATAAATTCAAATTGGATGCGGCGCGAGAGTTGTCGCCATATAATGCCAGTTCTTTAAGGACATCCATTTCGCGAGAACTTAATTTTCCCAATATGGATTCTGACTCCATTTTTTCTTTTTGAACAATGATTCTATTTTTCAGCAATGACTGGCTGTTTTCGATTGTCGCCAACAGATCCGCTTCGTTGACGGGTTGTTCCAGAAAATCGTCCGCCCCTCTCTTGATCGTTTGCACGGCCGCGCGAATGTCGGCCCTGGCGGATGTCATGACGACAGGGATGTCCCGTCGCTTGAAGAGCAATTCCTGCAGGACCGTCAGACCCGTCATGTCGGGCAGATCCATATCCAGAACCGCAGTGCCCGGGCTGATGAAGCGGGCGGCGTCAAGAAAGTCGGATCCGCTGGCGAAAGGAGTCGGAGCGTAACGATGCGCGCGCAAAACAGCCACCAGATCGCGACGGATCAGTGCCTCCCGCATTACCACGTAGATGGGACCTTTTGTCCTCATTGCGACCTACATGAAATTCCCCGGCGACGAAACGCGCCGTCCCCCGATCGGTTCCACATATGGTTAAAATTTTTTAAACACCCTGTTCAAAGAAAACGCCGGCCATTCCACCGCTTATCCACTGCACCCGCCCCATCCGCGTGCCGTTTCCCCGGCTTTTTATGAGCAGCCTCGTTCCTTCCCTGACATTGCCCACTTCAATCAGCATGCCTTCCACCGAAATATTCCTGATCGTCCCGACCATCACAGGTGCCGATGTGACCAGCGTCGCGGCGATATTTACAGGAACGCGGCCCTCTCGGGGGCGATGGCTGTCAGCCAGGTGCTCGAGCAGGACGTCATTGCCGGTGGTCCAAAGAAGAGGGTCCTCCGCCAGCAGGCCCACCCTGAAGCCATTTGTCCAGCGAACCTCGGCGGTGATGAAGTCCCTGTCATTAAAGCCGACATGCACCTGTTCACGCAGGCTCAGGGTAAGGGCGGTCTCCCCACTCAAACCATGAGCCGAAACGTTGGTCACGGTCAGGCCCGCGTGCTGTAGCACGGGATAGATAAACGCGGACTTGAAAACGGTTTTGCGCGGATGCCGACGTTTTTCGATGATGGATCCGTCGGACTTTATTTCAGATTTGTTCTGTAAAAACATAATCTTGCTCCGTGAATGCGAAGCGGATACTATCCCGTCATAAATAAGGATCCATATGTGGACGGTGTCGTATTTTTACGACGCGGGCGTAGGTCGATCATTCACTTCTCTTTGATAAAAGGGCGTTCTTCGATGGCCCTGCCTTCCCCCGAAGGAAGGGCAAAGGGAAAGGCGAAGCGCACTGATCAGTCCCATCGTGCGTTTCGCCTTTACTCCAATTTTACAGTCGTCATAATGTCGAAATGTTCGACCGATGGCTCTATGTCAGTACCTGTCAGTTGGCTGCGGGCAGGCTTGAAGATGGCGTGCGCGACATCGTTGAGGTTTCAGTGCTGCGCAACCGGACCCTCGACGTAACCGGCGCGCTCCTTTTTACCGGCCAGAAATTCACGCAATATATCGAAGGGCCTCCGGCATCCATCGCCGCCCTGAAGCAAAGCATATGCCAGGACAGCCGGCACAGCAGCATTACGACGCTGACATATGGGCCATTTGATCACCGGCGGTTTCTGGGTTGGTCGCTGGCCTATGCCGGGCCGTCGCGTTTCGTCGCGGCCAAGGTGGAAGATGCGCTGAATGGCGCAATCAGCGGGAGTGAAGACAAGACTGAATCGCTTGCCGAGTTACTGGCGGGGTTTGTGATCGATGGGCATTCCTGATCCAGGCGATGTCAAACCGGGCGAAAACGGAAGAAAAGGGCCGGTTTCGCCCTGGCGGCTTTTTCATCCCGCCCCGCGACTGTGCCATTCCTCATGAATCCAGCCATGTCAGCGCTTCCCGTTCCTCCTCGAAAAACCGGGTCGATACCGGCGTCAGCCTTTTCATCTGGATCCTCAGCAAGGCGGATTCGGGCAGAAGCACGCCATATTCCCTTATCTGGCCCGCATAATTCCCGATGATGCGCGCAAAACCGTCAATGACCCGCTGGGACTGGACAGTGCATGCCTTAATATCCAGCAAGACCCTGTCGATCCGCGGGGCGCCCGCTGACGCCGCAGCAGCACGTTGCTGCAGGGCGGCAAGATAGCCTTGCAGGGCCGCCTCATCCCAGAAGCCTCGAAAGATGATGCGGACCGACCGGGGCGATTGCCCCGCTACAAACTCGAATAGCCCATCTGTCATGCGCCCCCCTTTTCCCACCTCGTCAACTTATCATTTTGGAGGAAGGAGATTAGCCTTTTTTGTTCCGCCAGCTATTCCACGATGCCCATTGTGATCCCCATGCCACGGCGCGCGAAAAAATATCCTATCACCGGCCCGTCCCCCCTTTATCCTGTCCTACATCCCTCGACCCCGGCTATCGCCGCCCCGTCTTTGAACAGTCGATCCGCTTCCCGACACGCCTACGCGCGCCCGCACACGCGCGCGCATATGGTGTGAACTTCGATGCCAGAACGACGCTTTTCCGCCACTTTGCACGGCCAGCGCCAGATTTTGCGTGACAGGACACCTCCTATTCTGTAGGGGCGCGCCCAGCAGACTCCCTGCAGCAATGCCGGGGGTCTTCCGTCCGAGACAGTTGGTGAAGGGAATCTGCCCTTCTTAATTTCCAGCCTAGACGGGGAAAAGTTCTTTACCGGCCGGGCTTTGCCCTGTCCGGGTCTGCCTGTTTCCTTGAGGGATACGGGCCAGTCGATCTCTCCCCTTCGGACCAATGCCCCGCGATTCGTCGCGGGTTTTGCCGTTCATCGGGTCGTCCGATGGACATGAAGTGGAGTAATGGCATGGATCGTAATCAGAAAGCTGAGGTCGTTTCCGCGCTGAACGCACATCTGGCAGAGGTCGGCGTGGTCGTCGTGACCCGCAACCTCGGCATGACGGTCGCCCAGTCGACCCAATTGCGCCAGAAGATGCGCGAAGCCGGTGGCACCTACAAGGTTACGAAGAACCGCCTCGCCAAGATCGCCCTTGAAGGCACCGACTATACCGGCATCAGCGACCTGCTGACCGGCCCGGTCGGCCTCGCCTCCTCGGCCGATCCGGTCGCAGCCGCCAAGGTTGCGGTCGAATTCGCCAAGACCAACGACAAGCTTGAGATCGTTGGCGGCGCGATGGGCGATGTGATGCTGAACGCGGAGGGCGTCAAGGCGCTCGCCTCGATGCCGTCGCTGGATGAACTGCGTGCGAAGATCGTCGGGTTGCTCGTTGCACCCGCGACCAAGCTCGCAACCGTCACCCAGGCACCGGCAGCCCAGCTCGCACGGGTCTTCAACGCCTATGCGGAAAAGAACGCGGCCTAAGGGGCGCGCCTTTCCGAACGGAACGTTTTCAACTCAATTTAAGGGGCATATGCCCCGCCCAGAAGGGAATATAGTAACATGGCAGACATCAACGCACTGGTCGACCAGCTCTCGGCCCTGACCGTCCTCGAAGCCGCTGAACTCTCGAAGGCCCTGGAAGAAAAGTGGGGCGTTTCGGCCGCCGCTGCCGTCGCCGTCGCTGGCCCCGCCGCTGGCGCCCCGGCTGCTGCCGCTGCTGAAGAGCAGACCGAGTTCGACGTGATCCTCACCGGCGACGGTGGCAAGAAGATCAACGTCATCAAGGAAGTCCGCGCCATCACCGGCCTGGGCCTCACCGAAGCCAAGGCGCTCGTCGAAGGCGCGCCGAAGGCCGTCAAGGAAGGCGCCAGCAAGGACGAAGCCGAGAAGATCAAGAAGCAGCTGGAAGAAGCCGGCGCGACCGTCGAACTCAAGTAAGTTCGGTCGAGCCCCGCGCAAGCGGGGCTGCTGTCCGGTCTCGACCGGAGGAATTTGGGGCGGCGCCTTTGGCGCTGCCCTTTTTCTTCGGTGTTGCCCGGCTGGATTCCCGCCGATTCACTCCGCCGCCATGGCGTAGTCCGAACGCGGCAGCTCATGCGCCAATGCGTTCGCAATGGCCGCCACCACCTGCTGCAGGCGGGCAAGGCCCGGCCCCGGCTGATCCAGGGCGGCATCCAGATAAAGGCTGCGGTCGCATTCCAGCTGGATCGCATAAAGCCCGTGCATCGGCCTGCCATGACGCTCCAGCATGTGGTCACCGGCATAAGGATGATTTTGCGCGACGGCGATGCCATGCGCGGCCGCCACATCCGCCGCCAGCGTCATCAACCGGGCCGAAGCGCTGCGGCCGAATCGATCGCCGAGCACCAGCCTGGGGGCAGCCTGGCCCGCGGTCGGCGGGGGAAGCGGCGGCATCGAATGCAGGTCAATCAGGATCGCATGACCATAGGCATCGCGCGCCGCCCGCATCAGCCGCGCAAGGGTCGCATGATAGGGCCGGTGGAACAGTTCGATCCGGCGCACGACCTCCCCCCAGCCCAGCGAGCGGTGCCAGAGTTCATGCGCACCCGGCAGGCGACGCGGGATCAGGCCCAGCCCACCGCGCAGCTTGGCGCTGCTCTGCAAGGGGACATCGCGCGGGATGCCGCTGACCATGCCGGCGTCAATCTCCCGCTCATGCCGGTTGAGATCGATCATCGCGCGCGGCACCTGCGCCACCAGCACCGGAACGCCCCGCTCCACCAGCGGATAGGCAAGCCTGTCGACCCAGCGATCCTCCAGCCTTTGCAGGACATCGCGCCGCACCCGCGCTTGCGCCAGCAGCGCCTCGTCATAGTCCCGGCCCGCATGCGGCACGGAAACCACCACCGGCCCGGCGGGAACGTCGGGTTCGTAGAGATGATAGGCGGGCGTGGTTTCGGTCGGAACCGGCGGCGCGCTATGTCCCAAGCAAGGTCCTTTCACGGGCGGCCGCCCAAAAATGGTTACTCGGCTGGATAATATTTACTCCTTGTCGCATATATAGTCGCTTCACGCCATCCGCGAAGGGGGCGATCAGGGGCGGCCTTCACAGGCCTGGGACGAGACGTACGGGGCAATGATTCGAATTCTGCTGGCGGAAGATGATGACAGCATGCGCGCCTATCTGGCCCGCGCTCTGGAGCGCTCCGGCTATGAAGTCGTTGCAGTCGCTACCGGTGCGCAGGCGGTGCCGCACATCGACAGCGACCGGTTCGACCTGTTGCTGACGGACATCGTCATGCCGGAAATGGACGGGATCGAACTCGCGCAACATGCAGCCGCCATCGCGCCCGAGATGCGAATCATGTTCATCACGGGCTTTGCCGCCGTTACATTGAAAGCGGGCAAGGCCGTGCCGCAGGCGAAGGTCCTGTCCAAGCCCTTCCACCTGCGCGAACTGGTGTTGGAGGTCGAGCGCATGTTCGGCACGGAAAGCCTGACCGGGTTAAGCTGAGGCTTTCAATTTCCGGTCGCTGGCCTTGAACAGTCAAAAACAGTCAAACCTGAAAATGCCCTGGGGCATCAGCCGGAGATGACTTCTTCCATATCGGACGTAAGCGGCAGGGGCTGCCCCGCCATGGCTGCGGCAAACCGCTCCCGGTCCAGCCCCTTTTCCCATGCCGACACGACGACGGTGGCGACCGCGTTGCCGATGAAGTTGGTAAGGCTGCGGCACTCGCTCATGAAACGATCGACGCCCAGAATCAGCGTCATGCCCGCGACCGGTACCGACGGCACGATGGAAAGCGTCGCGGCCAGGGTGATGAACCCCGCCCCCGTCACGCCCGCTGCACCCTTGCTGGAGAGCATGGCGACCAGCAACAGCAATATCTGCTCCTCCAGGCTGAGGTGCACATTGGTCGCCTGCGCGATGAACAGCGCCGCCAGCGTCATGTAGATATTGGTGCCGTCGAGATTGAAGCTGTAGCCGGTCGGCACCACCAGTCCGACCACCGATTTGCGGCACCCTGCCCGCTCCATCTTCTCGATCAGGCTGGGCAACGCCGCTTCGGACGAGGAGGTGCCAAGCACCAGCAACAGCTCCGCCCGAAGATAGCGGATCAGATGCAGGATGTTGAATCCCACAAGCCGCGCCACCAGACCCAGGACCACCAGCACGAACAATAGCGAGGTCAGATAGAAGGTCGCCACCAGCCCCGCCAGATTTGCCAGCGCACCGACGCCATATTTGCCGATGGTGAAGGCCATCGCGCCGAAAGCCCCCAGCGGCGCCGCCTTCATCAGGAGAGACACGAGCTTGAAGATCCCGTGGCTGGCCGATTCGAGGACGGTCATCAAAGGATCGGCCTTCTCACCGATCATGGTGAGCGCGATGCCGAACAGGATCGCGACGAACAGTACCTGAAGGATATTGTGCCCATCGGCCACGGCAGAAACCAGCGTACCGGGGATGATATCCATCAGGAAGCCGGTCAGCGTCCGGTCGTGCGCCTGCTGCTGATATTGGACGACCTTCCCGGCGTCCAACGTCGTCGGATCGATATTGAGGCCCGCACCCGGATGCACCACATTGGCGACGATCAGGCCGATGATCAGCGCCAGCGTCGAAAAGGTCAGGAAATAGGCGAAGGCCTTGGCCGCCACCCGGCCGATCGCGCCCAATTCCTTCATCCCCGCCACCCCGGTGACGATGGTGAGGAAGATGACGGGCGCGATGATCATCTTGACCAGCTTGATAAAGGCCTCTCCCAGCGGCTGAAGCGCTACGCCCGTTGCCGGAAAGAAGTGACCAATCCCGACGCCCAGCGCGATGGCGATCAGCACCTGAACGTAAAGCTGGCGATAGAATGGCGGTGGCGCCAAGGGCTGATCAGACGGCGCAGACGATGGCAACATGATGTTTGGCGTCCCCTTTTCGCACCGCAACATATGTCCTGTCTTGCCGCTGTCCAGAAGAATAGCGGAACTGCTCAATTTCCCGCTTGCGCTACCTGCCACCCCCCGCTATTGGCCCACTCCACCGTGGGCGTGTAGCTCAGTGGTAGAGCACTGTGTTGACATCGCAGGGGTCGCAAGTTCAATCCTTGCCACGCCCACCATGATAAGGCCTTGGAAATCTTCGGGTTTCTGAGGCCTTATTTGTTTCTACCCGACCTGACCAACGCCGTTTCGCCGCTCCTGACACAATTTCAACACAGGAGCCGCCACATGGCGACCATTACAAAGCGTAAATCGGGTTGGTCCGTTCAGATTCGCCGCAAGGGTTATCAGCCCGAATACCGCACCCTCCCCACCAAAGCTGCTGCGGAAAAATGGGCAAGAGAGCGCGAATCTGAAATCGATAAGGGGATGCTCCGGTCGATAGGAAAACCCTTCCCTCGATCACCTTAGGCGACCTGATGCGTCGCTATATGGCTGAGATCAGCCCTACCAAGAAAAGCGCCCATAGCGAAGAATTGCGGATGACCAAGATGCTCTCCGCGCCGATGTGCCAGCTACCCCTGTTGGAACTTTCGTCAGCACCGATATCAGCCTATCGGGACCAAAGGTTGCAGAAGGTCAAGCCTGCTACCGTCGCCCGCGAATTGTCACTCATTCATAACGTCATCGACGTAGCGCGGCGGGATTGGGGATATCAGCTTCCAACCAATCCTATTGCCTTGGTCCGCAAGCCTCGCATTCAAAATGCCCGCGACAGACGCCTGCGTCCGGGCGAACTTCAACGCTTAGGGGCGGCGCTGGCAGAGACCCGCAATCCGCTCGTCCGCCCGCTGGTTCTGCTGGTAGTTGAAACAGCCCGTAGACGTGGTGAGCTACTGAAATTATAGTAGCGGCATATCGACTGCTTTGGCCGAACGGCCCATATCCCCGATACGAAGACCGGTCATGCTTGTGCATCGGTAAGCTCAATGGCCTGATCGGAGACTTCAGCCTGCGCGAGCCCAAGCAGGCCTGGGAGCATTTTCGCCGCGCCTATCTGACCGGCCATGACCCAGCGGGCCAGGATCGCTATCGCGCCGTGTTCCAGGCAGCGATCAACGTGCATCACGAGCTGCACGACCTCTCGCCCCTGCGGATCAAGGCGATCCCCTTCAACAATGAGCGGGTGCACTTCCTCAGCAAGGAAGACCGCGATCGGCTGATCAAGGCCTACTCACCGCATGTGCAGCCGATCATCACCATGCTTGCATTTCACGGCCCTCGCATCCAGACCGCTTTGCAGATGCCGTGGGGCGTTAAATGGCGCTGATATAGTGCGGGAATCAATCCGGCTAAATCATACAAAAATTCGATGATTCGGTCGGTCCCAATGCATCGTCGCCTCACGGGAACACTGTTAGCAATCTGAGCGCGGACGCCCTACTAAAGGCCATGCCTTCCTCAACCGCTTCGGCAAGCCCTATCAGGACACCCGGCTTTCCCTCATTTCTGGGGTAACGCCTTGAAGAACCAGAACAAGACGGCCTGTAGGCGGGCCGGGATCGACGATTTTACCATCCATGACTGGCGCCACCATTGGGCATCGCATTGCGCGATGGCCGGCATCCATCTCATCACAATCATGTACATGGGCTGAGGTGGCCTCGCCTTCTTGGACAGGTTGGCGGCTAAGTTAAGCTCATCGCGGATGTCGTTTTATGCCGCCATTTGGGTGATCAAATCCTGGGGGGCATGCCCCCCAGGATTTGAAGCGCCGATT
>NZ_JBEGHU010000088.1:0-255 GCF_040676415.1 Sphingobium sp. LSP13-1-1.1 | reverse complement strand
TCCCATATCCACTGCGTCAGATCGACAAGCCGCCAGCGCACGACACCATGAGCAGCCGGGATCGGCCCAGCCTCGACTTGTCCAGCCAGCCGGGCACGCTGCTCATCATTAAGGATCGATGCCCTGCCCGGCGCCTTGCGTGTCGCCAGCCCCTCGGGGCCATCTTCGTTGAAGCGCAATACCCAGTCGCGCACGATCTGCAGCGTCACCCCGGCCACACGGGCTGCCTCGCTCCGGCTCCCGCCGTCCAGGATT
>NZ_JBEGHU010000087.1:0-255 GCF_040676415.1 Sphingobium sp. LSP13-1-1.1 | reverse complement strand
GGATATCCGCTTCCTTGCGGATCCGTTCGCCGAACGGCACCTGGTAGCCGGCCGCCAGCGGAATTTGCTGACGGTGATCGAGCCCGCCGGTGGTGACGTCGATGAAGTCGCATCCGAGCGCCTTGAGAGCCTTGGCGAACTCGACCGCCTCGTCGGGGTTGAAGCCGCCCTCGACCCAGTCGGTCGCCGACACGCGAATGCCCATCGGCTTGTGCGCGGGCCATTCCGCCCGCATCGCCTTGAACACCTCGAGCG
>NZ_JBEGHU010000086.1:0-255 GCF_040676415.1 Sphingobium sp. LSP13-1-1.1 | reverse complement strand
CAAACCGCCCAGATGGGCCAGATGCCAGTCATTGGCAGAGCCCTCGTTGGAATTATACTGGCACATGGGCGAGACCACGATGCGGTTGGAGAGGGTGAGTTCGCGCAGCGTAATCGGCGAAAAGAGCATGCTGGTCATGGGTTGAAGGCTTTCTCTTGATGGTTGAGCAGATAGGATTGGGTTGAAAATCAGGCAAGTCCGCTGGCGCGGGCCTGGGCGAGGGCCATGACGATCCAGTCCCGCTCGGCATCGCCA
>NZ_JBEGHU010000085.1:0-255 GCF_040676415.1 Sphingobium sp. LSP13-1-1.1 | reverse complement strand
CGTGCCCGATCTGGATCCCCATCTTGGCAACGCCATAGGTGCGGCAGAAATCCACGACCCGCTTCAGCGCGGCCTCATTCTCGTCCGAACACAGGGTGGCGCAGCGCGGCGAGATCCGGCCGTCCAGCGCGACGTTCGTCATTTCGACCATGACCAGGCCCGCGGCGCCCATCGACAAACCGCCCAGATGGGCCAGATGCCAGTCATTGGCAGAGCCCTCGTTGGAATTATACTGGCACATGGGCGAGACCACGA
>NZ_JBEGHU010000084.1:0-265 GCF_040676415.1 Sphingobium sp. LSP13-1-1.1 | reverse complement strand
AGCAAGGTTGCCCGGATTCGAAGATCTTTCCTCATTATTATTCCCCTTTATGACGATAATAATATGCAACTCAGCCCTGCAAGATCCTTTTTTGTTCTAATTACCTATCCATCAAATCAGATACTTCTCTCCAAACCCATCAGATCACCTCGCCGCCGGGCAACTGGATCTCGTTGACGCCCTTGGCAAAGCTGTGACCGTTCCAATATTGCTGCCCGGCCACCAACAGATCCTGCGCCGGAAACTTCGTCAGAAGCCGCGGACC
>NZ_JBEGHU010000083.1:0-279 GCF_040676415.1 Sphingobium sp. LSP13-1-1.1 | reverse complement strand
AGGAGTGAATGATGTCGAAATAGGCCATGTCGCCCGGCCGCATGTAACGGTCCGAGAACACATGGGGATGCGGCGCGCAGCGTTCGCCCGAAATCGCGTTCACCGCCTCCACATTCTCCGAACCCATGTTGTAGAGCACGTGATTGACGACGGCGACGGCCTCGCTTTCCTTGACGCCCGGACGCAGCACGCGGAACAACTCGTCATAGGCGGAATCGACCAGGCACGCGGCGGTCTCCAGCAACGAGACCTCGTCGATCGACTTGATGACGCGGGCGC
>NZ_JBEGHU010000082.1:0-289 GCF_040676415.1 Sphingobium sp. LSP13-1-1.1 | reverse complement strand
TTGCGAGTGCATCCATGATGGACAATGCAAGTGGCACGTTTTCTGGCAGCACATCTAGGTCAGCAGCTAGAATATCTAGTTCTTCGGCTTCGTCCATCGGAGTGGCCTGTAGTTCGATCTTTTCCATAATGCCTCCCTCACCAAGCAAAAAGTCCGTCATCGCTGACCTGCTGTGGCTTCGCTTTGGGCACTTGCTGCGACCTTGCATCTACCCAAACTCCATCGTGGGCATCGCGGTAGGCTTGTGCATCTAGGAAGGGCTGGTCTGCATTCTTGAACGCGACCTTTG
>NZ_JBEGHU010000081.1:0-291 GCF_040676415.1 Sphingobium sp. LSP13-1-1.1 | reverse complement strand
CAAAGGTCGCGTTCAAGAATGCAGACCAGCCCTTCCTAGATGCACAAGCCTACCGCGATGCCCACGATGGAGTTTGGGTAGATGCAAGGTCGCAGCAAGTGCCCAAAGCGAAGCCACAGCAGGTCAGTGATGACGGCCTCTTTGCTTGGTAAGGGAGAAACAACATGGAAAAGATCGAACTACAGGCCACTCCGATGGACGAAGCCGAAGAACTAGATATTCTAGCTGCTGACCTAGATGTGCTGCCAGAAAACGTGCCACTTGCATTGTCCATCATGGATGCACTCGCAA
>NZ_JBEGHU010000080.1:0-311 GCF_040676415.1 Sphingobium sp. LSP13-1-1.1 | reverse complement strand
CCATTGCCAAGTGTGTAGATGCGGCCACCAAACGTCGCATCGTTATTTTCCATGTTGATCGTTAGCGGCCAGCCATTGCCGGTCGAAGTCCAACCGCTGCTATCCGTGCCAGAACCGCGCAGAAAATGCATGATGTTGCCGTTCTGGTGGATCATACCAGAGCGACCGTCAGTGTCTTGCAGGTAGATCGTTGGAGAGCCGTTGCGGATGACTAAGCTACCAGCAGTTTCTATGTTGCTGTTGGCACTGACCCTACCATCTGCGCCGAGTGTAATCATTGGCACACCGGCAGACTTGCCGCTGTAAATCTG
>NZ_JBEGHU010000079.1:0-311 GCF_040676415.1 Sphingobium sp. LSP13-1-1.1 | reverse complement strand
CCATTGCCAAGTGTGTAGATGCGGCCACCAAACGTCGCATCGTTATTTTCCATGTTGATCGTTAGCGGCCAGCCATTGCCGGTCGAAGTCCAACCGCTGCTATCCGTGCCAGAACCGCGCAGAAAATACATGATGTTGCCGTTCTGGTGGATCATACCAGAGCGACCGTCAGTGTCTTGCAGGGAGATCGTTGGAGAGCCGTTGCGGATGACTAAGCTACCAGCAGTTTCTATGTTGCTGTTGGCACTGACCCTACCATCTGCGCCGAGTGTAATCATTGGCACACCGGCAGACTTGCCGCTGTAAATCTG
>NZ_JBEGHU010000078.1:0-162153 GCF_040676415.1 Sphingobium sp. LSP13-1-1.1 | reverse complement strand
TCTGGCCACCGAAATTGCCCGAAACGTGGACGCCCGGCGTAATGCGGCCAATGTCGATGCTGCTCGTCACGCCAAGCCGGGCCAGCTGCTCACTCCCCAGGGCGGTGATCGAGATGCCGACATCCTGGAGACGCTGCTCACGATGCTGCGCCGTCACGACAATCTCGCCGTTGTCCATGCCGCCTTCAGAGGCTTTCGACTGCGGGGCGCGATTTTTCTCTGCTTGTGCAACAGCAGGCAAGAGCACGAATATGGTTACAATTGACGCAGCATCCCTTAGTATGCTCTTCAATTTCAGAGACATATTACCCCCCCGATTTTGTGACAAGCACCCGACTTTTCAAGATCTCCGCTGCCTTGTCTTCAATCCATCTTCTTCATATAATTTTACATGGACTGAAAATGGCTCCCTTTGGGTGCAGAAAATTGATCGCACTCTCAGAATTTATGTAGTTATCTCGTGAGATCGGGTCGGGAAGCTATGGGTGAGTCAAAATTCGGTCAAGTGAGCAAGTTGGACATCTTTGTTTCGCTGGTGGTGCAATCCGATCAGGGCCGCCGCCTTTCCGAACGGTTTGCAGATAAGCTGTGGCCGGGTTAGGCGGGGGTGATTTGTTCGACGCGCGGATCGTTGCAAAGCGCGCCGACAGGCGGCCCTTGCCGCTTCCTTCGAGCCTCAGTTGCCGGATGCGGTGTCGCTGGATGCGACTTCCTCCTGAAGCCACCTGCGGAAGCGAAGCACGCTGGGAGAATTCCAGCGATCTTCTCGCGCAAGGATCGTGTATGCGCCGAAACGGATCGGACGAAAGCTGCCATTGGCGGGGATGATTTCCACCAGCCGTCCCGCTTCAATATCGTCGCGCAGCAGCCAGCGGTTCGCCAATGCCACGCCATGGCCCTGGCGTGCTGCCGCCAGCGTAAGGTGAGCGTGCCAGAGGCGCGACCCCCCGATCCGATCCGGCACTCTGACGTCATGACTCAGCAGCCAGTGCCGCCATTCCAAGTCGCTTTCCTCATGCAGGAGCGGCAGGGAAAGGAAATCCTCGGCACTGTCGATCGGCTTCAAGTTTGCGGCGCACGCGGGGCTTGCCACGGGGAAAACCGTGGGACGAACGAATTCGAAGCGCCGTACGGACTTGGGCAGTGCCGCTTCTTCCCATTCGCGCAAATAGCGGATGTCCGTATCGACCAGATTTCCCCGGAAATCGGGGCTATGGTCGGAGGGGCGGAAGTCGACGTCTATGTCGCTATTCTTGCTGATGAAATCGCCCAGGTGATCGCTCAGCCACAGGGACGCGAAGCCCGGAATGCACTCGATGCTGAGTTAAGGTCGCCGCCCCTGCTCATCAACATGCTCGTCGCGCTGGCGATGGCTCCCAGGGCAGAGGAAATCTGCTCGTGATACGTGCTGCCCAGCTCGGTCAGCGAATAGCCCTTCGCATTTCTCGTCAAGAGTTGTGCGCCGACCCACGCATCCAGTGATCGTATGTGGCGGCTGACGACAGCATGGTCCACCGTCAGTTCTTTCGCGGCGCGGCGGATGCCATGTAGCCGGCCAACGGCTTCGAAGGCTCGCAGCGCCGCCAGTGGCGGGTAGTCTTTCGGGTTGGCCACCAAACCTCCTTAATCCACCAGAACGACCTTTCGATTTCACGGCCCACCCCGGTTATAATGGAGAAGTCACCAATGTGCCCGCGGCGTCTTTGCGCTGACCCCCTACCCAAACTCGGCTGAGAGAGGATCGGCGGCAAAGCGCCGGCCGGTCCGAACATCGTTGATGATATGGCTACGATGCAGCCAGCCGCTGACGGTCAGCGGGGCTTTATGTTGAAGACGGTCTCCGCGTTTGTCTGGAAAAACTGGCGCTTTTCCTCAAAACCGATCGGCAAATTGTCCTGGACGCGCACCTCGTCCGCCACATACTGATATGGGTAGTCCATCGCGTACATGACGCGATCCGTACCCATGACCTTCTGGCAGTAGAGGATCGTGTCGGTCCACGGCATGCCACTGGTCGTCAACCAGAAATTCTCCTTGAGTACCTGGAGCGGGGAGCGGTCCAGCTTGATCGTGCCCTTGCGACCGGCCGGCACCGAGGCCGTGTGCCAGAAGTCCATGCGGCGGATCCAGAAAGGCAGAGCCTCGCCAAGATGCCCCGCCACGACCCGCAGCCGGGGGAACCGATCGAACACGCCGGCAGTGATCAGTCGCGTCAGGTGCAGTCCGGTTTCGACGCCGAAGCCGAAGATCGCCGCTTCGAGCGCCCGGTCCAGAAAAGGCTGGATGAGCTGCTTCGAAGGCGTATTGGGATGGATGTACAGCGGCGCGTCCATCGCCTCGATCACCTCGAGGATCGGCCAGAAGTCGACCTCGTCCAGATAGCGGCCCTGAACGTGCGAATTCACGATCACACCCTTGAACCCGTGCTTCGTGACGGCGCGCTCGACCTCCCGCACGGACTCGTGGACGGCTTGCGGCGCGATGGCAGCCAAGCCGACGTAACGGTCCGGATGCGCGGCTACAGCCTCCCCCAACTGGTCATTGACATCGATCGCCATGGCCGCACCCTCGGCCGGCTCGAAGATCTGGACGCCGGGACATGTGATGCCGAGGATCTGCATATCGATGCCGGTAGCATCCATGTCGGCGATGCGGCGGTCGCCCAGATCCTGGATACGCTCCCGGAGCAGTCGCGCTCGCTCGCTGGGGCCACCGTAGAAACCCCAGAGGCTGTAAAAGCCCGGATCGTCGATCGACCGATCCTCCATGATCTCCATGAAGCGGTCCATCAGCTCGGGCGGACAGAATGCTTCCTCGGTCGCGATGCGGAGGTAGCCGCGATCGCCGCCGGTGCGGAGCGGATAGTCTGTGTTTGTCATGCTGATCCTTCCTTTGCTGCCGTTCGATCGGCCAATGGGTTTAGGTTAACCCGTAATGTGCGGGGCGAATGGCGTGGCTACCGTTGCTCGCGCGCCGATCGGGTGCGTCGGAAGGGTTCCGCCCGGTCCCCTCATTGCAATGTCGCCCCCGGCGCCCCGGTGATCAGGTACGCGCCCATTCTGTACGTATCAGAAGCATGTATATTGAGTAATCAACAATCTCAAGCTGAATTGAAATTGCGTTCGAACAGTCCTCCACGTGTGGAACTCAGCGGGCTCGCATCATGCGCTCGACCACCTCCCTGGGTGCGGGGACACCACGGATGCGCTGCGTCTCCGGATCGCGCGCCGCCCAGACCCGCTTCTCGTAGCCCGCAACGGCCAGCACGCTACCGTGCAGCAGATCATGACGGATCTCGAAGCTCGATCTGCCCCACCCCGCCACGAAGCTCCTGATCGTGACGGTGTCACCGAATGTTGAGGGCAAATGGAAAGAAGCGTTGGTCGCGATCATCGGATAGCCGATCATGTCGAAACGCTCGAGCATTTCATGCTTCGGATAACCAGCCGCGGCGAAGAGATGGATCGTCGACTCGTTGAACATGTCGAAATACCGTGGATAGTATACGATCCCGGCGGGATCGCACTGTCCCCACTCGATGATGAACGAACGCTCAGCGAAGAATCCGACCTTTTCCGAGTCGAACTCCTTCATCTCCTGCCCAATCATCGATTCTCTTCCTCTCCACCCCGTCGGCGACGCAGCCGTGCCCCGACTTCCCTGGCAGTCTAGTCATTTCCATTGATCCGTCAATAAATTATGGTGGCCGCATTTAGTGTCGACACATGCTGGGTCTCCAAGCCTCCGGGAGCCGCGCTGTCCTTGGCCCTTCATAATGCAAGCGTGAGGATTGACAGTGCCTGACCAGCAAGAATAATGCTAAATCAATGAAATTTTGCAACACACCGGGTTCGCGGATAGCCCCTATACTCCGGCCGATCGCTGCATGGAGGATAGCAGCTCTGGTCCACCTGCCCGATCAAAGAAGGGTCTCTTGAGCATGTCGTCGGACAGAATCATGCACCGTCGAGCGGGACTGGCGGCCCTGCTGATCGGCGCGCTTGTCGCTCCGGCCAGCGCGGAGCAGCCGCATGGTGCGCGGACACAGGCCGCAGCGCCGCCTCTCGCAGAGCGGCTTCCCCCCGCCAGCCAGATGTTCGTCTTCTGGCCCGACGATGTCCGCTCGGCAGGGTTTCGAAACATGGCGAAGCTCTACGTCGCCGCGCCCGTTGCACGCGGTCCGCGCATCACCCCCCTGCCCGCGTCCAAACTGACGCTGAAGGCCAGCTATCGCGAAAAGGGTCGGATTCGCACTATCGCAGACTATATGGCGGACAATCACACCGCCGGGCTGCTCGTGCTCCATAGAGGCAGGATCGTGCTTGAACGCTACGGCCTGGGCCTCGGAAAGGACAAGGTCTGGGTCTCGAACTCAGCCGCCAAGTCTTTCACCTCGACCCTGGTGGGTGCTGCGATCAAGGACGGCAAGATCGGCAGTGTGGACGATCCGGTCACGAAATATGTTCCGGAGCTGCGCGGCAGCGCCTGGGACGACGTGACCATCCGTCATGCTCTGACGATGAGCACGGGCATCGAATATAAGGAGATCTACGGCCAAGGCGGCGATGGTGGGCGGATCACCGGGCTCGCGGTACCGGACGGCAGGCCCGTGCCGGAAGGTGTCGACCTCCTCACCTTCCTCGCGAAATCGAAGCGCCTCGCCCCGGCGGGCACCACGTTCAACTACGCGTCGAGCGTCTCCCGGCTGCTCGGCGTCATCGTCGCCAACGCCACCGGCAAGCCGCTCAACGCGTATCTGTCTGAAAAGGTCTGGGTGCCGGCCGGCATGGAGCATGACGCAAGCTGGATCGTCGACGGCGCGGGCCGGATCATGAGCAGCGGCTTCCTCAACGCCACGCTGCGCGACTATGCGCGATTCGGCCGGTTCTTCATGCTCGGCGGAAAAGATGAAAACGGCAGATCCGTACTGCCCGATGGCTGGGTGGCAGAGGCCACATATCCGACGCAGGTCGCCGACGCGGACGGCACGGGTTACGGTTACCAGTGGTGGGTCACCGAACTGGTGGAGCTGATGGCCGGCTGGAACGATCTCTTCACGGATGCCGACGGGGATGGCCGTTACGACGATCCCGGTCTGGTGGCGTTCGAGGCCTGGCTGCCGATCGCGCAACAAGCATTGGTGGGCTCCGTCATCGGCGACTGGTGGCACCGGATCGACGACTACAAGCACATAAAGTACCGCACGAGCCTCCTTCTGCGGGTGATAGAGGGCAAGGATGCCGCCACGCCCGCGAAGTTCGACTTCCTGCAGGGACGGGATCGTGACGCGGTGTTGCGCTCGACGCTGACGACCACCTTGGCCAAGCTCCGCGCGGACTTCGGTCAAGGGCCCCTGCGCGGGCTTCGCCAGCCCGTCTACTACCGCTATTTCGACCCCTCGAAGAAGGAGTCAAGCCGGCCCACCGCGCCAGTTGACGGCTTTTTCGATCATGGTGACGTCGAGCTGCCCGCCGCGATGCGCGGACTCGCCCCGCTTTCGTGCGGGACAATGGCGGCGACGAGTGGGTAGCCTTCATGGAGCTGGCCAAGGATCGGCGCGAGATGCTGAGCGTCGTGGACGCTGGCGGCCAAAACCTCTTCATCGATCCGCAAGGACGCGGCAATTCTCACCTCACCGATCAGATCCAGCGGCACGTCGATCTCGACCTGAAGGTAATCCCGCTCGATCAAGACAGCGTGCGCGCCGCGACCGAGGCCACGCAAACGCTCAACGTGCCTTCCCTCCCGATTGAGGCCGTGTCCCGGCCGCGCTCTCCCGCCCCAACCGGGGAACGCTGAAGTGGCCGCATCTCCTGCCGGTGGCGCGGCGGGAGAGCGCGGTCGAGTGCGGTATTCGCTTGTGAGGGATGTGGATTTCCGCGCGAGCGCGCGGTGAGCGACCTTCTTGGGCGCGTGATCGGCAGGATGCGCGATCGTCTCTACTTGTCGAGAGCCGTTCGCGTCACCGCCGCCTACTTGATCGCGTAGTAGCGGAATAGCGAGTGGTCGGGCTCGTCGTCCGGAGTGATCCGCGGCCGGCGCTGTCCCACGCCCACGATCACGGTGCGGTTCAGCCACTCGTGCGGACCATCGGGCGCACGGAAATAAGGCGTGCAGCGGAAATAGCGTGGGAGGGGCGGCCGTCCAGGCCGCTCCAACGGACCGTGTACGTAGCCAAGATTGCGTATGTAGATGCGCGCGCCGTCATCCGCCTCAATCATGTAGTGGGCGTTGAGCTCCACGACGCCATCGCTGCGGATCATCGGCCAGTCGGCGCCGCTATAGTCGACCAGACGCCCGTTCAGTAGGGGACCAAACACGATCCCGCCCTCGCCCACCGACGTGTAGCCGCAGTCGGGACCGCCAGGATGGATGGGACCCGTCGTCCATCGTCGATCGAAGTTGACGCGGATGTCGAACGCATGCTCGTACTGCAGCGCCAGATCGGGACCATCTAACATTCTCGTCTCCTCAGCATCCTGGCGCAACTTCTGTCGTCTCAGGGCCGGATCTGCGACCGAGCGACGCATCCGCAGGTCGTTCCAGGCTCAAGCGATACCGATGCAAAGATATTTGATCTCCAAATAATCGTCGATGCCGTGACGGGATCCCTCCCGTCCGAGGCCAGAGGCCTTCACGCCGCCGAACGGCGCCACTTCGGTGGATATGAGGCCCGTGTTGATGCCGACTATGCCGCTCTCCAGCGCCTCCGCCACGCGCCACGCACGGCCCATGTCGCGCGCATAGAAGTAGGCGGCAAGGCCGAACTCGGTCGCATTGGCTTTGGCGATGGCGTCGGACTCGTCCTCGAACCGGATAATAGGTGCGACGGGGCCGAAAGTCTCCTCGTTCAGGACGAGCATGCCGGCCTTGACGCCCTCGATTATGGTCGGCTGGAAATAGCGACCGCCCAAGGGATGAGCCTTGCCGCCGGTGACGATGCGAGCGCCCTTGGCGACGGCGTCATCGACATGCTGCTGGGCCTTGGCGACAGCAGCCTCGTCGATCAGCGGGCCAATCGTGGTCGCCTGATCCAGTCCATTTCCAACGACCAGTCCGTTCACCGCCTTCGCAAGCGCCTCTACGAAACGGTCATGGATGCCCGCTTGCACATAGAGGCGGTTGGCGCATACGCATGTCTGTCCGGCGTTGCGGTACTTCGACGCGATCGCTCCCGCGACGGCGGCGTCCAGATCGGCATCGTCGAACACGATGAACGGCGCGTTCCCGCCGAGTTCCAGCGACAATTTCTTGATCGTCGGCGCGCTCTGTTCGTAGAGCTTGGCGCCGATCTCGGTAGATCCCGTGAACGTCAGCTTCCGAACCACCGGGCTCGCGGTCAGCGCTCCGCCAATCGCGGCCGCACCGCCGGTGACCACGTTGATCACGCCGGCGGGCACGCCTGCCTCCTCGGCCAAAACGGCGAGCGCGAGGGCGGTGAAGGGCGTCTGGCTCGCCGGCTTCAGCACCGTCGTGCAACCCGCCGCCAGTGCCGGCGCCAACTTGCGGGTGATCATCGCGGCCGGGAAGTTCCACGGCGTGATCGCCGCGACGACGCCGATCGGCTGCTTTAGCACGACGATGCGCTTGTCAGGCATATGTCCAGGCACGACTTCGCCATAGATCCGCTTCGCCTCCTCGGCGAACCACTCGATGAAGCTGGCGGCATAGGCAATCTCGCCCTTCGCCTCCGCGAGCGGTTTGCCCTGTTCGCGCGTGAGGATGCGCGCGAGCACGTCCTGGTGCGCCATGATGAGGTCGAACCATGCACGCAGAACCTGCGCCCGATCCTTGGCGGTGCGCGCTGCCCACGCCGGCATGGCCCGGTCGGCCGCGGCGATCGCCGCCTCGGTCTCCGCCGCGCCGAGCTTCGGCACACGGCCGACGATCTCGCCCGTCGCGGGGTCGTCGACGGCGATCCCGTCGCCTCCGGCCTCAATCCAAGTCCCGTCGATCAGGCAGGCCTCGCGGAGCAGATCATTTTCGCTGAAGCTTTTCATCACGTCCTCGGTTCAACGGTTGTTCGGTACGATCAGGCTGCGCCTGGGGTCTGACCCGGCACCCAGTTGCCGTGCAGACCCTGACGCAGGCGGAACGGCAGGGCGATCGAAGCGACCGGACCTTGCGACAGGTTGAGCGCATCGAGCAGCAGCAGGCGCGATCCGTTCTCCGCCATCCGGTTCTCGATGCAGATGAGATAACCGTCCCCCTCCTCGGTCGATCCCGGACGCGGGACGAAGGCGGGCTCCTGGAGGGACGAGGTCGGGCCGACCCAGAATGTGTCCGTCTCGCCCGTCTCCAGGTCGATCCGGCCAAGCGTGTTCATCATGAAGCCGGCCGCGCTCCGACCGCCCGGCAGATCGATCGGCTTCGACAAATCCTGCGCGAGTTGCCAGCCGTAGCGGTTCTTCAATCCCGCGAAGCGATCGTCGATGCGGGGGAACTCCCCCGTCAGCTCCGCCAGGGGAGTCATCTGGATGTCTTCGCTGTTGGAACGCAGATCAACGGTCCAGCGGGTCATCCGCGCCGCCGCGGCGACCGGGTCGAACGGCTCGCCGTCGGTGTCCGGAAAGAACGGGAACATATTGCCGCTCGCCATCGGCACGTCGAAATGCACCGTGGTGCCTTCATTGTGCGCGTTCATGACGTGGCTGGCGAAGCAGGTTGGCGCCGAGAACCAGCGGATGTCCTCGGCGCCACCGTTCCGTGGCAGGACGCCGAGGTGAACGGGGCGGCCGCGATCGAAGCCGAAATGCGGCAGGCCCGCCTCAAGCCGTTCCCAGGAGCCAACGATCGGCACGACGTGGAAAACAACATAATCCTCGGTGATGCCGAAGTCGTGCATCATGCAGTAATAGGGTATCTCGAACCAAACTTCGCGCGTGATCTCCCCTTCCGGGCTGATCACGTAGAATACCATGTCGCGTGTGCACAGCCCCTTCGCGGCGTAACCGAAGGCAAGCATCTCGCCGGTGCGCGCATCGATCTTCGGATGCGCGGTGAAGGTCTCCGACGTCATCCGGCCCCCGAAGGTGTATTTGGGGTCGATCGTGTCCAGCGTCTCCGGGTCCATCCACACCGGCGGACTGTCCTCCTTGAGCGCGAGCAGCTTGCCGGCATGGACGACCACATTGGTATTCGCCGTCCCGCGCACCTGGCCCTTCACACTCCCGTCGTCGGTCAGTGGATTGCGATAGGCGCCGAAAAGCGCGTGCCCGGCTTCGCGTTCCAGTCGGAACTTGTCGGTGCGCGCCCAGCGTTGCTGCAGGGAGACCTCGCCATCCTTGAAGCGGAACCGCGTGACCATGCCGTCGCCGTTGAACCAGATGTCGTTTCCGGCGAGTGGCGGGTACTGCGGATCGGGCGCGACGCGGTAGAAGCTGCCGTCGAGGTCCGCCGGAATGACACCCGCGACCACCGGGAGGTTGCGCACTTCGGCCTCGACGCCGGAAGGGGCGAAGAAGCCGGTGAAATTGGGCGTGTCCGGGAATTTCATACCGTGCCTCGTCGAGATGATGATGATATATTCGGCGGCACCGCAGGGCCGCCAAATGTGGCGACGCGATTCAGCGCGACATCATTGTTTAGTCAACGACATTACACTTCGAGGATCGCGGGTCAAGCGCTCTCGGATCGGCAGGCGACTTGCCGATCCGCCGCGCCAGGTCAGAGCCCGAAACCAGCCACCGCTCTCAGCGCGCGCTCGATGATATCGAGCCCTTCCCCAATTATCGCGTCCGAAGCGGTGAGCGGCACCAGGATCCGGATCGTCTCCCCCTTCGCTCCGCAAGACAGGACGATCAAGCTCTCCTCAAGCGCCGCCGCGCAGACCGCCTTGGCAGCGGTGCCGTCGGGCACGCCGTCTGTTCCCAGCACGTCGAAGCCGATCATCGCGCCAAGGCCACGGAGGTTCGCGACCGGCAGCCCGGCGTCGCGATATCCCTCGATGCGCTTCCGCAGTGCCGCTCCGATGATCTCCGCACGGGCGTTGAGCCCTTCCTCCTCGATTACGTCAAGCACGGCGAGCGCCGCCGCGCAGCTCACCGGCGACCCGCCATAGGTCCCGCCGAGTCCGCCCGGATCCAGCGCGTCCATGATCTCGGCGCGACCGATCACCCCCGCCAGCGGGAAACCGCCGGCGAGCGACTTGGCCACGCAGACGAGGTCGGGTTCGACGTGGCTGTGCTCGATGCCGAACATCCTGCCCGTACGGGCGAAACCCGACTGGACCTCGTCGGAGATGAGGAGGATACCGTGCTCGTCGCAGATCCGGCGCAGGGCCTGGAGCAGTTCGGTTGGAGCGACATGGAAGCCGCCCTCGCCCTGCGCGGCGTGCAAAGTGCCTACTGAAGAATCCTGCGTTTTTCTGAACGTCGAACGATTCTCAATTGGCCAATCATTGATTTAGCCCGTGCGCCGGACTACTCCTCGTGGATGGCCTTCGTGACGAGGCAGGCGTCAACGCCTTCCAGGCCGTCCTCATGGCCGTGGCCCGACCATTTGACGCCGCCAAACGGGGCATCCGCCCCGCCGATCTTGCTGGTGTTGATGCCCAGCATGCCGGTCTCAATCTCACGCGACAGCCGGCGCTGCCGATTGGCGTCGTCGGTCCACAGATAGGCGGCCAGCCCATAGGGTAGCCGATTGGCCTCCGCGACCATCTCGTCCTCCGACCCGTAGGCGTTGCAGATGGCTACAGGTCCGAAGGGCTCCGTGTTCATGATGTCGGCGTCCAGCGGAACATCCGTGATGACGGTCGGTTGGAAGAAGAAGCCCCGATTTCCGATCCGCTCCCCGCCGGCCCGAACCTGGGCGCCACGCGCCTTGGCGTCACCGATCAACTGGTCCATGGCGTCCAGCCGGCGCGCGTTCGCCATCGGACCCATCTGGCTGTCGGAATCGGCGCCGTTGCCGACCTTCAGTGCGGCGGCGCGACCGGCGAAGCCGTCGACGAACTCGTCGTAAATGGCGTCCTCGATAATGAAGCGCGTCGGTGCGACGCACACCTGGCCGGCGTTGCGGAACTTGTGGGCGACCACCGTGTCCAGCACCTTCTCCACCTTCGCGTCCTTGAACACGAGCACCGCGCCGTGGCCGCCGAGTTCCATGGTGGTCCGCTTGAAATCATCAGCCGCAAGCTTGAGGAGATGCTTTCCAACCTGAGTTGATCCGGTGAAGGAGAGCTTGCGCACAATAGGCGATGCCAGAAGATGGCGTGACACCTCGTCCGGGATGCCGAATACTGCCTGCGCAACGTCCTTTGGCAGTCCGGCTTCGAGCAGCGACTCCAGCACGAGGATTGCCGACGCCGGCGCCTCCTCCGCCGACTTGAGGATCACCGAGCAGCCCGCAGCAATAGGCGCGCCCAGCTTGCGCCCCGGATTGTTGATGGGAAAATTCCATGGGCTAAACGCGACTACGGGGCCAATGGGCTCCTTCGTCACGATCGAACGTGAGCCCGCTGGCCGCACGAGCGAACGCCCGTAAAGCCGGTGACACTCGCCCGCGTAAAACCGGAACAGGTTCACGTTCATCGCTACTTCGGTTCTGGCTTCGGCCAGAGTCTTGCCCTGCTCGGCCGTCGCGACCCGCGCGATGTCTTCGGCCCGCGCGGCCATGATCGAAGCGGCGCCCAGCAGAACCGCGGCGCGCTGCTCCGGCGTCGACTTCCGCCATGTCGCGAAGCCACGCGCCGCAGCGTCAAGTGCCCGGTCCAGGTCGGCGGCGTCCGCCAGGGGCAGTTCGCCCAGTCGCTCCAGCGTCGCGGGATTGATGACAGTGTGCGTGCGACGATGGCCGACGGGAATCCGCTCGCCGTCGATGATCATGCAAAGTTCAGGATAGGCCATTATCGTCCCTTGTTGCTGAAATGATGGACCGCCGCTCGCTCGCTCAATGCAGACCTGCTGGCCGTGCGACGTCAGCTACAGCCTGCGGCGTGCCGCGCATGAACAGGAACAGCATCGCGACGATGAGCGGGGGTATGGAAATCGTGGTCATGGTCATCGGGAGCGACCAGTTGTAGGTGAGCGCGGCGCCGCCCAGCAGGGGCGCGACAATGCCGCCGATCCGTCCGACCCCTCCGGCCCAGCCGATCCCGGTGCTCTTCATCTCGGGCGGATATATCTGGGCCATGAGCATGTTCAGTCCGGACTGTCCCCCGGCGGAGAAGAAGCTCCAGACAACCAGCACGAGCACGAAAAACGGGCTGTCGAATGGCACCTGTCCGATGGCGAAAATCGACACCGCCAGAGCACCGTAGAATAGCGGTATGAGGCGGCCCGCACCGAACCAGTCCATGAGGCGGCCGACGCTCAGCGTGCCCATGACGCCTCCGAAGAAGCCGATAGCAGCCACAACTGCGAAACGCTGCAGCGACACCCCCGCCATCTCGCGGAAAAAGGACGGCAGCCAAGCGTAGAGCAGGGCGATGTTGCCCATGCTGAAGAAGCAGCAGATCCAGATGATCGTGGTCGCACGTGCCCGGCCGCCCCGGAAGATTTCGAAGACGCCGGACCTCTCGCGGGGCAGCCGTTCCGGCAGCACGAACCGCTCGTCACCGCTCAGATCCAGTCTGGGATCGATGCGCCGCACCAACCGTTTCAGATCACTTCCCGCGCCTGTTCGACGAGGCTGGGCGACGGCGGAGTCAACCAGGAAAACAGCCATCAGCGGAGTGAGCAGGAGCGGAAGCGCTCCGCCCACCCAGAAGGCAGCCTGCCAACCGTAGACCGGAATCAGGAACGCCGCTCCGGCGCCGGCCGCGTTGCCAGCCGAGTAGCCCACCATCGCGACCCCAATCACTGTGCTCCGCAGCCGTCGAGGCGCGAACTCGGAAATGAGGGCAGCCCCCATCGGCACGGTACCGGCGAGAGAAATGCCGGCCAGGCCCCTGAGCACGGCGATCTGCATAATGTTGTGCGCCAGGGACGTCGCAAGCGTGATGAGGCCAAAGACGAGCAGCGACCAGACGAGAGCACGCTTCCTTCCGAAGCGATCAGCCAGCGGGCTGACAACGAAAGAGCCGACCGTGAGTCCGATTTGCTGCAGGAGGAAGACGATCGTCATGGCAGCGGGTTTCACACCTACACCCTCTGCGACGGCCGGAGCTATCTTCCCGAGCATGAAGATGTCGTATCCATCGACGAACATCGCCGCGACGACGAGGATAAGGACGGAAATCTGTGTCCGGCCGAAGGGCTGGTTGTCCAGCACCGCGGCGAGATTCACCTCCCGGCGCCCACTACCTTCCATGCCCTGCCCCCTTTCAAGCGGTCAATCAGCACGCCGCCACGAGCAGCGCCCGACAGTCGACAACGGCATCGCGCAGCAAGTGAGATCGGCCTTGCCTCTCCTTGCCAAATAGTTGATAGATCAATGATACGAGCAGTGCAACGACTTTTGCACTCGCCTAGTTTATAGCTGCCCTTCCAACTGTGGCCCAGAGCATATAGAGGACAGGTTCCCGCAACGCTCGCCAGTCCATCGGAGCGCCGGTTCGGAACGCTCCAGCACAGAAATCCATGATGAGTCATGAAGTATCTTGAGTTCCTGGCGTCCTGATCATATACCGCATCCTTCTGCCCTGAGGCTCCGGCGGCATCGACATTGCGGTTCCACTTCAGGTCGCATTTAGCGGGAAGGGCGCCTCTTGGAGGCGAATAGCCAAGGATGTGCCCACAGCATCCTGGCTGGAGAACTTAGGAGCGATACTATGGTGCAGCAGAGTGGTCATGGACGGCTGTTGGGCGGTGCGACAATGATCATCGCAGCTGCGGCATCCGTGGCGCTCCTGGCGGGGGCGGGCTTCGCGTGGGCGCAGCAGCCGATAGCAGCGGCGGCGCCTCAGGTCTCAGGCTCGATGGCCCCACAGCTCGTCGCCGGCGCCGCATCCTACAGCCAAAACTGTGCAAGCTGCCACGGCGAACAGTTGGTCGGCCCCGGTGCCCCTTAGCACATCGGCGCTCATCTTCGGGTGCAGGGACAGCCCGTTCCCGGCACCGCACCGCCTTGAACAGGCATGAACCCCCAGCCTCTTCACCGCGATGTTCGATCTGCTTGCACGAGTCCTTTCTGAACGCTATCGTTGATTCATCAATGTGTTTGAAGACTGGGCGCACGGACCGGGCCGTTGCAGGAAGCGGTCGCCAGCCGGCGGGCAGCTTCCCGAAAGCTGTGGGCACGTCGCAAAGGCCCAGCCAGTGTCATGCTTGATCGTTGAATCGGAAGGATATCGAATGGCCAGCTCGAAGTTGATTGTCACCGTGGCACCGACGGGTGGCATGGCTTCCAAAGCACAGAACCCCAATCTGCCAACGCAGCCGGCCGAGATCGCCGATTCGGTCTACAAGTCTTACAAGGAAGGCGCGACGATCGCGGCGCTCCACGCGCGGCGGCCGGACGATGGGGCCACCTGCAATGCAGACATCTACCGCGACATCAACGAACGGATTCGCGCCAAATGCGACATCATCATCAATAACTCGACGGGTGGCGGCTCCAGCGGCGACATGCTCGTCGCCCGCGAGGACGGCCTGTTCGAATCGAACTTCGAGGAACGGCTGAAAGGCTGCGAGGCGGGCGCCGAGATGGCGACCTTCGACGGAATGACGTTCGTGGACGTCCACGGCGGCAGGGAAATTCTCGTCGTCACGCCGCCATCGCGGTGCGAAACCCTCGTCAAGCGGATGGTGGAGCGTGGCATCAAGCCCGAATGGGAGGTGTTCGGTCCGAGCCACATTCTGCAGGATGTCACCCGCCTGATCCAGAAGGGGTATGACAAACCCCCTTATTACATCAACATGGTCCTGGGAGCGGACCACGGCTTCCAGGGCGCGATGCCCTATAGTCACGACATTCTTACGGTGATGGTGAGCATGCTGCCGCCGCAATCGATCTTCTGCGTGTCGGCGATCGGACCAGCGCAGCTTCCCGCAACCACTCAGGCGATGCTCCTGGGCGGACACGTCCGGGTCGGTCTGGAGGACAATAATTACTACAGCCGCGGTCGCCTAGCCCGCAACGAGGAGCTGGTAGCCCGCACGGTGAGGATCGCCAACGAACTCCAACGGGAGATAGCCTCCCCCGAAGAGGCGCGGGAGATACTCGGGTTAGCGAAGATATCGCAGTAAGCTGGGGGGGGTCGCTCCCCTTCCGAGCTGAGCGCATTTCAGTGAGGCTGGCGGCGACCCACGCGTCTCATGTGGACAATGGAAGAGGCGCGACGACGCGCAGGGATTGTCGAACATGATGACGACGGTCCGCCAGATGGCCGAACCAAGGGTGCGAGACCTGATCGCGTCAAGTCACACGCTTTAGAGGATAGATCATGGAGACCCAACCGTCAGCACCGCGCGACGCGGTGTTCGAACGCCGCAACCCCCTCACCGGCGAGGTGGCGACGACCGTCAAGGCCGCGAGTGTCGAGGACGCCCAAGCCGCCGTAGCAGCAGCGGCAGCGGCATTCCCCGCATGGTCGGCCCTGGGACCGAACGCCCGACGCGCAGCGCTGATGAAGGCGGCGATCGCGCTGGAGGCGCGGACCGACCAGTTCATCGACGCGATGATGGGCGAGATCGGCGCGACCGAAGGCTGGGCGCGCTTCAACCTGATGCTTTCCGCCAGCATGATCCGGGAGGCCGCCGCGCTCACCACGCAGGTCGCGGGCGAGGTGATCCCTTCCGACAGGCCGGGCTGCATCGCAATGGCGCTGCGCGAGCCGGTGGGCGTGCTGCTCGGCATCGCGCCGTGGAACGCGCCGATCATCCTTGGCGTGCGCGCCGTCGCGACGCCGCTGGCATGTGGCAACACGGTGGTGTTGAAGGCCAGCGAGCAGTGCCCGCGCACGCACGCGCTGATCGGCGAGGCGTTCAACGAGGCGTTGCCCGAGGGAGCGATTTCCATTGTCACCAACGCCCCTGCCGACGCCGCGGAAATCGTAGGCGCGCTGATCGATCATCCGGAGGTGAAGCGCATCAACTTCACCGGCTCGACCCCACGTTGGCAAAATCATCGCCAGGCGCGCGGCCGAGCATCTGAAGCCCGCATTGCTGGAGTTGGGCGGCAAGGCGCCGCTGATCGTTCTGGACGATGCCGACCTTGACGAGGCGGTGAAGGCTGCCGCGTTCGGCGCGTTCATGAACCAGGGCCAGATCTGCATGTCGACCGAGCGCATCATCGTCCTGGACGCCGTGGCCGACGAGTTCAACCGCCGATTCAAGGAAAAGGTGGAGAGCATGCCGGTCGGAGACCCGCGCGGGGGGAAGACCCCGCTTGGCGCCGTGGTGGACCAGAAGACGGTCGATTGGGTACGCGAGCTCGTCAACGACGCGATTGCGAACGGCGCAGAGCAGCTCGTCGGCGGCGAGGCGAACGGGGTGCTGATGCCGGCGCACGTCATCGACAGAGTGACGCCCGAAATGAGGCTGTTCCGAGAGGAGAGCTTCGGACCCGTGGTGGGAGTGATCCGCGCACGCGACGAGGCACATGCAGTCGAGCTCGCAAACGATACCGAATATGGGCTGTCGGCGGCGGTGTTCACGCGGGACACGGCGCGCGGACTTCGCGTCGCCAAGCTGATCAAGTCGGGCATCTGCCACATCAATGGACCTACCGTGCACGACGAGGCGCAGATGCCGTTCGGCGGGGTCAAGGCCTCGGGCTACGGCCACTTCGGCGGTCGCGCCGGCATCGACGCCTTCACCGAATTGCGGTGGATCACGATCGAAACCCAGCCCGGCCACTACCCGATCTGAAATGCCGCTCGCACATGTGCGCGAACGGCGAGCATGACCGATGCTGGGAAAACGATCGATCGTGGAACGAGGTGGCGGAAAGTTACGCCGGTAGGTTCGGCAACGAGGGCCGGCGCTTCTCCCTCGCTGCACCTCCCGGCTTTTAGCCGAAGATCATTTCATCGATTCCAACCGGAGCGCGATCTTGCCGAGAATGCGGTCCAGGGTAACTCGCTCGTTGTCAGTCAGATCACTCATCAACGCCTCGTGGAACGCGGTACGCTCACCGACCAGCGCCTCATACTTGCGGCGACCCGCCTTGGTCAGCGACAGGATCGGCATGCGGCGATCCTCAGGATTGTCGCGGCGCTCGACGAGGCTTCGTCCCTCGAGCTGACTGGCGGCCCGGCTTACTTCCGCGCGGTCGGCCCACGACATATCCGCGAGCTGTCGTATCGTCGCCCCGCCGGTAGTCGTCGCCAATCGGCTCAACACGCGCCATTCGGCATAGGTCAGATCGTTGGCCGCCGAGAGCTTGCGGACCGTGATGCGGTTCATCGCCTTGCCGACAAGCGAGAGACGATAAGTTGGGTAATCCATTCCCGGCAGCACCCAGCCTGACAGCTTGATCGGATCGGATACCCCGGATTCCGGCGACGGGTTCGTTCCGCGTACCTTAGCGGTATTGATTTTGGTCACGCTTCCACTTCCATGTTCGGCCTTGATCGACAAGGGCCTGTCGAGAGCATCCTAGTGGCAGACGTTTGACTTGTCATCAAAATCACGGCGTCGATATCATTGTCCTGCCTCGCGGCGGGGTAGGAAGGTTTCCCTGAGCGGATGTACACCGTTGATCTTCCCGCAGGATTCGGATGCGAATTCGACCCTGGAGAATGAGAAATACGGGCCAGACGGTGCGCACGACGATTGGCGACAAGGCGGCGCCGGTCACCATCATACGATGCCGGTCGAAGGGAGGGTTCACATCGCTGCCGCGCCGTGGGAACCCAGTCGCTGGAGAGGCGGCGAAGTTTCGAGGTTTGAAATTATGTGAGAAGATTGGATCGCCGTGCCGCCCACCCGATCAGTACGATAGCGACCGCTGCGGAGCTGGCCTGGAACTGGCTTTGGAGGTCCGGATCGATCGCCATCGTGATCAGAACAGCGGCGATCGCGCCAATCGTCGCGATGCTGCCCCACGGATGGAGCCACATGCTTAAGACGGGGCGCCGGGCTTCCCGTTCCATCTTCATGCGCAGGCGCAATTGCGCAGAGGCGATCAGCAGATACAGGACCAGCATGATCGCCCCGGACGCGTTGACCAGAAATGCGAAAGCCGTGTCGGGGGAGACGATGGCAACCGCCAGCGCGGCAAGGCTGAAGATCGTGCCGAATATGATTGCGCGACGCGGCACGCCAGGACCACTGACCACCCGAAGCGCCGCCGGTGCATCGCCGCGCAGAGCGAGGGAATGGAGGACCCGAGAGGTTACATACAGACCGGAATTGAGGCACGACAGTACGGCGATGAGCACGACCGCCTGCATGATCATGGCGCCCCCGGGAATCCCCATCCTGGCTATGGCGGCGGCAAAGGGCGATTGGCCGGGCAGGATCTCGTTCCAGGGAACCACAGCGACGATCAACGCGATCGAAACCACGTAAAACAGCAGGATTCGGATCGCGACCGTGAAGGTCATCCGGGCGATAACGCGTGGGCCTGCGTCCGATTCTGCCGCCGCAATGGTTGCGATCTCCGCCCCGACCAAGGCGAAGATCACGCTGGTGACCCCGGCGAGCGGAGCGAAAGGCCCTTTGGGGGAAAAGCCGCCATGCGCCGTCCAGTTGCCAAGGCCGGCATTGGTCCCGAACACACCAGTCACATAGGCAAGTCCGACAAGGATGAAGACGAGGATCGCCGCGATCTTCAGCCCCGACAGCCAGAATTCGAACTCGCCATAGGATCGTGCGGAAAGAAGATTGGTGCCCGCCAGCGCAATGGTGAGCAACGCCGCGATTTGCCAGATCGAGAGGCCAGGCCACCATTGCGCCAGGATCGTCGCGCCCGCGATCGCCTCGATCGCCACCACAACCACCCAGAAATACCAGTAGAGCCAACCGCTCATGAAACCAGCCCAGTCGCCCAGGCCAAGCCGCGCGAACTCGGGGAAGGATTGAACGCCCGGTTCCGCAGTGGCCATCTCGGCCAACATGCGCATGACCAGCATGACGATGCCGCCCGCGACTATATAGCTCACAATCGCGGCCGGGCCGATGCCAGCGATGGCGGTGCTGCTGCCCACGAAAAGGCCCGCCCCGATGATGCCGCCAATAGCGATCATCTCGACATGGCGGGGTCGCAGACTTCGGGAAAGGCGGCCGTTCTCGCCGTCGAGTGCTAAAGCTTCGGGCGTCGCTTCGGCTTTAGCGATTGTCGTCATTCGACCTCTTCCAAGATGTGCGCGATCGTTTCAACGATGTGGTCGATCTGTCCTTCGCTGATGATCAAGGGGGGTGAAAGCGCGATGATATCGGCGGTCACGCGGATGAGGACGCCTCTGTCGAAGGCGGCGTGGAATGCCTCCATCGCGCGCGCGCCCACTGCGTCCTTTCGCGGTGAAAGTTCGATGCCGGCCATAAGCCCAAGATTGCGAACGTCGATGACATGCCGCGCCTCTTGAAGGCGATGGATTGCCGCTTCCCAATAGGGAGCGAGTCTGGCCGCGCGTTCAAACAGGCGAGATTCGGCATAGGTTTCCAGAGAGGCGAGGCCGGCCGCGGCTGCAAGCGGATGGCCCGAATAGGTATAGCCGTGAAAGAATTCTATCCCGTCGGGCGCATTGTCGACAATGGTGTCATGGACGTCCCGGCTCGCGGCCACCGCCCCCATGGGCACGGCGCCGTTCGTCAAACCCTTCGCCATGGTAAGGATGTCGGGTGTCACACCGAAATATTCAGCGGCCGTCGCGGTGCCGAGACGACCAAAGGCCGTGATAACCTCGTCGAAAATCAGCAGGATACCATGACGGCGTGTGATCTCTCGCAGTCGTTCAAGATAGCCGCGAGGGGGGATCAATACACCCGTGGAGCCCGCGACGGGCTCCACGATGACCGCTGCGATCGTTTCCGCTCCATGCAGGGCGACGACGTCCTCCAGTTCGCTCGCGAGATCGACGTTCGATTCCGGGAGCCCCCTGGAGAAGCGCGGCACCACGCCATGGGTATGGCTGAGATGGTCGACTCCGGCGACCTGTGTGACGAAGGCACGGCGATTGCCGCCGATGCCACCGACCGACATACCGCCGAAATTGGTGCCATGATAGCCGCGTTGACGGCCGATCAGCCGTACACGCGATCCGTCGCCACGCGATCGGTGATAGGCGATCGCCATCTTGAGCGCGGTATCCGCGGATTCGCTTCCGGAACCGGTAAAGAAGATGCGGTCGAGTCCGGCGGGCATCAGCGCGGCAAGGCGGGTGGCGAGCGCGAAGGGAAGCGGATGGCCCAGCTGGAAAGTCGGTGCGAAATCCAGCTTCGCCGCTTGATCCTGGATGGCGCGGGTAACGCTGGGCGCATTATGGCCCGCGTTGACGCACCATAAGCCAGCGGTGCCGTCGAGCACGGTCCGTCCCTCCGACGTTTGATAGAACATGCCGTCCGCCGAAGAGAGCATTCGCGGACGTGCCTTGTAGGCCCGGTTGGCGGTGAAAGGCATCCAGAAGGCCGACATGTCCTCAGCGGAGGGTTCGACGACGGAGGGTTGTTGAGGGGAGTGTTGCATCGATTCTCGTGATTTGCGCCATGGCTGATGGCTGGCCGATGCTTCAATTTCTATTGAGCCCTGATAGGCGGGGGAGATGCATATTCGATGACAGGCGGTGTTCTTTGGGCACCAGGATACACTGGGGCATTCCTTGGCTCGAGAGCGGGCTCGACCGGAGTCAAAGCGGAAAATCGATTCGGACAGCGGAGCGGTCAACCAAGCCCAGCGAGATCTGTTCGCCAAACATCGCTAATTTGTCCACGCCGCCTAGCATAGAGCCGCCCTTACACTTAAGTGGAGCGACCAGAGTATATTGGGCTCTAAAAGGGTGCGAATCGAATGGACGGTTGGGAAGGGATAGAGGAATTCGTGGCCGTGGCCCGGACTGGCTCCTTCATCGCCGGAGCCGCTTCGCTCGGCGTGTCGCGCACGCATATGAGCCGCGCCCTCGCCCGGCTGGAGGATCGGCTGGGGGCCCAGCTGCTGCACCGCACCACCCGTAGGGTGCTCTTGTCTCCTACCGGGCAAACTTTCCTCGACCACTGCATTCGGCTGGTACAGGAAAGAGACGAGGCCGTTGCGCTCATCCGTGATCAGGGCGAGCCGCGCGGCGATCTGAGGATCACCTGCTGCGTTGCGCTGGGCGAGCGTTTCATCGCTCCGGTTGCGCGACAATTTGCCAAGCAGCACCGCCAGCTGACCGTTTATCTGGATGTGACGGACCGCACGATCGACCTGGTGGCCGAGGGTTATGACCTTGGCGTTCGCACGGGCAATCTTCCATCCTCCGACCTGATTGCTGCAAAGATTGCTTCGCGACGGTCCCGTACTTGTGCCGCCCCGGCCTATCTGGAACGCATGGGGACACCTGAGAAGATCGCTGACCTGAACGAGCACGATTGCCTGACAGGCATCACATTGCAGTGGCACTTTTCCGAAAAGGGCGATGAAATACTATACCGCCCGCGTCCCGTCTGGAGCTGCAACAATGGCTACGCCGTCCTGGAAGCAGCCCGGGACGGCATGGGCATCTGCCAATTGCCCAATTTCTATCTCAATGACGCAGTTCAATCGGGCCAGTTGGTGCCCATTCTCGAAGAGTTCGCTCCTCCCGAGGAGCCGATCTGGTCGGTCTATCCTGACAAACGTCACCTTTCTCCGAAGGTGCAACGTTTTGTCGCCGCCTTGAAAGGCACATTACCCAAAGCCATGGCACGTCCAGACTGACTATCTGATTTCCTGATCTGAAGGTTCGGCAATCGTCCCTTCAACATGGCCGGCAGAATTGTTCCTGGTAGATTGGCCGCCGCGCAATGCTCTCGATCGATTTTGGATCTGATCGATCCCTTTAGTATCGAGTTTCTTGGCTGTCAGATGATGACATCGGACTGGCAATCGCCCGACCAGCGATATGTTGCGGAGCATTTGCAGGCACAGGTCACCCCGAAGGGGAAAGTCTTGCAACAGGAGGAAAAGTGGCGGAGAGGGGAGGGATTCATCAAAATCTACGCAATATCTTGAAATTTCGTAATATTTATTACGCCTTTGGCAATCAATGCCCCCTAAGGATGCCCCCAATCTCAACGGTCATTGGTACCTCCTGCAAGGCAGTTGGCAATCCACGTTTCGACGTCGGATTCAAGCCATCCAACGGCCCGCTGGCTCAACTGATGCGGCCGTGGGAACTCTGAGTTCTGGATCTTGCGGTATATGGTCGCTCGGCTCAGCCCCGTCCTCGCCTTGACCGCAGGCAGCCGGAGGATCGCCATGGGGGCACCCCATCGAAAACGTACATCTCGCGTGTGGGCTGTTGTTCATCTGCTTGTATGATATGGGGGTTCTTAGCCATATGTTCCTCCAGGATCGATCGTGGTGAGGGTCGGGACGATGTTGGAGCATCCCCCGGCCCGCTTCGTTTATGGTATCTGCTAACGCATCCAGATCGGCCTGATGATGCGCGACAGATTGATCATGATGTAGCTCCGCATATGCTCCGGCCGAATGGATGCCAGCCTCAGATCTTCAGGAACCGCGATCAGTTCGTTACCCGCATGGGTAAAGAGCCATCGCGTGTCGGGAAATCGGACTCGTAAAAGAAATACATTTGTTGCCCCGGTTCGAGCCGGTAGCGCTGTGTGGAGAGTTCGAAGTTCACAAATTGCGGCTGACTGCTGCTGTTTTTAATGGTGTGTTTCAGTCGCGCCACTTGCATCTCCATCACACTGTCGCGTCCTATGTAATGTCAGCTTTCAGGGTCGTCTTGCCCAAAACCGGACCTTCTGCAAACCACCCATCGTTGACCATCGGCGGCGCTGGTACGCGAGCGGCCCGCACAATTGGCGACCCTCCCGGTTTGAGACGGGCAAGCTGCCGAGCAGCACGCGCCAACAGAGCAGTCGCTCCCAGGGCCAAATTCATCCGTCGTAACCAGCCATACATTCATGCACTCGAGCCGACCGTCCAAATGACCGGTATGGAGAATGCGCTGGGTAGCCCTGCGGTCGGAATGGGTGGATTCGAGACTGACCGACGGATGATGAGCTCAACGAGGACATCGATCTTAAAATCCGTAGCTTAACGTCATGCGAAAGTTGCGAGGCTCACCGTAGATATATCCACCAAACCAAGAATTGGTGTTGTAGTAGGTCTTGTCGAAAATGTTGTTGACGTTGGCCTGGAGCGAAACCCGATCGCTCAAATCATAAGCTGCCATCAGGTTCACGAGCCAATAGGCTTTCTGCCCCACCCGCTCGGTTTCGCCGGTCGCGGGATTTGCCGCCGTTTGGGGCGGGCGGCTTTCCCAGCGAGCCGAGCCGCCAACGCTGAAGCCGTCGAGCGCGCCGCTGAATTCATATTTCGTTGCCATACGGAATACCTTTCGCGGCTGATGCGCTTGGACATCAATGCCGTCAGCATCCTTCGCCTTGAAATGGCTCCACCCCATGCTCAGGTCCCATCCGGGCAGCAATTCGCCTTGGGTTTCGAGTTCATAGCCTTTTGAGACCGTGCCATCGGCAGGGCGAAAAGCGATATCTGTTGTGCCGGGCACGACGTAGGGAAGCCCTGTATCAGGGTCGATCTCAGTATCAGGAACCCCGAAATTATTTTGCTCGATGCGGAAGATAGCGGCCGACGCGCGCAGCTTACCGCCCATCAGGTCCGCCTTCAGGCCCGCTTCGTAATTATTGCCTTCCAGCGGATCCAGATAGCGCCCGTTGCGATCCCGCGCGGTCTGTGGATTGAAGATGCTGGTATAGCTTGCATAAGCGGATAGGCTATCGTTGAAATCGAATATCAGGCCCGCATAAGGCGTGAACACCTTCTTTTTCTTAATTTTGTACGCTTCGGGCGTATAGAGCGCCAGTTCCTCGTCCCGGATCCAGTTGCTCAGGCGTCCGCCGACGATCAGTTTGAGACTGTCCAGCAATTGGAATCGCGTCACGCCGTAAATCGCACTCTGCTTCGTCGTGCCGAAGTCGCTCATGCGATAGCGCTCACCCCAAACGGGTTCGGGATAGCTGCCGTCCCAGTCGTTGAAGTTGCCCACTGGCGCGACCGACGCGGGATCAGGATCGCGATTGGTCCAACCATTCTTCAGGTGATTATACATCGCGCCAACGACAAGTTCATGCTGGCGACCGAAGAGGCTGTAACTTCCCTTGAGCTGGAGATTGAGGTTCCATTGTTTAGGCTTGGCCAAATACCAATAGGGCCAGACATCCATGCCGAGGCCTGTGGCCTGATCCGGGTTCCCCCATAGCCAGATCAGCTTGGAATCCTCGTTCTGCGTGAAATAGGAGACGTCCCCCTTCAACTGCCAGCTTTCCCCCAGGTCCTGTTCGATCGTCAGAAAGGCGGACTTTTCGACCGTGTCCCATTCGTTCCACTTGGCGCCCGTCGTCCTTGATCGCGACCAGTTCGCGACCGAGCCGTCGGCATACCAATAAGGCAGCTGCGCCCACATCACGCCTTTGCGCTCATCCCGCTGATAGCTCGCGCCCGCACGAAGCCGCGTCCCCGGCCCCAGGTCGGCCCCGATCACGCCATAAAGCGTAAAGCCCTTGCTGCTCTCCAGATCGACAAAGGCATCCTGACGATAGACTTCGGCGGCAAAACGCGCTCGTATCGACCCGTCGCTTGTCAATGGCGTGCTGATGTCAGCGGTGGCAGAGAAATGATCCCAGGATCCGGCTTCGAGGGTCATCGTGCCGGTCAATTCGCGGGCGTTGGCCTGTCGGCGCACCATGTTGATTGATGCCGAAGGCTCACCCGCGCCCTGTAGCAGACCGACCGAGCCGCGAACGACTTCGACTCGATCGTAGATGACCGTGCTGCTTTCCTCCAGGCCGATATTGCCGGTAGCAAAGGGCAGGCCGTCGAGCTGGAAATTGGTGATGTCGAAGCCGCGAGCGGACAGGAGGTTGCGGCCACGATCCACCCGCTTCACGGACAAGCCGGTGGTATATTCAAGCACATCGGCGATTGTAGACGCAGCCTGATCGTCGATCTGCTCCCGGGTGATGATGGTGAGCGACTGCGGTGTCTCGCGCGGCGTCAGGTCAAGCCCGGTGGCAGCGTTGTTCCGGTCAATGCCGCTGCCATAGACGACGATGGTGTCGTCCTTCGCTTCGCTTCCCGCCTCCTGCTTCGAAGCGTCTTCGCCGTCCTGCGCGAAGGCGGGGGCGGAGAGGAAAGTCGCTGCCAAGAGTGCGAACCTGAAGGCCGGAAGGAAAGAACGAACCATTGATGATCCCCCAAATGTGCCTCGATCAAGACCGAGCCAGTCCCGTATCTCAAATTGCTAATGATATGCAATAGTAATTGTTATCATTCGCAATTGCTGGGGTTACGTTTCACATGACGCGCATGCGTCCCTTCAGCACCGGATCGGCGGGAAGGCTGAGGGGGAGTTCGGCTGGGTCACACTTTCTGGCCGGGCTGTGCGCCCGGCCACATCCAGTCGATCAGAAGCGATAGCTAACGGTGCCCATCACATTGCGGGGTGCGCCCATGAAGCAGTCGCCGCGCGCAAGGCAGGATGCGTAGAATTTATTGTTCAGCAGGTTCGTCGCATTGAGTGCGAAGCGCCAGCTCTGCCAGTTGATCTCCGCCAGGGCGTCGACGGTGGTGCGGGACGGGGTGACCACCGTATAGAGGGTCCCGGCCGGGATGGCGGGATTGAGGCCATAGGGGTCAAGGGCGCCGGTCGACTTGCTCTTGCCGCTATAGACGACGCCGGCGCCAAGACGCAGCTGCGCGCCGTCCGTCATGCCGAAGCTCTTGGTCGACCAGATCGACGCGATGTGGCGCGGCATATATTCAAGGCTGCTGTTCACCTCCGACTTCAGCTGGTTATAGCCGTAATTGACCAGCAATTCGAAGTCGCCGGGCAGGCGATGGCTCGCCTCGACCTCGATGCCCTTGGTGGTCAGTTCGCCGGACTGGGTCGTGACATTGTTCGGCAGGTAAAGGACGCGGTTCTTTTCCTTGATGTGGAAAGCCGTCACCGTGACAAGCGTCGCAGGGGTCGGCTGCCACTTCACGCCTGCTTCATATTGCGTGCCCGTCTGGGGCTGGAAGGGATCGCCGACGACGCCGCCCGGACCCGTCAGGCTTCCCGCGACCGGCAGAAAGCTTTCCGTATAGCTGAAGAAGGGCGAGAAGCCCGCGCCGATTTCCCCGATGATACCGGCGCGGAAGGTCGTGGCATTGTCCTTCTGCCCGGCGGAGTTGGTGACATGGTCGCGGCGCGCGCCCAGAACGACCGAGACGCGCTCAAAGAAGCGGATCTGGTCCTGGACATACACGCCCAGCTGCTTCTGCGAGACATTGGCGTAGGGCCCGGTCGGCTCGTAGGTCAGCAGCGCGTCATAGTCGATGTTGTAAAGATCGACGGTTTCGAAGCCGAAGATACCGCGCTTGCCGACCTTGTTCCAGCTATAGTCCAGGCCGATGAGCAGCTTGTGCTCGATATCGGTGCCGGTGTTGAAGTTGAACTGGAGGTTGTTGTCGGTCGAGAAGACGTTCATCCGCGCGTCGCTGGCATCGGCATAGAGACCGATGGTGCGGCCGTCGGTGCCGTACACCAAGAAGGGATCGCTTGGGTAAGTGTAGCTATCCGCATAGTGAGTCTTATACTCAAGGTCGCTGTCGATATAGCGGGCCTTGAGGCTGAGACGGATATTGTCCGAGAATCTGTGGGTGATGGAACCGCCGCCCTGGAGTAAACGGCCGGCGTAGCGATCCCAGCCGGGCTTACCGACGAAGGTGTAGGGATCGAGCCGCTCGGAGGGATTCGCGGGATTCGGACGGAAATTGCCGACGATCGGCAGGAACTGCGCGGTCGAGCCGGTGTCGTCCTCCTGATAGAGGCCGGTCAGGACGACATCCGTGTCAGGCGTCGGCTGCCAGCGGATCGAGGGCGCGAACAGCACGCGGTCGTCCGGAACATGGTCGACATAGGTGTCGGCGTCGCGCACCCGGCCAACGGCGCGGATCGCCAGATTGTCGGCCAGCGCGATATTGACATCGCCCATCGCCTCCTTGCGGTCGTAGCTGCCATATACCAGGCTCAATTGGCCGCCCGTCTTGAACTCAGGGGTCTTGGAAACAAGGTTGACGAGGCCGCCGATCGAGCCTTGGCCGAACAGCACCGACGCGGGGCCGCGCACGATCTCCACGCGGGAGAAGTTGTAGGGGTCCGCCGTGATGCTGGCATAATAGCTGAAGATGTCGCGCATGCCGTCGCGGAACTGGAGCGCATCGATACCGCGCACGCTGAAGCCGTCGACGCGCGTATCGCGCCCATAGGGGCTGGCGAGCACACCGGCGGCATATTTGACCGTGTCGCTGATGCTGATCGCACCCTGTGAGATATATTGCTCCGAAGTGATCACGGTGATCGGCTGCGGCATTTCGACCAGCGGCGTTTCGGTCTTAGTACCGGCATTGGCAGTGACGATGATCTGATCACTGACCTCGCCTGCCTTCTCCGCTGGCGCAGCGGCCTCATCATTTGCCAAAGCCGGCTGGATCGACAGAAGACCGGCAACACCGGCGACGGCAAATTTTTTCATCATTTCATCCCTTTCCCCTGGTCGGGCGCCCATAGCGATATTGAGATAGACTCTCAATAGCATTCTTCTTGCCTGCTTCGAGGGTCATTGCTAACGGTCTTTCCGGCCCAGTTGGATCGGGCGCCGGAGAATTCAGTGTCGCAAAGCTGGCGAAAATGGACGCGCATCTTGTTGGCCGGGCCGGGGGCGGTGCTGGTGGCGCTCGTCGTCATGGCCGGAATGCCGCTGTGGCTTCCGGGCGGGGCGGCCGGTGTCGACAATCTGGTGCTACCGCTGGTTTTTGTGCCGCTAATCTGGGCTGCGCTCTTCTTCCATGCCTGCCTTGATCGCAGGCTTTCGCGCGTAGCGGCTGTCGCTGCCGCTCTTTTCCTTTTGCACGCGGGACTGGTCGCGCACAAATTTCTGAACCAGCGTCCAGTCGCCAGGGAGCATCGCTCATGATCCACCTGAAAAAGGATGAGACGAAGCTGATGGTCGCCGTCCATGGCTGGTCGGGCATCGTGCTGGGGCTGCTGCTCTACGCGGTGATCTTCACCGGCATGGCGGCGGTGTTCGCGGAGGAGATCGGCATCTGGTCGGCTGGCCATGTCGAAACCAAGTCGGCCTTCGAGCGGCCGATGGACGGCAGCATCCGCCGCCTGGCCGCGCAAACGCCCGCCAAATATCATGAAGGTGTCGATCTTTTCGAGATCGGCGACCATAATCTCGGCGCCTTTTTCCACCGACACGAAACCGATCCTGACGGTACCTTGGTCAGCCGCGGCATCTATTACCAGCTCGATAAGAAGGGCGATATTACCAAGGCGCTGCACGGAACCGGCGAGGAGGTGTTCGGGCCACGCAACGACGATGCACTGAGCAGCTTTCTGGTCGATACCCATGTCCGCCTGCATGTTCCCAACCCTTGGGGCTTGCTGCTGACAGGTATAGTCGGATTGGTGATGCTGGTGGCCGCGATTTCCGGGCTGCTGATCCATCGCCATCTCTTCAAGGACATCTTCACTCTGCGCCGATCCGCCAGCCCGGTGTTGGTGGATCGCGACCGACACAGCGTGGCCGGGACGTGGAGCCTGCCCTTCGCCTTCATCCTGGCCTTTACGGGTAGCTTCTTCTCCTTTTTCGGCACGATCGGCGTTCCCATTGTCGCCATGGCGGCCTTTGGCGGTGATGTTCAAGCGCTTAACGACGCCGTCTTCGGCAATCCGGGCCGGCCAGACCCCCGGCCCGCAGTCATCGGCAATATGGACCGGGTCGCTACCGATGCCATTCGCCGGACGGGCGAGGTTCCGACCTTCATCACCATCGAGAATTTCGGCCGCGCCGACGCGAAGGTCACGAGCTTCCATCCCCCCAAGGCAGGTGACATCGAGCCTGTGACCCTGCTGTATGACGGGGCACAAGCGCAGTTCCTCCACACCAAGCCGTCGATCGGCACGCAGCCGTCGGCAGGCGGCACGCTGGCCGCGATCATGGCGCCCATGCATTTCGGCAATTTCGCAGGCATGCTGTCCAAAGCTGTGTGGTTCGCGCTGGGGTTCGCCATGTGCTATGTCACATTTACGGGGCTGCGGCTGTGGCTCGCGCGGCGACGGGAGGATATGCGATCGCTGGAATGGCTTGATCGCACCGTCATGGTCGTGGGTTTCGGCCTCCCCTTCGCTCTGGTGGTCTCGGCCGCCGCCTTCCTCATCGCAATGCCGCTGGGATCGGCGACCTATTGGACCCCTGCCGCCTTCCTGATCGCGTCCGGCGTGGCCATATTGGGCGGCGCGATTGCACAGTCGGTGGCTGTGCTGGGACAAATTCTGCAACTCGGCACCGGATTGGTCATGGCTGGCTTGGTCCCACTCCGCTGGATTTCCGGAGGGCCCGGCTGGGACCGCGCAATCGAGGCAGGTCAGCCGATCATCGCCGCACTCGACTTGGCTTTCCTTCTCGCCGGAATTTGGATGGTCTGGCGGGTGGCGGCTTTGCCTGCAAGGCGATTGCCGCTCCCAGCCCGTCCGGTGCCAGCCGAATGACTATGCTGTTGGTCTTGGTTGCGACCGCCATATCCGTGCTGATCCTTCTCACCTTGTGCCTTAGTGACCCCAAACGCAAACGCGCGGCCGGGATGCGGGAAACGGGTCAGACAGGACGGCTGCGGCAAGTGCTGACTGCCGCAGCCTGTCTTCCTGGCCTTCTATGCGCTCTGATAGGCGATGCGGCGGCTTTCCTCATCTGGCTCGGTGGCTGCGGTGTGATTGGCTGGTCGCTAGCAATTTGGTTCAGCCGCGGCGCGCAAGAGAGAAATTGATACCGACCGCGGTTGATATGCCTCCCCGAGGATGAAGTGTCACGGCACGGTTAAAGTTGATCATCCTTCGCTTTCGCTTCGATCTCTATCACGATTAATGTCTTGTTTCGGGAGTCGGCGAAGCCGATTTCCACGACAAAATTTGGCGCCGTGCTGAACGACCGCTGATCGGCTTGACCTGACAGGATTTCGGTCGGGCAGGTTTCTGGCAGCGAAAGTAAAGTGGCTGCCCTCCCACGCGTGGCCCGGCGGTGACGGCTGTCGCTTCTCCGCGCTCCGAAGGAGACGTTCCGTATCGTCCAACAAAGCCGACATGAGCTGTGGGGCTGAGAGCGATTATGATACGTCCGGCGGACGCGACGGTCTTCCACTTCCGGATCGCGTCGAGCCCAACAATCTCTGGGCGTGCATGAAGCTGTGCTGATCTGCTTGAAGACAGGCCCTCCGTCATCGACGAAAGCCCGACCTCGCAGAGCGGATATACACAAAACGCTTGAAGTTCGCGTCGCGTGGCAACCTGCATACTTCGCCACAGGTACTCTCGAAAGCGGCGCCAAAGTTACGCTTCAACCGTCCACCACAACATAAAATATTGGCGCGGCTGAGCCTCTAAAAGGGGGCGAGCCCTTAGAGATGGCGGCCATTCGCGATCGGCGGGGACTGGGTCGTTCGTCCTTACCTGGCTCCACCCGCCGCAATCGATCATCGGACCGATGCCTGCGGACCTGTCACCCCTCAAAACACGCTTTTCCCCCCGCCTCGCCCGCGCGCTTTTCATGTCGGTTTTGATGCACCGATCGAAGAGGCTTTGAGGCCGCGCAGGCTGGGCGCTTCAGGGCAGTTTCCAGCTCCCATGCACTGATGCATTTTGATGCATCTGGACGGGGTTGCTGCGCGCCTTGGGTGCATCGTGCTCTCGGCAGGGGAAATGGCCGCCTTTGGGCACGGCAAAGCCGCTTGCGCCCGCTGGGGAGCAAGCGCACCGCCATGGGCGGTGCGTCTCACCTCTCGACCAGAAGAGAGCTATGCGGGGAATGTCGCTTATGAGACCGTATCCACTACGCTGCGCACGGCGAAACCGTTCCTTCTATATATCCATGCCGGGATTCTGGCTGCTCGGTGAACTCGCGTTACTTTCCAGCAAAAGCCCGATGCGACCAAGAGTTGCGGCAAGTGTTTCGTCGTCGATCATGGCATGCATGCGCCGGGCCGGCAGCGATGCCAGCATGGCCTCCATCTCCCGCGCGGCGGTCTCGCAGTGATGGACAGCATCCGCCGGGACAGGCCCCTTGCCGACAATCCGGTCCACGACCCGCCGCGCTGCTGCCGGGAGGCAGAAGCGATAGGCATTGGTGATCTGGCGCACCTGCGGTCCAAAGCCCTCATTGCCGGTCGGCTCGGTTCGGCGGATCCATTCCAGGAAGCCATGCTCCCTCAATCGGGCCATCGCCTGGACGATCGCGGCCCGGGATCGGCGCAGCTGCCGCATCAGATAATCGATCGAGGGCTCGAGCCTGCCGGTCTTGTAATCGACGATGCGGTAAAGCTCGCGCAGCAGTTCCAGCGCGATATGACCAAGCGGCCCATTGCGCTTTCCTGCCTGCTTGCGCTGGCGATCATAGGCCTCCGCCGCCCTAATATGCGCCCATTTGTCCTTGGGGTTCACCGGCCGCCAGAAACGGCCCTCGCGCTCCCCGGCATGATAGCTGTTGCAGCGAACGGGCTGAAAGGTCCGCCGCGCCTTATGCTCGATGCCCGTGGCGATCTCGAAAAGGGAGCGCGCGCTCATGCGGCGCCTCCTTCAGCCCAACCGCCCCTTAGCGGCGTGGACCTTCCAGCAGCGCCATGGCCGGCGGCATGTCCTTCATCAGCAGGTCCGCCCATTCCTGCGCGATCTCGCGTCGTCGCGGCATATAGGTAGCCCGGTTGTAGCTCGCTTCGACACCCTCGGGAATGTGCGCCAGCATCAGGTCGATGATCGCCCTGTCTCCTGCCAGACCCTGCGCCTGTGCCCGTTCGTTCATGATGGTGGAGAAGGTCGAGCGCCAGCCATGAGGCACATGACGCCCATGGGAAACCAGTCGATTGTTGAGATAGCCAACCGCATTCTCGCTGATCGGCTTGTGTGCGTGGCGCTGACTGGGAAAGACAAGGCGGCTGTGGGGTGCAAAGGCCCGCGCAGCCTGCAGCACCTCCGTAGCCTGACGAGAGAGCGGCAGCATGAAATCGAAACGTGGGTCGATCTTGCGGTCGAGCTTCAGCTTCATCCGCGTGGCAGGGATCCGCCAGACCGGTTTGTCCGGATCCAGTCCTTCCAGCTCCGACCACATTGTCGTTCGCAGGACGCCCTGTCGCAAAGCAGTGAGCGCCAGCATGCGGGACGCGAGCTTGGTCATCGGATGGGCGGGTGCGGCCTCCACCTGCCGCAGCAGCGCGCGGGCTTCCTCCAGCGTGGCAAGCGCGGGTTGCCGACCCTTGATCAGCGGCTTCAGCGCCGCCCTGATGGATGCCGCCGGATCGGCATCGGCAAGGCCGGATGCAATGGCATAGGCATAAACGGCCGAGATCCTCTGCCGCACTCTTCTTGCCGTTTCGATGGAAGGCCGGTCCTCGATCGCCCGAATCACCTCCAGCACCATGGGCGAGGTAATGCCCTTGACCGGCAGGGTGCCGATCTTCGGGAATACATCCTGCTCCAGGCTCTTGATCACATCGGCCCCATGGCGCGGCACCCAGCCGCCCAGCTGCTGGCCGTGCCATTCGCGCGCCACCGTCTCGAAGGTCGTCTCCGCCTCCTCCAGCCGTATCGCAGCCAGCTGCTTCGCCTGCAGGGCAGGATCGATGCCGCTCCTGAGCAGGCGCGCGCCATTCTCCCGCGCTTCGCGGGCCGCGCTCAGGTTCATGTCGGGATAGCTGCCCAGCACCAGGCGCTTTTCCTTGCCGGCAAAGCGGTACTTCCAGCGCCAGGAGCGAAAGCCGGTCCTGGTAACGAACAGGTAGAGACCGTGGGCATCGGAGAGCTTGTAGTCCTTCTCCCCTGCTTTCGCCTTGCGGCATTGCAGGTCGGTCAGCATCCGGTGCCCCCGAATCATTCAAGCTTTCACGAGAACATATGAGATACAGGGAGATCGCAGGTGCACAAGAAATAACGCATTTCTGCGCCTTTTGAGACGATGTGGGATCCATCAGGAAAAGGTGTTGGCGGAGACGGAGGGATTCGAACCCTCGGTAGCCCCTTAAGGCTACGACGGTTTAGCAAACCGCTGGTTTCAGCCACTCACCCACGTCTCCGCACGAATTTGCCCACCGGATAAGATGAGCAGTGGCTAGATGTCGGCCTATAGCGACGGGTTTCATGCATGGCAACGGTCCGGCACGGAGAAAAATCACCCGGATTTCGAAAAACAGATTCGGACTGGCGCGGAATCGACTCGGGTCGCCGTTCGTTCATTGTCGTTTCAGCTTGTTCCCCGATAATCTGAAATGTGGTTGAAGAGCGGTTTCTCTGGGGAGTAGCGGGCATGATCGGGATTTTACAGCGGGTTTCGGGCCGCGCTGGAAGGGCGGGCGCTCTTGCGATCGCCCTTGGCGCTGTCATGCTGGCACCCGTGGCGCAGGCGCAGGTGCGCACGGTCGACCCCAATACCGCGATCGATTCCGATCTAGCGCCCGTGCCGCAGCCGGGCGGCACGCCGACCGACCCCGGGGTAGACACCAGTTCCCAGCCGGGAAACAGTGCGCCTGCGGGCGGCGGCACCTCCTATAATCCGCCTCCGGTAAGTTCCGGCTCCACCGCGACAGGCGCGCCGGTGACAACCAATTCCCCGCCGGCGGCCATATCCCCTGGCGATTCCTATCAGCAGGACGATCTGATCGGCGCGGCCGAAGGGGTGTTCGGCAAGGGCGCTGAAGGCCTGGCCGGGATCATCGAAAAGATCCTGAAGGATCAGGGCCGTCCCAATGCCTATATCGCCGGGCGAGAGGCGTCGGGCGCGTTCGTGGTCGGCCTGCGCTATGGATCCGGCACGCTCAATCACAAGGTGGAGGGCAAGCGGGAGGTATATTGGACCGGCCCATCCATCGGCTTCGACGTGGGCGGCAATGCGGCCAATACCTTTGTCCTCGTCTATAATCTCTACGATACGCAGGACCTTTATCACCGCTTCCCGGCGGCGGAAGGCACGGCCTATCTGGTGGGCGGCTTCACCGCCAGCTATCTGCGCTGGGGCAGCGTCGTTCTCATCCCGATCCGGCTGGGCGTGGGATACCGGCTGGGCATCAACGCCGGCTACATGAAGTTCACCGAAAAGCGCAACTGGCTGCCCTTCTGACGCATAGGGAGCATTGGGTTGGCGCAACGCGATTTCCGGGCGATCGCTGGTCGAGAAATCGCCGAACACAGGAACTCCTGAGCGGCGGCCTGATCCAAGAGGAGCGCCGCTCTACAAGCTGAGGCTGAGCTGGCCGCGCGCCTCGTCCGGCTCCACATGATCCAGATTGTGGACGCCCAGGCCCAACAGGCGCGCACCCATGCGCAGCGGCAGTTGGGCGCGGAGCAGCCCCCGGGCCGTCTGCACCAGCAGGTCAGGCGAGCGTAGGGGAGCAGCGAAGCTCTTCGACCGGGTGATGATGCGGAAATCGGCGAACTTGACCTTCAGCACCACCGTACGGCCATAGGCGCTGCTTCTTTCGATACGGCCCCAGAGATTCTCCGCAATCCGGTCGAGTTCCATGATCAGCGACTCCTCCGTGATGAGGTCGTCGAAGAAGGTATCCTCGACGCTCACGGATTTGCGTTCCTGCCGCTCATGAACCGGGCGGTCGTCCTCGCCCCGCGACGCGCGATAGTAGAACAGCGCCGCGCTGCCAAAATGCTGCTGGAGGAAGGACAGCTCACGCGCCCTCAGGTCCGCGCCGGTTTCGATGCCCAGCGCCTGCATCCGCTTCGCCGTCACCGGCCCCACGCCGTGGATACGCCGCACCGGCATCGTCGCGATGAAGGCCGCACCCTCTTCCGGCCGGACGATGCAGATGCCGTCAGGCTTGTTCTGGTCGGAGGCAAGCTTGGCGATCAGCTTGTTGTAAGAGACCCCGGCCGACGCGGTGAGCCGGGTTTCCTCCCGGATCAGGCGGCGGATTTCCTCTGCGATCAGCGTGGCGGAGGAAATGCCCGGCTTGTTCTGCGTGACGTCGAGATAGGCCTCGTCCAGCGACAGCGGCTGGATGATGTCGGTGAAGCGCGCAAAAATCTCCCGCACCTGGGCCGACACGGCGCGGTAGACATCGAAGCGGGGACGGACGAACAGCAGGTCGGGGCAGAGGCGCCGCGCCCGCGCGCCCGGCATCGCGGAGCGCACGCCATATTTGCGCGCTTCATAGCTGGCCGTCGCGACCACACCGCGAGGCCCGCCGCCGCCCACCGCCAGGGGCTTGCCGCGCAGGCTGGGATCGTCGCGCTGCTCGACCGACGCGTAAAAGGCATCCATGTCGATATGGATGATCTTGCGCGGCGGAGCTTCCATGGCCCGCGCTTATGCCACAGGCCGGAACGAAAAGGAAACGCAAGGCGGGCGTCAGCGTCGGAGCAGGCGAAGATTGTCGAGCAGCCATTCCAGATGGGCCCGGCTGATCCGGCTCCACACATTATAGGTGCAGCGCTGGCCGCCGACGCGCAGATAGGCGAGGGAATGCAGGCCCTGACCGCCCGGATTGGCGGCGGGATAGGGCTGCGCCCCTTCCTGACCATAGCCGGCAAAGGACGGGGTGGGCAGCCGCGCCAGCTCGCGCATATAGGGCCACTGATCGGTCAGCCTGCGCCGCTGCGTCCGCGGGTCCGCCCTGTCATCCGGCAACAGGCCGGTCCCGGCAAAACCATAAGCGCTGCGCAGGCCGGGAAGGTCGAAGGCGACGCCCCAGCCGCCGCCGAAGCGGGCGGCGCGCGGCGTCCCTTCCGGTTCTCCGGGCGCGGCGAGCGCGAGCGGAGCGCAGGATTTGCGGTTTTCCGCTTTGGCCCATTCGGCGCGGGCGCGCCTTTCCCCGATCCGCGTCCCGGTTTCCGCTCCGAAGGCCGGCATGGCGCTGAGCAGCAGCGCCGCCGCCAGCGCCAGCTTCATGTCTTGTCCTTGAGCGAGAGCAGCGCGGCGAAGGGGCTGGCCTGCTCCTCGCTCAGCACGCCCGCTTCGCGCAGGATGCTGTCCGCTTCCGGAGAGCGCGGATAAGGCGTCATCGCCAGCGCCACGGTCTCGGCCACTGCCTCGCCCATGTCGATGACAAGCCCGTCAAAACCGATGGTGTCGCAATCCCCGGCATCCAGTTCCAGCTCGTCACCCTCCGGCACATCCTCCCCTTCCCGGACGAAGCGAAGCAGGAAATCCGTGTCGACCTTCTCCGGCACTGCCGCGCCTGTCGCCACACAGGGCTGGGCAAGATCGGCCCGCACGCGTCCTTTGGCGAAGATGGCGCCATTTTCCTCATTCAGGGCATAATCCGCCTCCAGACGGTCAAGCGCCAGCAGGTTGAAGCGCTTCGCCAGCGCCTCGCGCTCGGCGGCATCGGCGGTGATGGTCACCGGTTGCGCATGGCGGGCAAGCTGGTCAATGCGGACGGGACGGGAAAATTCGGGGGCGGAGCTCATCCAAGGTCTCCCGCCATCAGCGCGTCGCGGCTGAGACAGCCGAGCCTCACCCAGCGCGCGCGCAGATGCGATTCGACATGCGCCAGCGCTTCTGTGGACGGCGCCTCGCCGCGATAAAGATTGCGGGCAATCGCCTCGCCCAGGTCGGCTTCGCCCGACAACGCCGCGCGATAAGCAGCCAACCGGCCACCCAGCGCGCTCACCATCCGGCCGATATGCTTGCCCACGACGACGTCGCCAATCCCTTCCTGCCGCAACTGGCCGTCCATATCGTCCACGAACAATTCGGTCAGCCAGACGCTCTCCTGCGCGGCGCCCAGCGCCTCCAGCCGCATCAGCGCCTGCGCGAGGATCGCGACGATCATGTCGAACCGGCCGTCCATCGTATCGGGAACCTGCCCCTTCACATACCAATGGGGCTGTCGTCCCTCTGCGACGACGGCGTTGTAGAGGGTGCGCATCGCGTCCCTGGGATCGCTCGACGCGAACAGACGCTGAAAGATGCTGGGCATGAGTTTGACTGTTTCCTGGCTTGACCGGTCGGCGGCCCCTTGCCGAGGCTCGCGCATTTCCATATTGATCGCCCGGCCGCCCGATGCAATGGCGGCTTTGTTTTTCGGCAAGGTCCGGGGCCAGCCCCGCAGGAGAAGTTCATGCGCCAGTTCAGCCGCCAATCCCGCAGCGGGCGGATTTTGCTTGGCGCAGGCCTTTGCGCGCTGCTGCTGGGCGCGTCGGGATGTTCCCGCATCCGCACCCATCAGGGCTATCAGGTCGACAAGCTGCTGGTGGATTCGATCCAGCCCGGCATCGACAATCGCGCCTCCGTGGAGGGCACTTTGGGCCGGCCAAGCTTCGTCGCGCAGTTCGGCGACCAGGACTGGTACTATGTGTCGCGCGACATGCGCGCGCTGGCCTTTTCCAACCCCAAGCCGGTGTCCCAGACGATCCTGCATGTCCGTTTCGACGGCGCGGGCAATGTCGTGGCGGTCGATCGCAAGGGACTGGAACAGGTCGCCAGGATTTCGCCTTCGGGCGACAAGACGCCGACTTTGGGCCGCCATCGCAGCCTGTTCGACGAGATTTTCGGCAATATCGGCGCGGTCGGCGCTGCCGGCATGGGCGGTGGTGGCGGCGGCAGCAATACCGGCGGCGGCGGCGGCCCGAACGGGAGCTGACGGAACAGCCGGCCAAGATGCTGTTCCCGCAGGCAGCAGCATGGCGCCCTGGCTTCAGTCCGTCTTCAATATGTCGGTCAGCCCCGCCGCCAGTGGTCGCAGGCGATATCCCAATGCTGCCATCCGGTCGACATTGAGGGCGGGGAAACCCCAGTCCTCCTCTGCTTCAGCTTCATAGGCGATCGGTACGCAGCAGCGCTCCGCCAGCATCCTCGCCAGTTCCGCAATGGTGGTGCGAACACCGCTGCCGACGTTGAAAGCCCCCGCATGCCCGCTGGCGAGCAGCAGCAGCATGGCCTGCGCCACATCCTCGACATGGACAAGGTCGGAACCGAAGGCGCCGCTGCCGTGCACGCGGATGGGGCGCCCACTCGTCGCCGCTCGTGCCATCGCAGCCAGGGCGCCGCTCTGCTGGCCAGGCCCGTAGACCGATGCCAGGCGCAGCGTCTGGAGCAGCACCTCCTCCCCACGGCAGCGTTCGTCCGCATAGATTTCCTGGGCAATCTTTGAACCCAGATAATAGCCCCTGCTGCGGGGAAAGAGTGACGTTTGCTCGTGCGGCGGCCGAGCGGTCGGCGCATAGGCATTGGCGCTGCTCGCCTGCATGATCCGCCCGACGCCAGCTCGAATCGCCGCATCGACCAGCTTGAGCGTGCCGAGCGCATTGATTCGCCAGCAACGCTCCGCTTCGGCCAGGTCATGATGAGCGGAGGGAATGTGCGCGGCCAGATGTACCAGCGCCGCGCAGCCGCCCAGCTCGACCGCCTCGACCGCCGACAGGTCAAGCAACGCCCATTCATCGTCCGGATCAACATCGGGCGGCGGGCGGCGAGAGAGGTGGCGAATGCGCCAGCCGGCCCGGCGCGCCGCCGGCGCGAAGGCGCGGCCGACAAAGCCCGAACCACCGGTCAGTGCTAGCAAGGGAGCGCCGCCGTTCATCGCACCGCGTCGATGCGCTCCTGCGGCACGAACATCTCGTCCAGATAACGCAGGATCACGCCCTCGCGCACCGGTGGCTGCACGACCGGCGTGCCGTAGAGCAGTTTCCGCACGCACATCTCCACCTCATTGAAGCCGGCCATGGCACGCAGCGGCGTCGTACCCGAAAAGCGGGCATTGATCTCGAAGACGCGAGGCGTGCCGTCGGCATCGGTGCGGAACTGGAAATTGGCGGGACCATGGGGTTGCAGCGCCCTGCCGAGCGCCCGCACCTGTTCGTTGAGCCTGGGATAGTCGCCCAGATAAGCGCGATAGCTGTTCCCGTCGCGCAGGTCGCGGCGCATGACGATCGACGCCTGCACCTCGCCATCGAAGACCAGCGTGCTGGCGGTATATTCGCTGTCGGCGTCGCCCACGCATTGCTGCACGACAAGACCGCTGCGCCCCTCCAGCGCCGACGCGAGCGCGGCCCGGTCGTGAACCAGCGACACGCCCACCGACCGCGCGCCGATGCGCGGCTTCACCACCAGCGGAAATCCGACGGCGGCGATCAGCGCCTCGACCGCTTCCCTGTCCTCCGCCGCGGCGGAAGCGGGGTGGGGCAGTCCAACACTTTCGAAGAAGCGCGCGGTTTCCAGCTTGTCGTCGGCGATGGCGACAACGCGCGGATCGCTGACCAGCACATGCGTCCCGAACAGCGCCTCCAGCCGATTCCTCTCCGCCGCGAAATAGGACAGCTCCACATCGGTGCCGACCAGCACCATGTCGGGCCGCTCCCGATCCAGCAGCTGGTGAATGCGATCGCCAAAGGCCGGATCGTCGGCAAAGGGCAGGCGATAGGCGCCATCGGCCCAATAAAGGCCAGCGGAAAGCGGATTGGGGTCAGCCGCGATGATCTGACACTCCAGCGCCGATTGCCGCAGCGACTTGATGATGCCCTGCCCCAGCACCGCGCCAGCTCCGGTCACCAGGATCTTCATGCGAAGAACCGGCAGAGCCGCTCCTGCGTGGCGGCGGACAGGGTGGTGGCGCGGATCGCGTGCATCTGGTCCTCCGGATCGAAATCGATATCGCGGCTTTCCATGGTCACAAAATCTCCCCTGACTTCGATCATCGCCCATTTGGGCGTCCGGTCCCCGTCATCACGCGGTTGGCCGAGCGAGGCGAGGGTGAAGATGGTGGCGGCTGCGCAATCATAGCGACGATGCCGGTGGACATGGCCGAACAGGCCGTAGCGGAAACCCCGCGCCGCAACCGTGTCGGCGGCCTCCTCTGCCTCCTGCGCGGATCGGATGTAGCGCCAGTCCCCATAGGCGAACGGATTGGCATGGGCGGCGAACAACGGCCCCAACGACCAGCTTTCCCGCCAATCGAAGGCCGTCATGCTGCCGGACGGGATATGGGCGGCCGTCCAGTCGACGCTTTCCCGCAGCCATTCGGGCAGGTCGGCGCGATAGCGTTCCGCCGCCGGCGATCCCTGGTACAGCATGTCGTGATTGCCGCTGATCAGGATCGCGCCGTCCCGCGCCGCCGCGCCCTGCACCAGTTCCAGCGTCTCCAGCGGCTGCACCCCATAGGTCAGGAGGTCGCCCAGGATCAGCATCCGGTCGAACCCCTCCCGCCGTGCGGCGGTGAGCGCCAGTTGCAGCGGGTCGCTGGCGGCATGGATATCGGTCAGCACGGCTATTCGCATGGCGATATCGGCCGGGCCAGAGGGGCAATGGCGATGCGTGGATGGCGGCCCGCGATCAGGTCGCGATAAAGGTCCAGATGCGCCGCCGCGCAATTTTCGATGGAAAAGCGGCTGGCGGCTTGCAGCGCGCCTTGCGACAGCGCGGCGTAGCGGACGTCATCGCTCAGCATATCCGCCATGGCCTGCGCCAGCGCGGCGGGATCGGAGGGCGGGACGAGCTGGCCGTTGACGCCGGGCAGGACCATTTCCCGATTGCCCGCCACCGCGGTCGCGACGATGGGCAGGCCGCTCATCGCGGCTTCGATCATCGCGATGGGAAAACCCTCCCAAAGCGAGCAGTTCACGAAAAGGTCTGCCTGCCGCATCAACATATCGACGTCGCTGCGCGCGCCCAGCAGTTCGACCGGCTCTCCCGCCGCCTGGGCCTGAAGCCCTTCCAATTCCGGCCCGGCACCCGCGATGCAGATACGCGCTGCGCGGCCCTGCGCCGCCAGTGCACCCACCAGCGGGCGGGCAGCGCGGAGCAGGGTCGGATAATCCTTTTGCGCCGATATCGTGCCCACGGCCAGGATGATCGGATCGCGCCCGGCGGCAACGCGCGGCTGCCCGGCATGGAAGCGGGGGCTGGCAGCATTCAGGATCATGCGGACAGGCTTTCGCGCATGGCTGCGGAGCAGCGTCTCGCACTGGTCGCTGATCGCGACATAGCTGTCGACGATGCGGTTGAAGAGGGTGAAGGCAGAGGGCGGAAAGGAAAGGCGGCTGTTATGGTGGGTCAATATCACGGGCACGCCCGGCATGGCGAGCGCGAGGGGGAAGAGCGCACGGGCGGTATGGGCGTGGATCACGTCCGGCCGGATCGCGCGCAGGGCGCGCCGCAGCGCCAGCGTACCTGCCACAATGTTGTTGCGATTGGCCAGCCCCAGCGAAAAGGCCGTGGCGCCGCCCTCGCGCAGCCGCGCCCGCATCGCTGCTTCGGTGGCGGGCGCATTGCCGACCTGTCCGGCATCGCTGAGGGACAGGATCGCCGCCTGATGGCCCGCCTGCGCAAAGGCCTCCGCCAGATTGCAGACCAGCATTTCGGCGCCGCCCGAGGTGAAGCTGGTGATGATCGAGCAGATGCGCATTTCAAGCCGCCAGATCGACCCCGGTCGCCGCCAGCAGCGCCAGGGCGCGCGGCGACAGATCGGCACGGCAACGCTCCAGCACCAGATCCGCCTGATCGGGGCTGAGCCATTCGCCGAAGGCGCCCGCCTTGCCGCTGCGCATGCGCAGGCTCTGGTCGTCGCTGCGGTCATAATCATGGCCGGGAATGCCGCCGTCGCGTTCCTTGTCGCGCATCCGGTCGAATTGCGCGGCGGCAACGGCGCGAGCCAGCATGTCCGGTTGCGGCTGCACGCCCAGAAAGGCGAGGATACCCGCAACCGTGGACATGGGTTCGGCGAGCATATGTTCGTAGCTGATCAGGTGATGCCGTCGTCCGGTCAGGCCCGCCGCCCAGCCGTTCAGATAGCCGGTGAGTGCCGCCATCCCATATTTGGGCTCGTCCAGGAAAGCCGCCATGTCGCCGGAAAAGCTCTTCTTGTGGCGGGTCGCATGGAAATAGGCGGACACGATCACGTCGCGGGGATCGCGGACAAGGAACAGGACCGGCCGGTCAAGGAACAGCCTCTCGCGATAGGGCAGATGGCTGACGAGAACCAACGGCAGGTCAGCCTGGCCCGTCCCGCCGATGAAGGCATCGATTCCCCGTACCGGATCACGGTCGAAATTGGGCAGGATGCGAAACGTGCTGGTCAGGTCTGGTTCGAACCCCAGCGCCGCGCTTTCCGCGAAATAGCAGGAGAGCAGATAGCGCAGCCATGTCCGCCCGCTCTTGGGATAGGACACCAGGAAGGCATCGGCCCGCGCCGCCGCCAGCCGCAATGGCGGCTCGTCCCGCAGCCGCCGCCGCATCGCCCGCGCAAAACCCTTCAGCGACATCATGTTCATGACCCTGCCCTCACCCGATGATGGTCGAGCACGCTGGTGATGACCGACTGCCAGCGGGCAAGCACCTGATCATGTCCGAAATCCGCCATCCGCTCCCGAGCCGCCTGCCCCAGCGCGGCGCGCCGGGCCGGGTCGTTGCAGAGCGCGACGATGCTTTCCCCTAATGCAGCGCCGTCGCCATTGGGGACCAGCAGGCCGCTCCGGTCATGCTCGATCATTTCGGCCGGACCCCATTGGCAATCGAAGGAAACGACCGGCAACCCTGCGCCCATGGCCTCGCCCACGACGATGCCCCAGCCCTCGAAGCGGGAGGAGAGGACAAAGAGGTCGGTCCGAGGCACCCAGTCGCCCGGCTTCTCCGTCACGCCGGGCAGGCTCACCCGATCGGCCAGGCCCAGATGGTCGCGCTGCCGCTCGAGCGTGGCGCGCTCCGGCCCCTCGCCCCAGATCACCAGCTTCCAGTCCGGAATGCGTTGCGCCACATGGGCAAAGGCGTCCAGCAGCAGATCGAAGCCCTTTTGCGGCACCAGTCGCCCCACCGCCCCGATGGTATGCCCGTCCGACCGGCGATCCGGCGCGGCACCGGCAGGCGGCACCGGATTGGGAATCACCCATCCCTCCACGTCCATGGCGTCCTTGAACCAGTCCATCGCCCCCTGCGTCATGGTGATGAGGCCGACGGAGCGCGGATAGGTCATCTGCCGCAACCGGCTCCAGACCGGCCCCACCGTCTGGAGCGCGGGATTGTTGCGTTCGGACACGATCACCGGGATATGCAGCGACCGCGCGGCCAGCAGGGAGAGGATGTTGGTGCGGGTCAGGAAGCTTACCACCAGTTCCGGCCGCACCGCCTTCAATGCCCGCCGCAGCAATCTCTGCCGCCGCAGCATCGCCAGCGCGCCGGTCGCGACGGCACGGCGGCGCGACTTCATGCCCAGCCTGAGGATTCGCACCTGCGGATGATAGGCGTAATAGGAGGGGGCGGACGCCTCCTCGAAGACGATCAGGGTGATGCTCCAGCCCTGCGCCGCGAAATGGTTGCAGAGCAGGCTGACGATATGTTCCGACCCGCCCGCGCCCAGGCCCGGAAGGACGAACGCAAGCATGGGTGGCCTGGATGCTCTTACCAGCATGGCGGCGGGGTTCCTGTATAATCACGCTTTTATGCCGTTCACTGTCCTAGCCGGGGGAGCCCAAGTCCATTGCGCGAAGGGGTTAGGAGGCAGCCCTTTGGATCAGTCCTGTCCCGCTCCGGCACGGCCGCGCGTCAATAATGGACGCGCAGTTCGAGACCTCCGCGGATGCGGTCGAATTCGTCCAGCGGAACGCTGCTGTCGCGTTTGGAGAAACGGGCCGTCGCAGCGATGGCGACTCGGCGGTTCAGGGCATATTCCAGCTCTCCGGTGACGCCGTAGAGCTTGTCGGTGTCGTCCACGCCGAAATATTTGCTGCGGCGGTAGAGGATTCCCAGCTGTCCTCTCAGATTGTGGCGGATTTCCTGGTTTATTCCCAGCCGGAAGCGCATGTCCTCACGCGATTGCACCCCGGTCCGATAGGTGGCGACATTGCCGACGAAGCCGTCGAGCGTGATGGCGGTGCGTGGGCGAGGGGCATAGGTGAGTCCGATCTGCACCGACATGCGGGTCTGCGATTCTATCCGCTTGTCCTTGGCATCCAGGCGATAGACGCCGACCGCCGCATCGCCGCGCAACGTGCCACCCGGATCGATGGCGATGCCGACCCGGGCGCCATAGGTTGACGCGTCGCGGTCGAACTGGCCCGGCGCGGGGGCACGGCGGAAATCGCGATGCGCAGCCACCCCCTCGACAAAAAGGCTCGTCAGCGCAGACACGCGCATCATCACCCGCGCAAGCCCACCAACCGCGTCCAGATCACGCTCCTCATCGATGGCCCGGGTATATCGCATGCGCGCTCCGGTGGCCCTGGCCAGAAATCCGATCCGCGAACCCTGGTGCAGATAGGACAGGTCGCCATCCACCAGGTTCAGTTCGCGCGGACCGATATTGGGCAGGGTATTGCCCTCCGGCTCGCCCCGATCCTCTATGAGATGCTGCCAGCTCGCGGCGACGTTCAGGCGGTCGGCGGCTGACGGGTTCCAGTTCAACCCGGCGGCTATGCGTCCACCGACCGCATCTTCCTTCTGATACTGGAAATATTTGCGGATATCCCCTTCCGCCCGGGCGGTCACCTCCAGTGCACTCCCCTTGCGCAGCAGGTCGATATAAGGGCGGACCTGAAGGCGGAAATCATCCTTCTCGCCAAAAGCCTGAGCGTAGATATTGCTGTCATATTCCAGCCGGGCGCTGCCGCCGATCCTTAAGGTCGCGCTCCCCAGCGTCAGCGGCGTCGGTTCGAACAGCCCGCCCGGCGTCCCCTGCTCCGGACCGGCGGGGTCCAGATCCTGCGCATGGGCGTCCGTCAGGGCCGTGATCAGCAACAGGGCCGCAACGCTCCCGGCGGCCCGCCCCAGAGCCGGGGAGGGCATCAAAACCACTTCTCATAAATGCGCACTGTGTCGCCCGGCTGGATCATGTCGCGCTCGCTCGCCCGGCCGACCATCTGTCGACCATCGACCATGCGGGTGATGGCGACGCTCCCCTGTTCGGCGCGAAAGGTGTAACCGCCCGCGACGGACACGGCCGCGAGCACCGACATTCCCGCACGATATTGATATTCGCCGGGGCTCTTCACCTCGCCCAGCACATAGAAAGGACGCAGCCTGACGGGCTGGACGCTGACGGTCGGGGCATTGAGCAACTGGCGCTGCGTCAATTGCTGGGCGATGCTGGCCTGCAATTCGGGCACGGTCTTGCCGCCCGCATCGACATCGCCCAGCACCGGAAGGGAAATCTGGCCGCGATCGTTGACCACATAGCTGCTGCCGCCCGGATCGGCCGCGCTGAGGCCGGGAATCGCCACGCGCACCTCATCGCCCGCGCCCAGCCGATAGGCGACGGTCGGTGCCGGCGGCAGGCTGGCAAGGCCTGACAGCCCGCTCGAGCAGGCGGCTGTCAGGGCAAAAAGGCCGAGGAAAAGGCCATGATGAAGCCGGTTGCGCATCTGCGTCCCCTCTCAAATGGATGTGGTGGAAGTTTAAGCCCTTTGGCTGATTCCGGGGCGGGCAATAACGGCTGGCGGACAGGCAAAAAGGGACAGGCCCCCGAACGCTTTGGGAGTGATACCAACGAGAATTCTGGAAACGCCATGCGCCTGCGGAGGGGCAACAGGCCCTGCGCTATGCCGCCAGCCTCCGATCCTGCCTCCAATGGCTGAGATCGCGCCCGATCAGCTCCTCCAGATCGGCAATGTCCCGCGCATAATAGTCGACCATCCGCTGGCGGAGCGCCGCGGGCAATGGCGGATAGGCGATCTGCCGCGCGAATACCCCACGCACCCGTTCGAACATCGCTTTGCCGCGCAACGGCCGCACAGCCTCCTTCAACGGCGCCAGCGCGGTCCGTACCGGCAGCGGCAGGAAACGCTCGCTGCTGTCGTTGCGCGGGTCGGAACCGACCTGCTTCGAATAATGACGGGGCGCTCCGATATGGTCGCTGACGATGGCGACGCTCGCCTCGGGCGCGGCCTTCACATCCTCGAACAGCAGTATCTTGATTTGCTCCGCGTCGAAATGGGCAAGCCAGCGGCGCAGATGCTGCGCGTAAAGCCCATCCTCCAGAAATCGGGGTTGGTCGTTCGGCCGCCCGTCCAGATAATATTCCGGCCCCTTTGTCACCGTACCGCGCCGGAACAGCATCTTGTAATCGGAATAGGCGCGGTCGACCGGATTGCGAAGCTGCACCACCAGCCGCGCCTCTGGCAGGGCAGCGGCAAGGCGGGCGGGCGCGTCCGGGTGGGCGAGATAGTCGGCGGACTTTTCCCCCAGGATCTGGTCGGGCCGCGCGCCATCGAAGAAACGGCGATAATGATCGAGCCCCTGCGCATGCTCCTGGCTGAAGAAATGCGGCTCCGGCGCGGGCAGGTAGATCGCCGGATTGTCCTGAAGCTGGTTGTGGATCCAGGTCGTCGCCCCCTTGACGGCGCCTATGATGACAAAATGCGGCAGGCGGCCGTTGGCCATCGTCTTTTCTCCCTTCGTCAACAGGACAGTTCCGCCATGGCGATCTCCAGGCAGTTCGCCAGGCGGTGCATGTCTTCCGTATCCAGCAGATGATCCACCGGAAAGGCTATGCTGCGGCGGCCGAGATCCTGCGCGATCGGAAGAGCGCCGTCGCGGCGGACGTTCCGACCCGCAAAGGCGACTTCGCGCGTCATATCGGCGCAGGAACCGCTGCCCACCGGCATGCCCATCTGCATCATCCGGCCAATGATCGGCGTGGTCCCCGCCTCCCCCAGCCGGTCGGCCGCAACGGTCACATAAAGCCGGTAGAAGGCGTGGCCGACCTCCGGCGGAATATCGGGCACCTCCACCGCCGGATTGGCGCGCAGCAGGCGCATCAGGGTTGCGGCATTGTCGCGCCGGGCGGCCAGCCAGCGGGGCAGCTTGGCGAGCTGCGCCCGCCCGATGGCGGCCTGCATCTCCGTCATCCGCCAATTGCTGCCGAAACTGTCGTGCAGGTAGCGGAAACCGCTCGTCGTGGCCGGCGTAAAGAATTTTTCGGGGTTCTTGCCATGGTCCTTATAGGCCCAGGCCCGTTTCCAGTGCGCTTCCTGCCGCAGCAGGAGCATGCCGCCCTCGCCGCCCGTGGACATGATCTTGTCGGTGCAGAAGGAAAAGGCGGCGGCATCCCCGAAGCTGCCCACCCGACGGCCATGAAGGGTCGCGCCATGCGCCTGCGCGCAATCCTCGATCAGCCACAGGCCGTGATCATCGGCCAGCGCGCGCAACGCCGCCATGTCGCAGGGCCAGCCGGCCAGGTGCACGCACAATATCGCCCGGCTGCGCGGCGACAGCATCCGGCGGGCGGAGTCAGGATCAATGGCGTTGCTGATCGGGTCGATGTCTGCAAAGACCGGCGTCGCGCCGACCGCGACGATGCAGGCCGCGCTGGCAAAGAAGCTGCGCGAGGGCAGGATCACCTCATCGCCCGCCCCGATGCCCAGCGCCCGCAATGCCAGTTCCAGCGCGACCGTCCCATTGCTGACCGCGACGCCGTGGGGCATGCCGCAAAACGCCGCGAATTCCGCTTCGAAGGCGCGGTTCTGCTCGCCATGGACCATGGCATTGACCCGCCCGCTTTCCAGAACCCGCGTCACCGCCGCGATCTCGTCCGGCTCATGCTGCGGCCAACGCAACGCGGCATGGTCAAGCGGGCTGAGGCGCAGCGGAACAGGGGACTGAATATGGGCTTGCGCAGGCACGGCTTGCATCTTGGTTTCCCCCAAAAAGGTCAGGCGACATCGCGCGGCAGCGGCGGGGTCAGGGCGGCCGGAATATCCGTCGGGCGCGGCGGCATCATCAGCAGCGTGTCGGAACTTTCCGCCGCCAGCCGCCGCAATATCTCCGCCCAGCGCGAGCTGGCGGAAGCAGCGACCATTTCGTGTGTCAGCCGGACAAGCTCATCCGCGTCACCCACCGCGATCAGCCGGGCGAGCTGGGCAAAGCCCTCCACCAGCATCTCCAGCGGAATCGGGGATGGCATGGCCTCGAAAATACCCGGAATCGCGCTTTCGATCTTGTCCTCGCTGCTGTCGAACAGTTCCTCGAACAGCTTTTCCCCTGGACGAAGCCCGATGAACTTGATCGGCACGTCGATTTCCGGCCGCAGTCCCGCCATGCGGATGACGCGGCGAGCGATCTCCACGATCTTGACCGGCTCGCCCATGTCGAGAACGAAGATGGTGCCGCGCTCCGAATCCGTCTCCAGTGCGCGGGCGCTGCTTTGCAGGATCAGCAGCACCGCCTCCTGCACCGTCATGAAGAAGCGCTCTATGTCCGGATGCGTGACGGTCAGCGGCTTGCCGCTGGCGATCTGCTGCTGGAACAGCGGGATCAATGAGCCACTGGATCCCAGGACATTGCCGAAACGCACCGTCAGGAAGCGGGGGCTGTCCGGATCGCAACTGCCGATCAGGTCGAGCGCCTGGCAGTACAGCTCGCCCAGCCGCTTGGTCGCGCCCATCAGGCCGACCGGGTTGACCGCTTTGTCGGTCGACACCTGGACCATCGCCCGCGCCTCGAACTCGCACACCGCGTCGGCAACGTTGCGGGTGCCGAGCACATTGGTATGCACGCCCGCGCAGGGATTGGCCTCCACCATCGGCACATGCTTCAACGCAGCGGCGTGGAAGACGATTTCCGGCCGCCGCCGCTCGAACACCTGCCATAGCGCGGGGCGCTGGCGGATCGAGCAGAGTTCGGCATGGAAGCGGACATGGGGGAATTTCTCCCGGGCCTCCATCTCTATGGTGTAGAGATTATATTCGCTGTGATCGAGCAGCACGATCTCCGCCGGCGCATAATAGGCAAGCTGGCGCACCAGCTCGCCGCCGATGGTGCCTCCCGCGCCCGTCACCATGATCCGCGCCCCGGTGACGACCCGCTCGAGATAGCTGTGCTGCACCGTGATTTCCGGACGCCCCAGCAATTCCGCGAGCGGCATCTTCTCTATCGCCATGCGGTCGCCGGTCAGCGGCTGCGCGCTGGTCCAGGGATTGCGGAAGCGCGAGACGACCAGATTTTCCTGTTCCGCCAGCGCCGCGATGCGCAATATCTGCTGCCGGTCGAGCCGTTCGCTGCTTTCCTGCACCACCAGGCTGACGGGCCGCCTGCCCGCGCGGTCCAGATCCGCGACGATCCGGGGCAGCATGTCGGGCGATCCCAATATGGGCAGGCCACCCAGGTTTAGCCGCCGCTCATGCCCGTCGAAGGAGATGACGCCGACAATCTCCAGCCCGGACTGGGTGTCGGTGGGCACGAGATCGGCCATCACCCGTGCCCAGTCCAGTTCGCCCAGCAACAGGATGCGGCGGCGCGCCTGCACGGTCCGGCGCAACCGCGCCGCCCGGACATGCTTGAAGAACTGCCGCCGCAACACGCGCACCACCAGCAGCGCGGCGACCGTCAACGGCACGTCGACGGTCAGGAAGACGGTCATCGGCCCGCGCATCATCTTCTGCGGCGCCAGCAGCCCGGCGGTGATCATCCATATTAGCCAACTGCTGGCGAGCAGGCTGACCGCGAGCGACAGCGCATCCGCGAGCGACAGGAAGCGCCAGCTTTGCCGATAGGTGCCCACGACGAACAATGCAGCCAGGTTAACGCCGACGAACAGGGTCATGAACCAGGGTTCCATCAGCGTCCCGGGCATGGGCAGGTCGGACAGGATCAGCCGCGAAAGAAGGAAGCTGCCGAGCATGATCAGCGCATCCAGCGCCAGGATGACGGCCAGCCTGATCGCGCGGAAACGCGCCGGGCCCTGCGCCGCGAAGGCGCGGGCTGCCGCGTCCAGCCGCAGAAGCATGGCGGCGGGCGGCGTTTGAACGACGCTTTCGGTCCCGTCCAGCCTGGCTGATGCGATGTTCGGCATTCCGATGTCTCCGATCCATGGTCCGCCGGTTGCGGGGGCTGAAGGCTGCCTGGAGGCGCCGCCCTGCGTGCCGTCCACAACCGCCGGTGCATTTGAAGCTATCGAAACAAGGGCATTCCGGTAATCGGTCGAGCGGACACTATCCTTTATCCCACCCCGGGCCCGCCCGGCGCGTCCGGTCGCCCATTGGGGCTATGCGGCAGGCCCCATGTTGGCAGAAACGGGCCAATGGCGGGCGCGGAGGGGAGCCGCCTTGCCTCAAAGGGGTAATCTACCGATGCACCGCCGAGCAGCGGAAGGGGCTGTGATACCTCCCATCCTCGATACGCAATGGGTTCAGGCGGAAAGCGGGAGGCATAGGCGCCATGAAAGTCGTTATCCTCTCCAGCCTGTCCTGGTCGCTGATCAACTTCCGCGGCGCTTTGATCGCGCGGATGATCGAGGAGGGGCACGAGGTCGTCGCCTGCGCCCCCGACGAGGAGCCGGAGGTGCTGGAGCGGCTGGCGCGGATGGGCGTGCGCTTCCGTCGGACGCCCATGGCGCGGGCCGGCACCAATCCGCTGCACGACGTCCGCACCCTGCTCCATTATCGGCACCTGATGCGCGCTGAACGGCCCGATGTGGTCGTCGCCTATACGCAGAAGCCGATCATCTATGGCGGGCTGGCTGCACGGCTGTGGAGCCGGGCCCGCTATTTCTCGATCATGAGCGGCCTTGGCTATGTGTTCAGCGAGGAGGCAGACGGCCGCCGCTGGCTGAGAAGCGTCGTATCGCGCCTCTACCGGATCGGCATCGCCCAGGCGCGGTGCATCTTCGTATTCAACAGCGACGATCACCGGCTGATGCAGGAAAGCGGGATCGTTTCGCCGACACAGCGGGTGATGCAGGTTCCCGGCTCGGGCATCGACCTGCGCCATTTTGCCGAGCAGCCCCTGCCGAAGGGGCCCTTCACCTTCCTGATGATGGGCCGCCTGATGCGCGACAAGGGGGTCGGCGAATATGTCGAGGCGGCCCGCATCGTCCGCGCCCGGCACCCCGACGTGCGTTTCCTGCTGCTGACCCGGCCCGAGACGGAAAATCCCACCGGCTACACCGCTGCCGATCTTGACCGATGGCGCGAGGCGGGGCTGATCGAATTCCTGCCGGAGACGCGCGACGTGCGGCCCTTCATCGCTTCGGCCCATGCCTTCGTACTGCCGTCCTTCTATCGGGAAGGGTTGCCGCGCACGATATTGGAAGCGCTGGCGACCGGACGGCCCGTCATCACCACCGACATGCCGGGCTGCCGTGATCCTATCAGACATGGCGTCAACGGCCTGCTGGTGCCGCCGCGCGACGCCTCAGCACTGGCGGATGCCATGGAAGCGATGATCGCAAATCCGCAGCGCGTCACCGCCATGGCCGGGGCGGCGCGGCAGACAGCGGTCGACGTCTATGATGTAGACAAGGTCAATGCGCTGCTGCTGGAAACCATGCAGTTGCAAAGCGCAGCGCACACGCCGCCCCAGTCCGTGCCGCCACCAGCGCTGCTGGTACCGGAACGCGCATGACCGCCTGCCTGCGCCCTTCGGCATGGCTGGCGATGGCTCTTCTCGCGCTGCTCGCTCCCCTGCTGCTGCTGCTGTCCTTGCTGGTACTGGTCGGCCTGGGGCGGCCCGTGCTGTTTCGCCAGGTCCGAAGCGGTCTGGGCGGCCAGCCCTTCGCCATGATCAAATTCCGCAGCATGCGGGACCTGCGCGACAGCCGCGGCGACCCGTTGCCCGATGCGCAGCGGACACCGGCGCTGGGGCGATTCCTGCGGCGTTCCCGGCTGGATGAATTGCCCGAGCTGATCAACATCGCCCGCGGCGACATGGATTTCGTCGGTCCCCGGCCGCTGCTGCCCCATAGCATCGCCGCCATGGGTCGCGACGGCGTGGAGCGCGGCAAGGTGCGGCCCGGACTGACGGGTCTGGCGCAGGTCAGCGGCAATACGCTGCTGGCCGTCGAGGAAAAGCTGCGCTTCGACCTCTGGTACGTACGCCACCGCAGCGCCCGTCTCGACGCGCAGATCATCGCCCGCACGCTGCTGGTCGTGGTCGGCGGTGAAAAAAGGATCGACTGGCATGCCGACGAAGCGCGCCCTCCTCATTGGGGCAGTTGAAACCACGCGGATCGCCTTCGAAGCGATCGCCCGCCATCCGGCGTGGGACATCGCCGCGCTTGTCACGCTCGATCCCGCGCTGGCGGCGCGCCATTCCGATTTTGTCGACCTGGGACCGGCGGCGCGGCGCGAAGGCTGCCCGATCATCCATGTCGACAATATCAACCGGGAGGAAGCGCTCGCCGCGATCCGCGATGCCGGCGCCGACATGGCTTTCGTCATGGGCTGGTCGCAGATTTGCGGGGCCGCCTTTCGCGCGCTCTTTCCCGATCGGGTGGTCGGCTATCATCCCGCGGCCCTGCCCCGGCTGCGCGGTCGCGCGGCGATTCCGTGGACGATCCTGCAGCAGGAACCGATCACGGCCGGAACCCTGTTCTGGATAGACGAGGGCACGGACACGGGCGACATAGTCGACCAGCAATTCTTCCATGTCGCGCCGGATGAAACCGCAGCGTCGCTCTATGCCAAGCATATGCAGGCTCTGGCCGTCATGCTGGACCGCACGCTGGAGCGGATGGCCGCGGGCGAGATGCCGCGCATGGCGCAGGACAAAGATTGCGCCACCTGGGCCGCGCGCCGCACTCCGACGGACGGGCTGATCGACTGGCGGCAGCCGGCCGGCGACGTGTTGCGTCTGATCCGCGCCACTGGCCACCCCTATCCCGGCGCCTTCACCCGATCGAACGGCGCGGACCTTGTCATCTGGTCGGCGACATCGTCCGACATGGGCGGGCGTCACGCGGCCCTGCCGGGGCAGGTTGTAGCGCGATCTGCCGATGGCTTCACCATCCTGTGCGGTCAGCGGACCGCGATTGACGTCACGCAATGGGGCGGTCCTGAAAAGCCGCCCAAACTCCACGCCATTCTGGGGGAATAATCAATGTCGCTGCCTTTCAATGCCCATCGGATCGCAGTGGTCGCCCCCCATCCCGACGACGAGATATTGGGATGCGGGGGCACCATGGCGCGCGCCGCGGCGGCGGGGGCGGAGGTGCATGTCGTCGTCGTCACCCGGGGACAGCCGCCGCTGTTCGACGAGGAACTGGTGCGGCAGATCCGCTCCGAAACCCTGCGCGCGCATGGGATGATCGGCGTGACCGACACCCAGTTCCTGGATTTTCCCGCCGCCGCCCTGGACCAGGTCAGGCGAAGCGAACTCAACGCGGCGCTGTCGGATGCGTTGTCCCGCATCAAGCCCGACCTGCTGCTGATCCCATTCGTCGGCGATATCCATCTGGACCATCAGATCGTATTCAACGCTGCCCTGGTCCATGCCCGGCCGCGCGGGCCCGGCGGCCCCGCCTGTGTTCTGGCCTATGAAACGCTGTCGGAGACCAACTGGCTGGCGCCCGGCGTCACGCCCGCCTTCATTCCGAACATGTTCGTGGACATCAGCGAAACCATAGAAACGAAGATCGCCGCCTTCCAGTCATTCGAGTCTCAGGTCAAACCAAGCCCCGACGAAAGGTCGGTGGAGGCCATCCGGGCACTGGCAACCCTGAGGGGCGCCACCGTATATCGAATCGCGGCGGAAGCATTTGTTCTGGTTCGACAAATTAACTAACTTATGTTGCGAAAAAGGCGAATCAGTCGCGATGTCCGATAGCCGCCTTTTCTGTCCTCCAGACCGTTGGCATACTACCAAAGTGGTAATCAGAACTGCTGCGAGCGCGGAAAAATTCCGCAGTGCGGCAAAATTACATTATTTTAACAATGCGTTAACCTCTGGTCGTTTGCACCCGAAATTTCCAGTGTACATTAAGGGACTCTCGCGGCAAAAATATGCTACTGATAAGTTGTTGAAACGAAAAGAAAGGGTCGCACTACAGGCATTTGATTACTGGTCTTCTACATTTCGTTTGGGGCCTGCTTACGAAGGTAGAGGAGATCATGAGGGGACCACCCAATGTCGTACCCAGTTAATGTGCGTCTGTTGTGCGGTAATGCAATCGTTCGGGAAGGGCTGAGCCGTATCCTGATGGAACAGGATTTCCGCGTAACTCAATACCCAAATATTGCGACTGTACTTCAACAAGTTGAGGTGCCGGAAGAGGATCCGGGACCATCGTTGCTCCTGATCGACGACGGCACCGAATCCATGGACCTCGAAACGCTTTCCGTTCTGCAGAAGCGCTTTCCCTGTTCCTATCTTGTCCTGTTGTCGGACCGATTTGATTTTCAGATCATGTTGAAGGCGTTCCGTCTGGGGGCCTTGGGCTATATCGTCAAGGAAATCTCCTGCGACCGACTCGTGGCGACTCTGCGGCTGGTAGCCATGGGCGAGCGCGTTCTTCCGCCGCAACTGGCGGACGAGCTGCAATCCCGGCCCAGTCTGACCGATGCTCTGGAGGTCGAACGTCCGGTGGATGCGGCCTGCCTGTCCGATCGGGAACTGGAAATCCTACGCTGGCTCATCATGGGATGCCCCAACAAGGTCATTTCCAAGCGGATGGACATCAGCGAGGCAACCGTAAAGGTCCATGTGAAGGCCGTGCTGCGCAAGCTGCGCGTCAAGAACCGGACCCAGGCGGCGATCTGGGCAGCCAATCACGGCATGCGCGGACGCGTGACGGAGGTCGAACCTGAACTTCCTGCCGCCATACCTCATCCAGCGCAGCTTCCTGTCCTGGAAATGGCCGGCGTGGCTAACCGCGCCTGATCTTCACGACCCCAAATGGGGGGATCGTCATGGCATATGACATAAGGGGCGCGCTGACAGCGCGCGCCCTGCCCATGTTGCGCGGCCGGTTCGGTGATTTCCTGGTAAAGGGGACTCGGAACCGGCTGATCGCAATCGGGCATTTGCTGTCAGGCAATTTCCTGAACGCGTTGATCATGTTGGTCAGCGTGGCGATGGCCGCCCGATCCCTGGGACCAGCGACCTATGGCGTCATGGTTCTGGTGCTGTCCTATAATCGCGTGGTGGAACGAATTCTGCGCTTCGAATCCTGGCAGCCGTTGATCCGGTTCGCCGTGGAGGAAGAGGCGAAGGGTTCAACACGGCGAATGCAGCGGCTGTATTGCTATGGGCTGATGTTGGACATCGGCGCTGCGGCAGTCGCGGCGCTCAGTGCGGTCAGTCTGGCATGGCTGTTCGGGCCGCTCTTCGGCCTCAAGCCCCTGCATGTCGAACTGGTGGCGATCTATTCGGTCGCAACCCTGTTCAACATCGCCGGCGTGCCGACCGCGGCGCTGCGCCTGTCCGGCCAGTTCAAGATGCTGGCCTATGCGCAGGTTGCGGGCAATGTGCTGCGCATCCTGCTGGCCTTCCTCTGCATGGTGACCCATGCCGGCATCATCGGTTTCATGGTGGCGTGGACGGTTTCGCAGGCGCTGGGTTCCGTTCTGGTCTTCTGGGTCGGTTTCCGGGCCCTGCGGAAGATGGGAATACCCAATCCGCTGCATGCCCGGCTGAAGGGCCTGGTGAGCGACTTCCCCGGCTTCTTCGGTTTTGCCTGCTCGACCAACCTGTCGCTGACGCTGCGCGTCATCACCACGGAAGCGGACTCGCTGTTCGTCGGCGCCGTGGCGGGCAGTTCGGCCGCCGCGGTCTACTATCTCGCCAAGCGCATCGCGAAGGTCGCGACGCAGGTGGGCGCGCAGGTGCAGGCTGTCGTCTATCCCGACGTTGCCCGCATGTGGGCCAATGGCAACATCCGAACCTTCCGGGCGGCCACGCTGCAGGTGCAGATGGCGCTGGCGGCGGTCGGCTTCACCATGCTCGCCGGGGCCTGGCTGCTGGGTCCGCTGCTCATCCGCATCGGGCCGGGCGTCGCCTATTCGGAAACCTATATCCTGCTGCTGACACAGTTGGTCGCCGTGATGCTGATGCTGCATGCGGCGCCTTCCCGATCGGCCATGCTGGCCATGAACCGAAGCTGGACCGTTCTTGCGATCTCGGGCTTCGGCACGGCGCTGTTCGTGGCGGTCGCGGCCTATGCCGTTCCCCGTTATGGACCCATTGGCGGTAATATGGCCCATGTCATCCTGGGCGTGGTGACGGCAGTGTTGCTGGACGTCGCCTGGTTGCGAAGGGCGAGGGTTCGGCCGGTCGCGGCGAGCATCGGATGAGCCAACCGGGCGGTGACTCGCCCGGCGCATTCCCCGTCCGCCGCGGTAAGGTCAGAAATAAGTGCCCGCGACGGTGGCATGCTGCCTGGCCGTCGAACTCGGCAGGCAGCGTCATCTTTCGTTCCAGAAAAGGACGGCTCAAAAAATATGGCAGCCGAGCCGATTTGATCGGCTCGGCTGCTTATGTCATTTGAGCGGTCGATCTGATCAGATCGAAACCAATCTAGAAGAAGCTGCTCGCATCGACCCCGGCCAGGGTGTTGACCCCGACCAGCTGAACGCTCTGGTCGAATGCGCCATCGCCATTGGCATCGTAGAAAATCCAGCCGTCGGTCGTCCCGGCGACGAAAGTCACATGATTGACCCCGGCGGTCGTGTTCGCGGCCGCCAGCGCATCGGCGAAAACATTGGTCGCTATCGCCTTTTCCGCATAATCGGCGGCAGCCAGACTGCCGTTCAGGAAGTCGAGGTCGATGCGATCGCCCTCGCTCGCCTTGAAATCGGTTATGCGGTCATAGCTGGACGTGTTGAGCGTTGTGTCCCCGCGATTGAACACGAACACGTCCGCTTCCGTCCCGCCGGTCAGCACGTCTTTGCCCGCGCCGCCGATCAGCGTGTCGCTGCCCGCTCCGCCCTTCAGCGTATCGCCCGCCGCACCGCCGTCCAGCAGGTCATTGCCCGCGCCGCCGTCCAGGCTGTCCTGCCCGTCCTCGCCATAGAGCCGGTCGCCGCCGCCATTGCCCAATATGATATCGTTGCCCAGGCCGCCCCAGAGGCTGTTATTGCCGCTGTTGCCGGTGATGTTGTTGGCCAGATCATTGCCGGTGCCGTCGATATTGTCGGTGCCGGTAAGAACCAGTTTCTCGATCTCTGCCGCCAGCTTGTAGGTGACCGAAGCGTTGACCTGATCGTTACCGCCACCCGCCAGTTCGAAGATCAGGTCGTCATTGGCGCTGTTGCCGTCATCGGACCAGCTGTCGACGATATAGCTGTCGTCACCGTCTCCACCGATCAGGCTGTCCGCGCCGGCACCACCGTCCAGATAGTCATTGCCCGCGCCGCCCAGCAGCACGTCATTGCCGTCGCCCCCGAACAGATTGTCATTGTCGTCGCCGCCATCGAGCGTGTCGTTGCCGCCCATGCCATACAGAATGTCGGCTCCCGCGCCGCCTGACAGCATGTTCGCCGCATCATTGCCGGTGATCGTGTTGGCGAGCTCATTGCCCATGCCGTTTATCGACGCCGCGCCGGTCAGCGTCAATTTCTCGACATTGGCGGCCAGGCGATAGCTGACCGAAGCATAGACGAGATCGCTGCCGCCACCGGCCAGTTCGATCACCTGATCGTCATTGCCGTCAAAGCCGTCATCCGACCAGGTGTCGACATAAAAGATGTCGTTACCCGCACCCCCGTCCATATAGTCGGCGCCCACCCCGCCATCGATGACGTCGTTGCCGGCAAGGGCGTAGATGGTGTCGTTGAGCGCCGTGGTCTGGTAGGCGAGCACGGTGGTCGTCGGGCTGATCGTGTTGTTGCCCGAGGATCCCGTGATCGTCCGCCCGTTTTCAGCCACGTCGGTGATGGTGATCGACAGCAGCTGATCATCGAAGTTGCTGCCGTCGGTTGCGCGTACCGTCACCTGATAGACGCCGTCGCCATCGGCATCGACCCGGTTCTCGAAATCCGGGGCGTTGATGAAGGACAGGGCGCCGGTCACCGGATCGATGGTGAACAGCGCCGCATCGGCTCCCCCCGAAATCGCAAAGCCGGGCGTGGTCCCGTCCGCGTCGCTGGCGGCCACCACGGTCACGGCGCTGGCATTTTCCGCCATGTTGATCGATGCCGACGCGCCGCCGCCGTTGGAGGTGATGATTGGCGCATTGTCGTTCACATTTGTGACGCTGATTGCCAGGGTCTGCGAGACGCTGTTGCTGCCGTCGCTGGCGCTGACGACGACATTGTAGATGCGGTCACCATTGCTGTCATTGGGCGCTTCAAAATCGGGCGCCGCCTTGAAACTCAGCGCACCGGTCGCGGCATCGATGGTGAACAGCGCCGCATCGACGCCGCCGCTGATGCTGTAGCTGAGCGCCGTGCCGTCAGCGTCGCTGGCCTGAACCGTCGCGGCGAGCAAGCTGTTTTCCGCCACGGAAACGGCAACCGAAGCCGCCCCGGCATAGGACATCAGCACCGGCGCGTTGTCGTTGAGATTGGCGACCGTCACGGCCAGTATCTGCTGGTCCGCGTTGGAGCCATCGCTCGCCTGCACGATCACGTCATAGACATTGTCGTGATCGGCGTCGGCGGCCGCCTCATAATCGGGGGCGGCCTTGAATGTCAGCGCACCTGTCGCAGTATCGATGGCGAAGAGCTCGGCATCGGCCCCGCCAACAATCGCGTAGCTGATCGACGGGCCGTCCGCATCCGTGGCGGCTACCGTGGTCACGGCGGTCGCATTCTCATTGACCGTGATCGCCGCGCTCGCCCCCCCGCCATTGGAGGTGATGACCGGCGCAAAGCCATCGGGCACGTCGTTCACGGTCACGGAAAGCGCCTGCGTATCCATGCCGCCATTGCCGTCATTGGCGGCAACGATCACATCATAGACATTGTCGTGGTCGGCATCGGCCGGGCTTTCGAAATTGGGTGCCACAAGGAAACGCAATTCGCCCGTCACCGCGTCGATCGTGAACAGCGCCGCATCCGCTCCGCCGACGATGGAAAAGGCGATCGTCTGCCCCATGTCGGGATCTGTCGCGATGACCGTGGTGACGGCGGTGCCGTTCTCATCGACCGTCAGCAACGCGCTGGAACCGCCGCCGTTCGAGGTGATGACGGGCGGCGCGTTCAGCGCGGTCGAGGGCGTTGTCATGTCCGCGAACTGGAAATATTCAACATTGCGGATCGTCTTGCTGCCCTCTGGAGAGCCTGCGCGCTGGTCGACCGCAACATAGCTGCCATCTGTCTGGAGCGTGAAGATATAGTCCATCCGGTTGCCGGAAAAGACGACCGTATCGATATCGGCGCTGCCGTCGATCACGTCATTGCCTGCACCTGCAAGGATCGTATCGTCGCCCGCTCCGCCATGCATGTAATCGTTGCCGGTGCCGCCATCCAGCAGGTCGTCGCCAGTGCCACCATAGAGTTCATCGCTGCCCGCGCCGCCATAAAGCTGGTCATTGCCCGCGTCACCGTTCAGCGTATCATTGCTGTTGGTGTCGGCATCGTCGCCATAGAGCAGGTCGTTCCCGCTGCCGCCCGACATATTGTCGCCGCCCGCCTGACCGTAGAGAATGTCGTCATCGTCGCCGCCGGTCATCTTGTCGCTGCCGCGGCCGCCATAGAGGATGTCGTTGCCCGTGCCGCCGTCGATGGTATCGTCCCCGGATATGCCGTTGAAGCCCAAATCATCGCCGTAGAGCAGGTCGTCCCCTGCCCCGCCGGATATCGTGTCGCTGCCGCGCCAGCCGAAGATGATGTCGTTGCCGCCGTCGCCCTGCAGATTGTCCTTGCCCGCGCCGCCGATGATGATGTCGTTGCCAAGACCTGCCTGGACCAGCACGTCTTTGGCATAGTCGATCCCGCCCGCGCCATGCGCGGTCAGGTCGATGATGTCGTCTCCGTCCCCCAGCCAGAACTGCTCGATATTGTCGAAGCTGCCGACCCCCCCCGAAATCACGCCATTATTGTAGAAGATGGCGTCGGACAAATTGGATCCGTAGATGACGTCCGTGCCCGTGCCTCCCATCAGCAGGTCCATGGAAATCTGGATGTTGGTGGCCGTGAGTTGATAGGCCGTGCCGCTGCCCGTGAGGATCGCCGAATTCCAGACCAGTTGCGCCATCACTGCATCGGGGCGCACATAGTCCAGATTGGCGAGCCGGGTGAAGGCGAAGAATTGGTCTTTCTCATTGCCTGCCGTGATGGTCTGACTTCCCACCACGTTGAAGAAATTTGCCATGTTCGCCCCCTGTCCAGCGTCCTTGTGAAAGGTCTGAATTCCTTAGCGGGAAACCGTGCCGGGGCGGTGGGGTCTTAGGGATAGCGCCTACGTCTTCGGGAGTGCGCCAATGGGTGTAGGAATGGCTCCTATTGCTCCCGGAAGGACCGCCACATCGTATCGGTGAGCGGGTCGATCATATATTGCAGCGCCGTTCGCCGCCGCAGCGGTACGACCACCTCCACCGGCATGCCCGGCTTCATCGCAAAATCCCCTTCGCGATAATCGCGGATCAGCGCAATCTGATCAGGCGCGATCGTCACCTCCCCCAGAAAATAGGCGATGCCCGTTTTCTCCTCTACGAAGCTGTCGGCGGACAGGCGCGTCAGCTTGCCCTCGATGATCGGCAGACTGCGTCCAGGAAAGCCGGCGAAGCGGATCTCCGCCTTTTGCCCCACCGCCAGATCGTCGACGTCGGTCGGGGAAAAGCGGGCCTCGATCACCACGGCGGAAGCGCGCGGCACGATGTCCATCAACGTCTGCCCGGCCGCGATAACCCCGCCGATAGTGTGCACGCTGAGGCCAACGACCGTCCCGCTCACTGGCGCGCGGACCTGCGTCCGGGCCAGTTCGTCCCGCGCAGCACTCCATTTCGGCAGCACATCACCCAGCAGCGCTTCGGTATCGCGCAGGTCGGAAGTGACCTTTTCCTGCAGATTCTGCTTCGCCTCCAACGCCTTCAGCCGCGCCTCGCCCACCATGTTGGCGGCACTGTCGCGCGCCGCGCGCAGACGGCCTTGCTGGCCGACCAGATCCGCCTTCGCCCGCTCGAGCGCCCGGATGCGCGTCTTGCTGACAAAGCCCTTCTCCGCCACGGTGCGCAGGCTGTCCAACTCGTCGGTGATGAGCCGCTCCTGCTCGATCACCGACGCGACCTGTTCACGATAGCCCACCGCCTGGGACCCCGCCTGACTCCCCTCATGCATCGCCACGCCCTGCTGCGTGCTGAGCAGCGCCGACCGTGCAGCCATCTGCGCCCGCTGCGCCCGCAGGGCGGCCTGCGCATCGGCGCGGTCGTCCCCCGTCAGATTGCGGAACTCTACCGGCACCTCCATGCCGGTTCCGGCCTGTTCGGCGCGCAGGCGGGCGCGTTGCGCGATCAGCCAGATCGCCTGGGAAGCCAGCACCCGTTCCTGCGCGGCGACGGCGGGCGCGGCGAGCCGGATCAGCACCTCGCCCTGCCGGACTGCCTGGCCTTCCTTGACCAATATGGCCGCAACGATGCCGCCGTCACGATGTTGTACGCTCTGCCTCTGGCCTGCCACGGTCGTGCGCCCAGGCGCCAGCGCCGCCGCGTCCAGCCGGGCGAAGGCCGCCCATCCCAGAAACAGCAGGAAGAAGGCGGCGGCCACCGCCAGCCCGCCCCGTATCTCCGACCGGGGATCTGCCGCCACCGCGGACCGCCCATCCGGCGAAGGCAATAACAGGGGCTGCGTCGTTCGCATCAGCATCAGCCCACTCCCGCGACCGGCGCAGGGCGGGGCCGGGTCAATGCGCCCAGCACCTGATCGCGCGGCCCGCTCATTCGCATGCGACCATTGTCCAGCACCAGGATCCGGTCCGCCGGACCCAGCAGGCCGGTGCGATGCGCAGTCACCATGATCGCCGCCCCTCGCGCCTTCGCCTTGACCAGCGCGGCGACCAGTTGCGCTTCGCCATCAGAGTCGAGATGCGCATTGGGTTCGTCCAGGATCAGTACGGCCGGATCGCGGAACAGGGCGCGGGCCAGCGCGATGCGTTGCGTCTGGCCCATGGACAGGCCCATCCCGCCCCAGCCCAGCATCGTGTCATAGCCCTGAGGCAGGCGCAGGACCATCTCATGCGCGCCACATGCCTGCGCCGCCGCGATGACGTCCGCATCGATGCGGTCGTCCATATCGGGATCTGCAAAGCGCGCGATATTGTCGCGGATCGACCCCGCAAAGAGGGAAAGCTGCTGCGGCATATAGCCGACATGCACAGCCAGCGCGTCGCCATCCCATTGCGACCGCTCAGCCCCGTCGATCCGGATTTCGCCCTGGTCGCAGGCGATGGCGCCCGCTACCAGCCGCACCAGGGTCGATTTTCCCGCGCCGCTGGCGCCAATCACCGCGACCATCTCGCCGGGGCCGATCGCAAAGGACAGGTTGTTGAGGATCAGCCGCTGCGAATGCGGATCCTCTATGGTCACGCGCTCCACGTCGACCCTGCCCTTTGGACGGGGCAGGCCGGTTTGCGGCACATCGTCCAGCGCGCCGTCGATCCAGGCCATGATCTCCCCATGGGATGCCCGCGCCGCGATTATGCTGCGCCAGCTTCCCACAAGCTGGTCGACCGGCGCCACCGCCCGGCCCAGCAGGAAGGAGGAGGCAAAGATCGCGCCGCCCGAAATCTGCCCGTCTATAGCCAGCAGCGCGCCCAGTCCCAGCGCCCCGGATTGCAACATGTTGCGCAGAAAACGGCTGGCCGCCATGCGGCTGCTGGCGGCGAAGCTGGCTTCTGCCTGCCAGGCGAGCATATCCTCCCGCTCGGCCAGATGCCGTCGCACCATCGCGCCCTGCATTCCCAGCGCGCGCACTGCTTCGGCCCCCTGCATCGTCTGTTCCTGACTGCTGTAGGACAGGTTCGCCGCGGCATTCGCACGGAACAGGGGCTGGCGCGTTGCCCGGTCGCTCGTCCAGGCGACGGCGACCAGCACCAGGCTGCCCAGCAGCGCCATCAAGCCGATCAGCGGGTGGATGAGCGCGCAGACCAGAATATAGATTGGTGTCCAGGGAGCATCGAACAGCGCGAACATGCCCGGGCCGGTCAGCGTCTGGCGAAGCTGGTCGCATTCGCGGATCGGCTGGCGACTTCGACGGCCGGCCCGGTCGGCAGGCTGTTGCCGCAGGGTCGCTGCAATCAGCGTCCGCGCCAGCCGGCGGTCCAGCCCGATGCTCGCCCGCACCAATATGCGCGAACGGATATATTCCAGCAGCGACAGGGTGGCATAGGCCAGCAGCAGCGCCAGCGTCAGGAAGGCCAGCGTCGTCCCGCCCCGCGTCGGCACCACCCGGTCATAGATTTGCAGCATGTAGAGCGTCGGCGCCAGGAACAGCAGATTGGCGAGCGCGCTGAACAGCGCCGCCCACAGGAAATGCCGCCTCACCACCGCGATCATGGCCGCAACGCTTTGTAGATGGCGCTGACCTGCGCGCAATGGGCCGCTTCGCTGAAGCGGGCGCGGGCATTGACCTGCGCGCGCAGGGCCATGGCATCGGCGTCGCTCCCCTCGATGCAGGCCCGCGCCAGCGCACCGGCGTCGTCCGGTTCGACAAGCAGGCCGATGCCGCCTTCCAGCGCCTCCACATTACCACCGGATCGGGCGGCGACGATGGGCGTGCCGACCAGCATCGCCTCCACCAGCGTGCGCCCGAACGGCTCGCCCACGGCAGGCACGACAAGCCGATCGCAGGCCGCGATCCAGAAGGGTCCGGGCGTGCGATAGCCCATCAGCTTCACCCGGTCCTCCACGCCAGTCGCCGCAATCCGCTTGCGCAGGGCGATGTCCATGGCGGGCACCCGCGCCTGCCCGAACATCAGGCCCATGACGGGGCGCGGGCTGATCTCCCCCATCCGGGCGATCATGTCGACGAAAAGCAGGGGCCGCTTCCTCGGTACGAAAGCGCCGAAATAGCCCAGCAGCAGCGTGTCGTGCGGTACCCCCAGTTCGCGGATCAGCGCCTCGCGCGCCTTGCTCCGGTCCACCTCCAGCGTCGTGTCGAAGGGACTGTGGACCACCGAGGCGCGCTTCCGTGCCGACCAGAGACCGGCGGGCGGCAAGGCGAAGGACGATACCGCCAGCACCCGATGCGCCAGCGCCGGCGCGAGCAGACGCAATCCCAGCGCTCCGGGATCGCCGCGATGGTGCCAGATCAGCTTAGCTCCGGCCAGTCGCGCCGCCAGGGCCCAGTTCGCGCTGCTCCGCCCGTCATTGACGTGAACGATGTCGATCCGGTTTCGCCGCAGGAAGCGGGCGCGAGGTAGAACGCCGGTCAACGTCCGGGCGAATTTGCGGGCGGTGAAGGCCTCGCCCGGCACGAACAGCCGCTGGGCACCCGGATCGTCCATCTGCTCATGCCCGGCGAAGAAATTGGCGATCATGCCGCCCGGCACCTCGGTCACCACCACCGGACGATATAGCGCCGGATCCAGATGCTCCATCAGCCCGCGCACCGAAATATGGCTGCCGCCGATGCTGTCGCCGGAGAAGGGGAAGCAGATGCGCAGCCGATCATCCTGTGCCGCGACTGCCGGTTGCAGGGTGGGCGAAGGCGCGTTCATGGCGCCGCCGCGTCCATCAGTTCGCGCGCGCGCTGGTCGAGAAACTGGTCGAGATTGGCCAGCCCGTCGCCATCGGCATCGGCCCAGGGATCCGCCTTGCGGGGATCGGCGCCGTGCTCCGCCTCCCACCTGTCGTCCATGCCGTCCCCGTCGGCATCGGCATAGGGCGTCCCCGGCTCCGGTTCGTCGATCATGCCGGGCTGCTTCACGATATGCCCCTTGCGCTCTCGCACCTGCTTGACGATCCGCCTGTCGAACGGGTCGCGGGGAAAGGCGCCAGCCTCGGTCAGCACCGCCTTATAGGCCGCATCCGCCGGTTCGGCGGCGATGGTCGGCGGGCAAGGCGGCCTGTCCACCTCCGCCTCCTTCAACTGCGGCGACAGATGAACGAAGTCGCCGTCGAAGCGATTGTCGGCCAGATAGACCCTCGCCCTTCCCTTCGACCCCATGAGATTGCGCGCAACGCCGACGGTGTCCGGCCGGGTGTTCTTCCCCGCAATGAAATTGTTGCCGATCAGGGAGACGGGCACGCCGCCGAAACTTTCCCAGATTTCGGCAAATTCCGACTGGCCGTTATAAAGGATATTGTTGATCACCTCCGCGCAGGAACCTGGCGGAAAGTTGAGGTCGGGATTGCGGTCGCCATTATGGGCGCAGATATTGCCAATGAAGCTCAGATGCTGCGGCCCCTTGGGATCGCTCGCCAGCAGGGCGCATTTGTCGTGTCGCGGAATGCCCTCGGCAAAGATCGAATGGCTGATGGTGATCCAGTCATTGTCGCCATAGCCGTTGATCAGTTCGTCTCGTGCCCAGCTTGCGCTCACATGATCGACGATGACCTGACGGCTGTTTTCGATGGTGAAACTGTCTTCCGACCCGCGGTGGGTGCCGGTGCGGTCGTTGCGCACGCGGACATGACGGATGACGATGTCGTGCGTGTTCTTGATGAGGATCGGGGTGCGGCCTTCCTCGCCGCCAGCATGTGCAATGACGATGCCCCCGCCCGGGGCGGTCTGGCCGGCTATGGTGAGATAGGGGTTGGCGATGACCGGCGGCCGGCTGGTGAAGCGGATGGTTCCGCTTACCCGGAATATGCAGACGCGGGGTCCGGTGGCATCGATGCAGGCGCGCAGGGAGCCTGGCCCGCTGTCGGCCAGGGTGTCGACGGCGATGATCCGCCCGCCGCGCCCTCCTTTGGCCGCAGCGCCATAGCCCACCGCGCCCGGAAAAGCCGGCTCGCCCTTTACCGGCTGCGCCTGCGACTCGCTGCCCGCACCCGAACAGCCCGCAATCAGGATGGTCAGCAGCATCCCGGTCAGTCGCCGCCTCATGAGACATCCCCACTGCGCAAGGTATAGCCATAGCGCCGCAGCAAGGGCGCACAGAACAGGGTGAACAGCCGCTGCTTCCAGCCCGGCATCTCCCTCTTCCACTTGTCGTCGCCCCTGATCGTGAGTGCCTTCTGCATGCGATGGCGGCTACCCGCGACCTGATGTTGTGGCGTGAAGGGTGCAAGATCGGTTGCCGGTAGATGCGGCGCTTCGCCCACCAGCGCGACGATCCGCCCGATCGTGCGGCGCGGGTCATCGACAAAATCCTCGTAACGCACGCGGATGCTGCGCTCCGCCCCGACCCGGCGACAGAGAAGTTCGGCCGCGATGTTCACCATTGCCCAGCGCAGAGCGGTGTAGAGTAGGGGTTTTGGCCGCAAGTCGCGTTGCACCCCCTTCTCGACGCTGCGCCTGTGCCCCTTCATCAGCGACCAGGCCACGCCACGCCCGTCACGCACCACATGCACGACGTGCAGGTCGATGCCAGGCATCGCCGCCAGCGCGAAGGCCCGTCCCGGCAATTTGGACGAATCGACCAGCACGGCCCGCCCCGAAGCCAATGCCATGCCGCGCAGCAATTTCAACGTCTGGCGCTCATGGTCCCGCCACCCCGGCAACCGCAGCAGCCGCGCTGGCGCCAGCAGGGTCTCCGTCCGTTCCTGCGCGCGACGGTAACGGTCCAGGAAGCCCTGGGGTTCGCCCTGGGTCCATCGCGCGACGATCGCCTGCCATTGCGGGCATTCCCGCACCTGCGCACCGCAGGCGCAATATTCGCCCTTTTCCCAGACATGCCGCGCCAGTGTGGTCACCTCGCCCGCGCCCATGATCATGGGATGCTCGCCCAGGGCGATGTCCAGAAGGGTCGTCCCGCTGCGTCCATAGCCGGCCACATAGATCAGCTTGATGGCGGATTGCTGCGCAGCGGGCGACGCGGACATCGCGGCTTGCCCGGCCTTTGGGGGCGGTTCGCTGTTGCGCAGGGGCAGTGTCGCATCGGTCACCAAGGTCATCCTTGTCGCGCGAGACGCCCTGCCGATCCGGCGGCGCTCGGTGCCGTTATCCCGTCAGTCGCGAGGTCATTTCAACGGATCACAAGGCTGATCCTCCGGCAAATTCGGATAGGCGAGCTGGCTGGAATCGCCCTGCATCCTGCCCCGAAGGGCGTTTGCGCGGCGGCGGCGCGAGGCGCAGCTTCCGGGACCGTGACGACTCTCGCCAGCCCTTCCCCTTCTGCGTCCGCCGCGATCGCCAAGCCGAATATCCTGGCCGCGCATGAGCAGACATGGGACAGGATCGCGCGTTCCTCCCTGCTGATCGCGATCTTCCTGAGCGGCTGGGGCCTGTTGCGGGTCGGCCAGATCAACCTCACCTTTTCCGATATCTTCTTCCTCCTCAGCTTCATCATTTCCGCCCTGCGCGGCCGGCTGAGCGTCACGCCTTTCCGCTCGCTCACCCCCTTCTGGCTGGCTGGGCTGGTGATGATGCTGGGCGGATTGTTCATCGGGTCCATCATCAACGGCGATCCGCTGCGTTGGGTGAACATCGCCCTGCAATATACCGTCGCCTTCCTGTGCATTCCGATCCTGCTGATGCAGCAGGAGGAAGGCACCATCCGCAAGGCGCCGCTGATCTTCATGCTGGGCATCACCTGTTCCGAAATGGTGGGCATCACGGCCAGCTTCTTTTTCACCTTCCACGAGACCCTGCACTGGCTCGGCGACGGCTTCATCACCGGCAACGGGCGGCTGGGTTCCATGGCGGGCCAGCCCAATCCCAATGGCGCGGTCGTCGCCTTCTCCCTCCCGATGCTGCTCTATTCGATGCGCTTCCGGCTGATCGGGGGCCTTGGCGGGGTCGCCTGCCTGATCCTGCTGCTATGGGGCCTGATGCTGAGCGCGTCCTTCACCGGATTTTCGGCCTCGCTGCTGGCGATCTTCACCACATTGCTGCTGATGGGCGTGCGCTACATCTTCCGGCTGGGGCTGACCGCCGGGGTCGCCGCCGCGCTCTTCTTCGCCAGCGGCGCCCCGTTGCCCAAGGCATTTCAGGAACGCGTCGGCAATGCGGTGGAGAGCGGCGACATCAATCAGGCGGGGACATTCCTCAACCGCTCGCAGCTCATGGAAGAAGCCTGGGGATTCGCCGAAGACTATACCGTCATCGGCATGGGCGTGGACCGCTATCGCGAACTCAGCGCCTATGACAATCCGGTGCACAACCTGTTCCTGCTGATCTGGAACGAGGGCGGAGCGATCGCCTTTTGCGGGCTGATCATGCTGCTGGGGCTGATCGGGTTGCTGGCGGTGAACGGGCTGCGCGTCAACCGCGACAAGGGCGCCATGGCGGTGGCGGTGGTGCTGGTGTTCCTGATCTACACCCTGTCCTACCCGCATATGTATTCGCGCATGTGGATCATGCCGGTGATGGTCGCGCTGGCGACCATCTACGTACCCCGCAGGACCGCGCCGGACTCAGCGGCGTTGATTTATGCGCGGCCGGTGGGCCCTCAGCCCCTGCCGGAGCTATAGGCCGGCAAGTTGCTGCCATTAAGCGGGCCGTGCTCCATCAGGCCGCCCCGATCAGCAACGTCACATTGTCGGTCCGAGGATTGCGGCCGCCGACCTGTCCCGGCTTCTCCACATGCAGCACACGATGCAGCACATGCCGCACGCCATAGGCCTGCGTGGCCATGCTGCCGGGAAAGACCGCCAGCGTCGCCCGGTCGATCGGCAGATCGATCCATCGTCCGTCAGCAAAGACCTGTGTCAGCATCTGCGACCGTTCGCCGCAAAGCGCCGAAAAATAGCGGTGGTCGAAATGCGCACCCTCGATCAGCGTTTGATCCGGCGCGATATCCCGGCGGCGGTCGCCATGCAGAAAAAGCCGGTTCAACCGCCGGAGCAGCCGCCCCACGCCCGGCGCATCGGCCAGCATCCCGTAGAGGTCAGACAGCCCGCGCAGACTGAGCACGCCCGCCGCCTGCCACCGTCTTTCGTCCAGGCCACAGCCCGCCCGGCCCCACCGCCCCAGCGAATTGCGGGCGAGCGCGCCCAGACGGTCGAAATCGCCTGCACTTTCCTGATATTTCAGCCTCTGTACCACGATCTGCATATCGCTGGGCGGCATGCCATCCGGCGCGAGCGCCATCATCAGCCGCCGGCCGATCGACCAGCATTGGTCCAGAAGCGCGGGACCGGGCGCATAATGGCGCCTGCCCTGCACGAAGGATGGGGGATGCATGGTGACAGGATCCTCTTCCTGCCCGCGCGATAACGCCATTTTCCGGGCGATATAGCCGTGATGCCCAGGCTGGAAATAGAAGAGATCGCCGAGGCTGGCCGTGATGTCGCCGCTGCCGTGATAATTGCGGGCGATGTCGACCAGCGGCGCTTCCCAGGGCATCTGCTCATCCGGATTTTCCAGCAGTCCCTGCCACAATTCGGCGAGGACGTCGGGACAGCGCACAAGCACCGCAACATGGCCCGCACTGAACAGCCGGGCCAATGAGCCCGGTTCCAGTTCCTGATATGCATGCTCCGCAATCATGTCCCGATCCCCTCGTGCGGAGCGTTCTTATCCTTGATCAACTTTCGTTCAAGGACGCGAAATCGACGATCCGGAATAGCCAGACATACATCAGAAATGTCTAGCCGGAGCATGAGGCCCTATCCTGTTCCGAAGGGTTAGCACCTATGCGCATCATCGGTCCCCGATGCGCTTTTGCTCTCTTGCGCAGCAACCCGCACTATCGATTCCATTGGGGACAGCCCTGACGACGGGGCGCGTCTGCGCGCCCGATGCGATTGGGAGACTATCATGGCGTCTGCACAGCTCACTCTGGTCGATGGCGTCGCATCAGGCGGCGGAGCGGAAAAGCCGCGCGACCTGTCGTTCGAGTTGCAGCAGATGTCGGCGCGCCAGATCTGGTTTCTTCTCCGCCGCCATATGAAGCTGGTGGCCAGCATCGTCAGCGCGTGCGTCGTGGTCGTGCTGATCGTGCAGTTGCAACTGCCCAATCGTTATGAGGCGACGGCGACCGTGCAGGTCGAGCTGAACGATTCCACCGGCTCCAACCAGGCCGATGCCACCCGCAACCAGCAGCGCGTCGCCAATGAGGCGCGCATGTATCGATCGCAGGCGCTGGCGGAACAAGTGGTGCGCGACCTCAACCTGAACCGCAACCCGGCCTTTACCCATGGCGTGCAGATGACGGTGCAGCAGGCCGCCGTGCAGCTGACGAAGAACACTCGTGTGGTCAGCTCCACCGATTCCGACTTCATCGACATCATCGTTCAGTCGCGAAAAGCCGAACTGGCGGCGCGCATCGCCAATCGCTTCATCGACAGCCTGCAGAAGATGCGCTCGCAACGCCGCCAGACATGGCGCGATGGCCTCAGCACCGCGCTCGACAAGGAGACCAAGCGCCTCGCCCATGAGGTTGAGCTGGCGGAACGCGCCGTCGCTGATTTCCGCCGGCAGCATCTGATGCCGATGGGCGCGGGGAGCGCGGAGGATTATCAGCAGATGAACCGGATCGCCGTGGAGGCAGCATCCACCGCCGCGATGAGCAGCGCCATGCAGGCGCAGGCAGCCGGCGTCAGCCGGGCCGCGAGCATGCGGACAGTGGCCGGCGCGAGCTCGCCTGCGCTCGACAATCTGGCGAAGCAATATGACGACCTTATCCGTCAACGCTCCGAAATGTCGGTCCAGATGGGCGCAAACCATCCGCAGATGCAGGCGCTCTCCGCGCAGATCGCCCAGGTGGGAAGGGCTCTCATCCAGGAGCGCGGCGCCGTCGTCGCAACCCAGCAGACGAAAAACGACACCGATGCCGGGCGCGAGCGGGCCATGGCGCTGGCGGAGGCAAGTGCCGCCTCCGCCCGGGCAGGCCAGTTGCAGGCGAAGCTCAACGCCATGACCGGCGCAGCTTTCCGCAACAATGCCAATCTGGTGGACCTTTCCATCCTCGACCGTCGGGCTGAGGTAGCGCGCCAGGCTTATCTGACCACGGCCCAGCGCGCCCAGACGGTGCAGTCGGAATTGCAAACCACCGGCGTCAACTCCACCATGGTTTCTGCAGCCGCCGTGCCGCTCCAGCCAGTCGCGCCCGCACCCAAGAAGATGGCCTTGGCTGCGTTTGTCGGCTCCTCTGTCCTGGCTTTCCTGATCGTGCTGGGGATCGAGATGTTCGACAACCGGCTGCGCAGCGGCGAACAACTCCGCCGCCTCTTCGCTCTGCGGACGCTGGCGATGCTGCCGAAGCTGGAGGATTCGATCGGCACGACGATCGAGGACAATCCGGTGATCACGCAACCGCAATCGCTGTTCACCGAAGTCGCCCGCAACCTTGCCAGCGAGATCGAGGAGTTGCCGCATCAGGGGACGAGCCAGCGGGTGCTGGTGACATCGCCGCTGCCCGGCGACGGCAAGTCGAGCGTCGCGCTGACGCTGGCGGCAGCCGCCGCATCCATGGGGCGCCGCGCCATCGTTGTCGATCTCGACCTGCGCCGCCCCGGACCCAGCATCCTGCGTTCGATCCAGGACAGTTCCGACACGCCCGACCTGATCGAGGTGCTGACCCATAGCGGTGAAAGCCGCCGCCTGATTCCCCAGGCCGAACCCCATGTCGACCATGATGCGGCCAAGGGTGCAGCGCCGGTCGCGCTGATGCCCGTCGTTCTCAGCACCCGGGAACAGATCCGCAATCCGGCCGCCGTCGTTCAGGGCTGGCAGATCGGCCAGCTGCTGGACGATCTGCGCGAACGCTTCGACCTGGTCGTCATCAACGCGCCGGCCATCCTGGCCGTACGCGACGCGCGCACCCTCTCTTCCCTTGCGGATTCGACGCTGATGGTCGTGCGCTGGGGACATACGACGGTCGAACAGTTGCGCGCCTCGCTCCAGATGGTGAACAATCAGGTGGTCGGCGCCGTGTTCAACCAGGTCGATTATGAGGAACATGCCCGCCGCGGTTATGGCGACGCGGTCCAGTTCTATATGGGATCTGCCGCTTATTATTCCGACAGCTTCCCCATTCGGCCCAGCCTGGCAGAGCGCGTCCGTAACCTCTTCACCCGCAAGGCTGCATGAGTCGCCTGCCGCCCCTGGAGGAGGCGCCATCGTCTCCTTTTGGTTTCGAAAGCGTTATGATCAAAGAGGATCCGCCCCGTCTCACCTTGCTGATCCTGGACGGGAGCCCGCTGCGTCGCGCGTGCATGGCCGTCGCGCTGGAGGCGGCAGGCGTCCGGATATTGCAGCAATCCAGCCTGGATGATTGGGAAACCCACGATCCACCCGACATCGTCCTGCTCCAGACCGGCGAATCCGAACTGGAAAATGCGGCCCTGCCGCTGCAGATCGCGCAGGCGAGGCAGCTATGGCCGACAGCCGCGATCCTGGTCATCGCGGACCATGGCAATGAAGCATTGATGCAGACGGCGATTGCGGCCGGGGCGCAGGCGCTGTTGCGATCCAGCACCGGCATCGTCACCATGCACCGGGTGCTTTCCCTGTTGAAGGAGGGACTTTCCGTCTATCCGGCCGCGATCGCCGCCGCCTTGCACCTGCGCCCGCCAGACAAGACCGACGGTCTGACCGAGCGGATTGCGCTGGCAGTCGACAGGTTCAAACTGCTGACCAAAAGGCAACGCGACGTGCTGCGCCTGCTGGCGCAAGGCGCCTCCAACAAGGATATCGCCCACCGGTTGAACATCAGCGAAAGCACGGTGAAAGTGCATGTACGGGCCATCATGACGGCGAACGGCGCGTCCAACCGCACGCAGATCGTCGCCCATCTTCTAAAGGGCGACGACCAGGAGTAACAGAGCAAGCAGCCCATCAGCTCAGATGGGCGAATTCCCCATAGCCGCCCTGGAAGAAAAGCAGCGGCTTGCCGGGCGTTTCCACCTCCAGCGCAATGACCCGGCCCAGCACGATATAATGGTCGCCGGCCTCATGCACGGCTTCCAGCCCGCAATCGATCCACGCCACCACCCCGTCCAGTATCGGCGAACCATTGGCCGAAACGCGATGCGTCACGCCAGCGAACTTGTCGTTCGCGCCCTTGGCCGAGAATTGCTGGCAGAGCGGCTTCTGGTCGCTGGCAAGGATATTGACGCAGAATTTCCCCGCCTTTTCGATCCGGGGCCAACTTTGCGAATTCTTGGCCGGGAAAAAGGCGACCAGCGGGGGATCGAGCGAAACGGAGGTGAAGGAGCCGACGACCATGCCGGTAGGCGCATCATCACCTGACACCGCAGTCACAACGCAGACTCCGGTCGGATAATGGCCCAGCACGCGCCGGAACGTGCCACTATCGAACGCTATGGCTTCACTCATGCGCACTGACCCCAGAGGAGAAAAATATCGACACTGATCTTCATCATCGCATCTCTTCTAAACCTGGCGGGGCATGACAAGCAAATCCCGCTGATACGCTCACGAGTTTTCCTTTTCCGGAACCTCGAAGCGCCATCTTAAGCCGCCATGGCGCGCATCAGCACGGCACGATCCTGATTCATCCGCTATGCGATATTGCTGCAATCCATCGACGCTCGTCTGGCGCCGTCGCGGCATGAAACTATGACGAAGGGCAGAACTTTGATCGATCTGCAGGCCCATAATGAGATTGCAACCGCCAGATCTTCCTGATCGAGGCATTGGCCCATTCAATGCGGCGGCTGCAGGCAACGGGTTGCATTCCCCTGACTGCAAGGAGGCAGCCTCGCCGCATCTGGCAAGGCCGCCTGTCCTTTTCCTCAAAGGGACTAGGCCCCTATTCCCTTTTTACCCGCCATTCCGTTCCGCAAGGGGCTCAGACCGCCACACCGGCGGAAGCCAGCACCGCCAGCGTCAGCAATTCCGAGGCGTTGGACGCCATGGTTGCGATCTGCACCGACTTGTCCATGCCGACCAGCATCGGCCCGATCATCGTCGCGCCGCCCAGTTCGCGCAACAGCTTGGCAGAGATATTGGCGGACTGAAGACCCGGCATGACCAGGATATTGGCCGGGCCCGACAGGCGGCTGAAGGGATAGTTCTTCATCACCGTCGGGTTGAGCGCCGCATCGACCGTCATTTCACCTTCGAATTCGAAGTCGACATTCCGCTCTTCCAGCGCCTTGATCGCGTCCCGAACATTGTCGAGGAAACTGCCCGGCGGGTTGCCGAAGTTGGAATAGGACAGGAAGGCGACACGCGGATCATGGCCCATGCGGCGGGCGACGGCGACCGTGCCCTCCGCAATATCGGCCAGTTCCTGCGCCGAGGGACGCTCATTGACCGTGGTGTCGGCCAGGAACACCGTCTTGTCCTTCGTCACCAGCACATGGATGCCGAAGGGGGTACGGCCCGCCGCCGGATCCATCACGCGTTTCACCTCGCGCAATGTCTGGGCAAAGGGCCGGGTCATGCCGGTGATCATCGCGTCGGCATGGCCCATCTTCACCAGCAGCGATCCGAAGATGTTGCGGTCCCGGTTCACCATTCGCTCGCAATCGCGGCGCAGATAGCCACGGCGCTGCAACCGCTTGTAGAGCGTGTCGACCATTTCCGGCACCAGCGGCGAATTGACGCTGTTGTGCAGTTCGAAGCTCTCCGGATCCTGCACGCCCAGTTCCCTGAGCTTGTCATGGACATTGGCGCGGCCGACCAGCACGGGAATGCCATAGCCCAGTTCGCGGAACTGGATCGCGGCGCGCAGCACCACTTCCTCTTCCGCCTCGGCAAAGACGACGCGTTTGGGATTGGCCTTCGCAACTTCATAAGCGGTGGTGAGCACCGAGGTCGTCGGGTTGAGCCGTCCCTTGAGCGACTGGCGATAGGCGGCCATGTCCGCGATCGGACGCTGCGCCACGCCGGTTTCCATCGCCGCCTGGGCGACCGCGGCCGGCACCAGTTCCATCAGGCGGGGGTCGAAGGGTGCGGGAATGATGTAATCCGGTCCGAAGCTGTGCGAACGGCCATAGGCCTTGGCAACTTCCTCCGGTACCTGCTCGCGCGCCAGTTCGGCGATCGCCTTGGCAGCGGCCAGCTTCATCGCCTCGTTGATGCCGGTTGCCCGCACGTCCAGCGCGCCCCGGAAGATGAAGGGGAAGCCCAGCACATTGTTGACCTGGTTCGGATAGTCCGATCGTCCGGTGGCGACAATGGCGTCGGGTCGCACGGCCTTGGCGTCCGGCGGCAGGATTTCCGGATCGGGATTGGCCATGGCGAAGATGATCGGCTTGTCCGCCATGGACTTCACCATATCCTGCGTCACGGCCCCGGCGACCGAGAGCCCCAGGAACACGTCCGCGCCCTTCACCGCTTCGGCCAAAGTGCGGGCGTCGGTCCTCACCGCATGGGCCGACTTCCACTGGTTCATGCCCTCGGTGCGGCCTTGATAGATCACGCCCTTGCTGTCGCACATGATCACATTGTCATGCTGGACGCCCAGCGCCTTGATCAGTTCGGTGCAGGAGATGGACGCCGCGCCCGCGCCGTTCACCACCACCTTCATGTCCTTCATCTCGCGCCCGGTCAGCATCGCCGCGTTGATGACGCCCGCCGCCGCGATGATCGCCGTGCCGTGCTGGTCGTCATGGAAGACCGGAATGTTCATCCGCTCCTTGAGCGTTTGTTCGATGATGAAGCATTCCGGCGCCTTGATGTCCTCCAGGTTGATGCCGCCAAAGGTCGGCTCCATCAGTTCGACCGCATCGATGAACCTGTCGACATCCTCCGTCTTGAGCTCGATGTCGATGGAATCGACGTCGGCAAAGCGCTTGAAGAGGACGGACTTGCCCTCCATCACCGGCTTGGACGCCAGCGCTCCCAGATTGCCGAGGCCCAGGATCGCCGTGCCGTTGGAGATGACCGCGACCAGATTGCCCTTGGCGGTATAGTCATAGGCCGTCGCCGGGTCCTGCGCGATGGCGCGCACCGGCACGGCGACGCCGGGTGAATAGGCGAGCGACAGGTCGCGCTGGGTCGCCATCGGTTTCGACGCGATGATCTCGATCTTGCCGGGGCGTCCCGTCGAGTGGAAGAACAGCGCCTCCCGCTCTGAAAATTCGACGTTCGACTTCTCGGTCATGGCGGCGCGCCCCCTATCTATGCAACAATGAGGAGGCCCTAGCGGCAAGAATATCTTGTGGGCAAGTGCGAGAAGCGCAATTTTCCTGCCGTTTCCCGAAACTCTGGCCTGAACCTGTCGTTCCGGCTATCCGCATTGCCATGGCGCGAACGATCGACACATCCACGCAACAGGCGACGCCCATGATGGCGCAATATCTGGCGCTGAAGGCGGAAGCGCAGGATTGCCTGCTCTTCTATCGCATGGGTGACTTTTTCGAACTGTTCTTCGAGGATGCGAAGGCGGCGGCGGCAACGCTGGACATCGCGCTGACCAGCCGTGGCGAGCATGGCGGCGCGCCGATCCCGATGTGCGGCGTGCCGGTGCACAGCGCGGAATCCTATCTCGCGCGGCTGATCAAGGCGGGCCACCGCGTCGCCATTGCGGAGCAGACGGAAACCCCTGCCGAGGCCAAGGCGCGGGGGTCCAAGTCCCTCGTCGCGCGCGCCATCGTCCGTTATGTGACCGCCGGAACCCTGACGGAGGAGACGCTGCTCGACAGCCGTCGGGACAATATGCTGGTCGCGCTGGCGCAGGTCGGCGGTGAGGAGGCGGGGGAATATGGGCTGGCCGCCGCCGATATTTCGACCGGACGGTTCGAGACGCTGACCTTGCGGGCGGCCGATCTGGCGGCCGAACTGGCGCGGCTGCGGCCGAGCGAGATCGTGTTGCCGGATGGGCTGGGGCTGGAACTGCCCGATTCCCACCCGTTCGACCGGGCTGCCTTTTCCAGCAGCCGGGCCGAAGCGGCGCTGAAGCGCCTGTTCGGCGTTGTCACGCTGGATGGCTTCGGCCAGTTCGGCCGCGCTGAACTGGCGGCGATGGGCGGGCTGCTCGGTTATCTGGATCATGCAGGCAAGGGCACCCTTCCCTTCCTGGCGCCGCCCATGCGCAAGACCAGCGGCGCCCACGTCGCCATCGATGCGGCGACCCGCGAGAGCCTGGAGATCATCGCCACCATGAGCGGCACGCGGGCAGGCAGCCTGCTGGCCGCTGTGGACCGGACGGTCACGGGCGCCGGCGCGCGGTTGCTGGCGCAAGATCTTTCCGCGCCGCTGATGGATCAGGCCGCCATCGAGGCGCGGCTGGGCCTGGTGCAACTGTTCCATGACGACAGCATGTTGCGCGATCAGTTGCGCGTTGCCCTGCGCGCATTGCCGGACATCGGGCGCGCGCTCGGCCGGCTCGCCATGGGCCGGGGCAGTCCCCGCGATCTTGGCCAGTTGCGCGACGGGCTGGGCGAAGCGCGGCTGTTGCGCGAGCGCTTGGGACGCCTGCCCGACCAACCGCTGCTGCTGACCCAATTGCTGCCCGCGCTGGACGGGCACGGCGCATTGGTCGACAGCCTGTCCCGCGCGCTGGTCCCCAGCCCGCCGACCGAGACCGCCAATGGCGGCTATATCGCGGACGGCTATGACCCGGCGCTGGACGAGCTGCGCCGGCTTGCCGGTGATGGTCGCCGCGCCATCGCCGCGCTGGAGGCCCGATATCGCGAGCAAACCGGCATCGCCTCGCTCAAGATCCGGCATAATGGCGTGCTCGGCTATCATGTCGAGGTGCCCGCCCGCGCCGCGGATCAGTTGATGCAGCCCGACAGCGGCTTTACCCATCGCCAGACGCTTGCCGGCGTGGTGCGCTTCAATTCGGTCGACCTGCACGAACAGGCGAGCCGGGTGGCGCAGGCCGGCGCTCACGCCCTGGTGGCCGAAGCCGCGCATCTGGAAGAACTGATCGAAACAACCCTTGCCCGCAAGGCGGATATCGCGCGGGCTGCCGATGCCCTTGCCCGGCTTGATGTGGCTGCGGCGCTGGCCGAACGCGCGGCGGAGGGCGGCTGGCAGCGGCCCCATTTCGTCGCCCAGGATGGCGAAGGCCCCTGCCTGGAAATCGTCGGCGGCCGTCATCCCGTGGTCGAGGATGCACTGCGCCGCGAGGGCCAGCCCTTCGTCGCCAATGATTGCCGGCTGTCGTCAGGCGACCGGCTCTGGCTGGTCACTGGTCCCAATATGGGCGGCAAGTCGACCTTCCTGCGGCAGAATGCGATCATTGTCATCCTGGCGCAGGCGGGCGCCTATGTCCCCGCCGCATCCGCGACCATGACGCTGGTCGATCGCCTCTTCAGCCGCGTCGGCGCGTCGGACAATCTGGCGAAGGGACGCTCCACCTTCATGGTCGAGATGGTCGAAACCGCCGCCATCCTGGCGCAGGCGACCGAACACAGCTTCGTCATCCTGGATGAAGTGGGGCGCGGCACGTCGACCTATGACGGGCTGGCATTGGCCTGGGCGGTTGTCGAGGCGGTGCATGAGGTCAATCGCTGCCGCTGCCTGTTCGCGACGCATTATCATGAACTGACCCGGTTGGCCGAGACGCTGTCCTCGCTGTCGCTGCACCATGTCCGGGCGCGGGAATGGAAGGGCGATCTGGTGCTACTGCATGAGGTCGCGGCAGGACCGGCGGATCGCAGCTACGGCCTGGCGGTGGCGCGGCTCGCCGGATTGCCTCCCGCGGTTCTCAAGCGGGCCAAGGATGTTCTCTCCCGCCTCGAAGCGGGCAAGGCCAGGACCGGCGGCATTGCGGCGGGGCTGGACGACCTGCCCCTCTTCGCTGCCGCCACGGCGCAGCCGGAGGAGAAGGTCGACGCGCTGCGCGCCGCACTGGACGCGATCGATGCCGATGCGCTCTCCCCCCGCGAGGCGCTCGATCATCTCTATCGGCTCAAGCAACTGGCGGCGGCCGGGCAGGAAGACTAGATAAGCCTTATGGTCATGCAGTTTCCAAAATTGGGTTCGAGGCGCGCGATCATCGACCGGCGCGCCATTTCCGATCGCATCAACGCCCTGGCGCAGGAGCATCGGGGCGACCAGATCAAGCTGCGCGGCCTGATCGTGAAGGAATTGAAGGAGGCGCTGGACGCCGGGCGCGAAGATGTCGCCCGCCGCCTCGAACACAAGCCGACCCGCGGGCGCGAGGTGGTAACCGCTTTCGCCTTCCTGATCGATCAGATCCTGCGCCTGCTCTACGACGCGACGACCCATCATCTCTACCCGGCCGGCAATCGCAGCACCGGCGAGCGGATCGTGCTGATCGCAGTCGGCGGCTACGGCCGGGGCGAGATGGCGCCGCACAGCGATGTCGACATCGGCTTCATCACTCCGTGGAAGCCCACCGGATGGACCGAACAGGTCATCGAATCCATGCTCTACTCGCTGTGGGACCTGGGGCTGAAGGTCGGCCATTCCAGCCGGTCCATCGACGAAACCATGCGCATGGCGAAGGCGGACCTGACCGTCCGCACGGCCCTGTTGGAGGCACGCTACATCTGGGGCGATCGCCTGCTGTACGAGGAAACCGCCAAGCGCTTCGATACCGAAATCATGCAGGGCACCGCCCGCGCCTTCGTCACCGAAAAGCTGGAGGAGCGGGATGAGCGGCACAAGCGCATGGGCGACAGCCGCTATGTGGTCGAACCCAATGTGAAGGAAGGCAAGGGCGGGCTGCGCGACCTGCACACGCTGTTCTGGATCGGCAAATATGTAAACCGGGTGAAGTCGGTCGCGGAACTGGTCGATGTCGGCCTGCTCACCGAAGCCGAACTGCGCCAGTTCCAGAAGGCGGAGGACTTCCTCTGGGCGGTGCGCTGCCATTTGCACATGATCACGGGACGGGCGGAGGACCGGCTGACCTTCGACCTGCAACTCGAGACCGCGACCCGCATGCATTTCACGGGACGCGCCGGGCGTTCGGGCGTCGAGCGATTCATGCGCTATTATTTCCTGAACGCGAAGACGGTGGGTGATTTGACCGCCGTGTTCCTCGCCCATCTGGACGACCAGATGGCGGAGCGCGGGCGCCGCTACATCCCCAGCTTCTTCCGCCGCCCGAAGAAGCTGGACGGCTTCGTTCTGGATCGCGGACGGCTCGCGCTGCCCAACGACCAGTTTTTTCAGGACGATCCGGTGCGGCTGCTGGAAATCTTCGCGCTGGCCGACAAGCATGGCCTGGCCATCCATCCCAGCGCCATGCGTGCAGCCAGCCGCGACGCCAGCCTGATCACCGCCAAGGTACGCCGCGATCCCCGCGCCAACGCCGCATTCATGGAGGTGCTGACCTCCCCCCGTGATCCGGAAACGGTGCTGCGCTGGATGAACGAGTCGACCGTCTTCGGTCGCTTCATCCCCGATTTCCGCCGCGTCGTGGCGCAGATGCAGTTCGACATGTACCACCATTATACGGTGGACGAGCACACGATCCGCGCCGTCGGCCTGCTGGCGCGGATCGAAAAGGGCGAACTGAACCAGGATCATCCGCTGGCGGCGGACCTGATGGGCAAGCTGGTGTCGCGCCGGGTGCTCTATGTTGCGGTGCTGCTGCACGACATCGCCAAGGGGCGCGGCGGCGACCACAGCATATTGGGTGCGCAGGTGGCGGAGAATCTCTGCCCACGCCTGGGGCTGACTCCGGCAGAGACGGAGACCGTGTCCTGGCTGGTGTTGCACCATCTGCTGATGTCGGCCACCGCCTTCAAGCGCGACCTCGCCGATTACAAGACCATCCTCGATTTTGTCGAGGTGGTGCAAAGCCCGGAGCGGCTTCGTCTGCTCCTGTGCCTGACGGTGGTCGATATCCGCGCCGTCGGACCTGGTGTCTGGAACAGCTGGAAACGGCAATTGCTGGGCGACCTCTATGAGGCCGCCGAAGAAGTGCTGCGCCTTGGCCACAAGCAGAAGGGCCGCAGCGAGCGCGTCACCACCAAGCAGCGGGCGCTGCGCGAGGCACTGGGCCTGTCCGAAACCGATTTCGAGAAGCTGCGCAAGCGCCTGCCGGAAAGCTACTGGATCGCGGAGCCGGAGGACATCCTCATCCACAATGCGCAGCATATACTGGAAGCGGGGGATTCCCCGCTATCCATCGCCGCGCAATATTATCCGCAGCGCGGCGCGACGCTGGTGACGGTCTATGCCGCCGACCATCCGGGCCTGTTCTATCGGATTGCAGGCGCCATCCATCTGGCGGGCGGGAACATCATCGACGCGCGCATCCACACGACCCGGGACGGCGTGGCCATCGACAATTTCCTGGTGCAGGACCCGCTGGGCGGCGCCTTCCACAGCCCCGATCAATTGACGCGCATCCGCAAGGCGATCGAAGATTCGCTGGCCAATCGGCACCGCATGATCACCAAGCTGGAGGCGCGCCCGCTGCCCCGCACGCGCGCGGAAGCCTTCCGCATCGAACCCAATGTGCTGATCGACAACAAGGCATCGAACCGCTTCACCGTGATAGAGGTCAATGCGCGGGATCGACCGGCACTGCTGTTCAGCCTGGCCAATGCACTGTTCCAGTCGAAGGTGACGGTGCACAGCGCGCATGTCGCCACCTATGGCGAGCGCGCCGTGGATACTTTCTATGTGACCGACCTTCTGGCCGGGAAGATCGAGAGCAAGGCGCGGCTGCAAACGCTGGAGCGGCGGTTGCTGGAAGCGGCCGGCGGCGAGGTAGCGGAACTGGAGCAGGCTTGACGCTCGATTCCTGCGCAAAACTCTAATGGATTTCCATCAGGTCACCCGGCACGAGCAAAGGCAACAGACGGAGCATATCATCCCGCTCCACCGCCACGCATCCGGCGGTGGGCCTTCCTTCGGACAGGTGGAAGAAGATCGCGCTCCCCCGCCCCGGCACCGGGGGCGCGTCATTATGCCCTAGCACTATGATCACGTCATAGGCTTCATCGTTCCGCAGCAGATTTTCCGCCGAAAAGTCCCGCGGCAGATGGACGGGCCGGTTATAGGCCGGATCAGCTACGTCATCGGACCAGCCATCACCCTCCCGCACCCAACGCCAGGGCAGGCGGATATCCGCCGCCTCCACCTTGCCCCGCCGCAGCAACACGCCCCGGATCGGCCAGCGCCCCAGCGGCGTGCAGCCATCCCCTTCCCGTTTGTCGGCGGCCGCACAAGCGCCGCCGCGCCCGATCGTGCAGGACATCTCCATGTCACCGAAGGAAAGACGCCCCGCACCCGTGTCGACGCGGACGACATTCATAGCTGATGGCCGGTCCGGTCCCGCTTGGTGGCGAGATAGCGTTCATTATGGGGGTTGGACGGCAGGATGATGGGCAGCCGCTCCGCCACCTTGATCCCGGCGGTCTCCAATCCGGTCACCTTGTTGGGATTGTTGGTGAGCAATCGCACCTCCCGCACGCCCAGCAGGTCGAGCATGCGTGCCGCCACCGAAAAATCGCGTGCATCAATCGCGAAACCCAGCCGCACATTGGCGTCTACCGTGTCGAAGCCCTGATCCTGCAGGGCATAGGCGCGCAGCTTGTTGACGAGGCCGATGCCCCGGCCCTCCTGCCGCAGATAGAGCAATATGCCCCAGTTCGAATCCGCAATCTGGTGCAATGCCTGGTGCAATTGCGGCCCGCAGTCGCATTTCAGCGATCCCAGCACATCTCCCGTCAGGCATTCGCTGTGCAGCCGGACGACAGGCGGCGACGAATCGCGCCGGCCAATGACCAGCGCAACATGTTCGCGCGGTTCATCGGGGCTGCGAAAGGCGATGATCTCCGCCATTTCGCTGGCCGACACGGGCAGGCGCGCGCGCGTGGCGATGGCCAGATGCACGGCATCGTCATAGGCGTCGATGTCCGCAGCGCTCACCTCTGCCTCGACGTCGCCGTCGGACGTCACGAAATAGGCCGGCAATATGCCCGCCAGCCGCGCCAGCCGCAGCGCCGCCTTGGCCGCAGACGGCGCCGCCAGCGGCTTTGCCATGAACGGCCCCTTGAGCGGCGAACCGAGGTCCAGAACCGGATCGGAGATCGCCGTCGCCACGTCGACATCGATCCAGGGCGCGCGCGCCACCAGCACCGGCATATCGGGATCGGCCGCCGCCAATTGGTTGGCGAGCTTCAGCGTCTGCGCCCGCGCGGCCGAGATCAATATGTCGGCTTCAGCGCCCGGATCGAAGCCGGCAAGCGTCACCGCATCGGCCCCCTCCACCGCCATGAGGCGCAAGACCCCATCGGCGGCCTGCACCCGTACCGGCCAGCCCCGGCGCAGCGCGTCAATGGCGCGGGCGGCGGTGCGGGCGCTCATCAGAATGCAAATTCCGTGATGATCGGCACATGGTCGGACGGCCGCGTCCAGCCACGAATGGGTTCGACCACGCGGTGGCCGACGGCCTTTTCCGCGACGTCCTGCGTCATCCACATATGATCGAGCCGTCGTCCGCGATCCGATTCCGCCCAGTCGCGGGCGCGATAGCTCCACCAGGTGTAGAGCCGCTGCGGCGCGGGGTGGAATTTGCGGCCGATATCAACCCAGTTGTTCGATTCCTGCAAGCGCGCCAGGATCTCGCATTCGATGGGCGTGTGGCTGACGACGTTGAGGAGCTGCTTGTGGCTCCACACGTCGCATTCCATCGGCGCGATGTTGAAATCGCCCGTCAGGATGGTCGGCTTGTCCTCCAGCGTAGAGGACCATTGGATCATGCGCTCCAGGAAATCGAGCTTCTGCCCGAATTTCGGATTGACCTCCCGATCCGGCACGTCCCCGCCGGCGGGCACATAGACATTCTCGATCCTGACGCCATTGTCCAGCCGAACGCCGACGTGGCGCGCCTCTCCATTGGCCTGCCAGTCCAGGCGATCATCTTCCCGGATCGGGACCTTCGACAGGATCGCCACGCCATGATGCATCGGCTGGCCGTTCAGCACCTGATGATTATAGCCATGCTGCCGAAACAGGCCCGCCGGGAAGGTGTCGTTCACCACCTTCGTTTCCTGCAGACACAGGACGTCAGGCGATTCCTCGGTCAGAAAGCGCTCGACAATTTCGAGCCGGGCACGAACGCTGTTGATATTCCAGGAAGCGATGCTGAGTGTCTGAGGCATGGCTGATCCACTAGGACCCTCCGCCGCCCCGCGCAAGAGTGGCGGATCGCTGATGACCGGTTGGGATACGGCCCGGGACGGAACGAAAAGGCCCCCGCTCCGGGGGCATGGAACGGGGGCCTCGATCGCGCCCTTGAAGCGCTTTGCGGCGGGAGCGGGGTTCCGGGTAACAGGGGGGAAATCCCGGTTTCGTCTCGCGCCGTGGAGTTCCTTCTAGGGTTCTGGATATGAGCCTCAGATGAACGATTTTGAAAAGTTTTCGACCCGTCGCGCCTGTGCCCCGTTTAACCGCCAGCGGCGCGACCCTTGGGCCGCGGATCGATCCAGCGGAAAGCGGAATCGGCCACCGGCACCCCGTAACGCTGGTTGCTGAGCTTCACCGCCGTTCGGTTGTTCTGCGAATCCAGCGCCACCCAGCCATAGAGCTGCAGACCCGCCGGGCTGGCGGCATCGCGTTTGAAGATCATGGTGATGGTGCCATATTCCGGCCGCTTGGGATCCCGGGCCTGGACCGATAATATCGTCGGGTCGCCGGTCTGGATCACCTTGCCGAATTTGGACAGGTTCTTGGACGGATCGATCAGCGCGCCCAGAGGCGAATTGCCGATCGGCCAGCGTTGTACCTGACGCACTTCATAATCGATCATCGTCAGCGCCTTGCCATCTCCGACGATCAACAAAGGCACGCCCTTCTGATATTGAAAACGGATCTTGCCCGGCTGCTTGAGGGTAAGCTGGCCCGTCAGCGTCTGGCCGTTGCGGTCGGTCTGGGCGAAATCGGCGGTCATGGTGGTGACGGCGCGGATATAGGCGTTGACCTTCGACAGGTCGGACTGGTCCGCCTGCGCGAGTGCCGGGATCAGGGGCGCCGCAAATGACGCGACGGTCAAGGTCAGGGCAGCCAGCGTCAGGGTGCGGGGCGCAGACATGCGCTTCATGCAATCGTCTCCGGTTGTTCAGGATGAGGATTCTAGGTGGCAGGGCTTGAACCCGCTGTGAACCCCTTCGTTCCTGTCGTGCAACGAACAGAACGATAAGGGTCGGAAGCAGCCGGACGGTCTGGCTGGTCCAGAACAGCCCAGTCCGCATCACAGCCAGAGAAAAACGGGAAGGGGGAGAGCGACATGGTCGCTCAATCCCCCTCTGCTCCCGCTTCGCCATTGCCGGTCTTTCCGGCGGCCCCTCTCCCAATTTATTTTTTTAGGCGCTGCGGTGAGCGACCCCTGCTTAGTCCGATGCGACGACAAAAAAAAGGCCGATCCGAAGACCAGCCCGAAAGTTTTTAGGAGAGGATGCCTGAAAGGCAGGGTCTTTTTCATCCAAATCCCGTTCCTTCGCAAATGCGAAGAACCGAGGGACGATTGCATGAAACGCAATCATCCTTGGAAAATCGCGATTTTTCCCGGCACTGCCGGCTTTTGGCGCGAGGCCATTTCGCGGAATCACACGCAAAATTCGGTTTCAGAGCGAAATGGGCAGTGGTTTTTTGGCATCAGGCCAAATGAAATTTTTCTGCGCTCACGGTGTCAGAGCGGATTGCCATTCTCGTCACGCAGCACCTCGCGGCGGCCGACATGGTTGGGGGGGCCCACCAGCCCCTGCTCCTCCATCTGCTCGATGAGGCGCGCGGCGCTATTATAACCGATGCGCAATTGCCGCTGGAGCCAGCTTGTCGACGCCTTCTGATTTTCGAAGACGAGCTGGCATGCCTTGCGGAAAAGCTGCGCATCCGGGCTGTCGTCGCCCAGATCCACGCCATCCAGCGCAAAACTGCCTTCCTCCGGCTCCTCGGTGACGGCGGCGATATAGTCGGGCTGGCCCTGGGCGCGCCAGTGATCGGCCACCACGCGCACTTCATCGTCCGACACGAAGGGACCGTGCACGCGCATCAGCCCCTTGCCACCATGCATGTAGAGCATGTCGCCCTTGCCCAACAGCTGCTCGGCGCCCTGTTCGCCCAATATGGTTCGGCTGTCGATCTTCGACGTGACGAAGAAGCTGATGCGGGTCGGCAGGTTGGCCTTGATGACGCCGGTGATGACGTCGACCGACGGACGCTGCGTTGCGAGGATGAGGTGGATGCCCGCCGCGCGCGCCTTCTGCGCGAGCCGCTGGATCAGGAATTCCACTTCCTTGCCCGCCGTCATCATCAGGTCGGCAAGCTCGTCCACCACGACCACGATCTGCGGCAGAGGCTGGAAATCGAGCTGTTCCTCCTCGTAAATGGGCTTGCCGGTTTCGGGGTCGTAGCCGGTCTGCACCCTGCGGCCGAGCGGCTTGCCCTTCGCCTTGGCCGCGCGGACCTTTTCATTATAGTTGGCAAGGTTGCGGACGGAAATCGACGCCATCATGCGATAGCGGTCCTCCATCTGCTCCACCGCCCATTTGAGCGCCCGGATCGCCTTGGCCGGCTCCGTCACCACGGGGGAGAGCAGATGCGGAATGTCGTCATAGGTCGACAGTTCCAGCATCTTGGGATCGATCATGATGAGCCGCAACTGATCGGGCGTCATGCGGTAGAGCAGCGACAGGATCATCGCGTTCAGACCCACGGACTTGCCCGAACCCGTCGTACCGGCGATCAGCAGATGCGGCATCGGCGCCAGATCCGCGATGATCGGCTCCCCCGAAATATTCTTGCCCAGGATGATCGGCAGGGTCGCTTCCTGTCCGAACTGCTCGCTGGTGATGAGTTCGCGGAAGGACACGCCCTCCCGGTTCGCATTGGGCAGCTCAATGCCGATCACGGTACGTCCGGGAATCGTCGCGACGCGCGCCGAAAGCGCGGACATGTTGCGCGCGATGTCGTCGGCCAGCGCGATTACGCGGCTCGCCTTGATGCCCGGCGCCGGTTCCAGTTCGTACATGGTGACGACCGGGCCGGGACGAACCTCGACGATATTTCCCTTCACATGGAAATCGTCCAGCACGGATTCGAGCAGACGGGCATTGCGCTCCAGCGCAGCCTTGTCGATCTTCTGCCCCTGGCTGGCGGGGGTCGGATTAAGCAGGTCCGGTGACGGCAGGGAGCTGTTTCCGAACAGGTCGTCCTGGCTGACCGGCGCCATTGAGCGTTGCACGGGCGCGGGTTTGGGCGTCTGGATATTGATCGGCGGCTTGGGTTCGTTGGTCACGGTCCGGCGCGGCGTCGCGACGCGCTCGAACAGCTCGTCATCTTCATCCGCATCGGCTACCGGCACAGGAGCAGGAAGAGCGAAAGCAGGCCGTGGCAGCGCCAGGCGTGGCAGCGACGGTCGGCGCAGCGCGATGATCGGCTTTTCAAGAGCGAGGCTGCGATACCAGAGGACAAGACCCGCGATCAGCGTCAGGACGATCAGGATGCCGGTGATCCAGCCCTGCGCGGCTGGAGCCTGCGCGGTCAGGCTGGCGACGCCGCGTGCCGTGACCAGCGCGATGATGCCGCCCCAGCCCGACGGCAGGCCGACCAGTGGATTGGTCTGGAACAGCGCCAGCGCGATACCCAGCAGCACGATGCCGGCAAAACATTTGCCGAACTGCGCCTTCCACCCGCTCATGTCCTGATCACCCCACAGCCGTCGTGCCGTAATCGCCATCAGCGGCAGCACCAGCGCCACTGGCACGCCCAGCAGCCAGAGCAGGAAATCCGCGACCCAGGCACCCGGCGCCTGCATGATATTCTGCACATGATCGCCCGCCACCGTGTTCATTGACGGGTCGCTCGGCTGATAGCTGAGCAGCGCCAGCGCCAGGAACAGGGTCGCCAGCAACAGCGCAATCGCACCGATCAGCGCGCCGCTGCGGATCAGGCTGCGTTTCAGCATTTCACGCCATTCCGGCGTGCGTTTGGCTCCGCGGCTGACAGCCATGGCAGTCCTTGTCCCCCAAATGTTCCGTTTCGGCACAATGCGCCGGGGAGGGAGTCTCCGTCAAGAGTCCGGCCCTCGGCTCGTCTTGCGGACTCCGTAAGAATCCTCGGGCACGGATCAGAACGACAAAAAAGCCTGGCGAACGGAGGCGTTACAATGATTGCCACATTACCGGACATCAGCGTGCAGGATGCGCTGATGCGAGGGCGGCGAGCGCTGCGCCATCGACGCGCTGCACCGTCCACTCGTCCATGGGCCGCGCGCCCAGCGAGCGGTAAAAGGCGATGGACGGTTCGTTCCAGTCCAGCACCCACCATTCCAGCCGCGCGCAATCCCGCTCCAGCGCCAGTTGCGCGAGGCGCGAGAGCAGCGCCTTGCCTGCGCCCAGCCCCCGCGCCTCCGGGATCACGAACAGATCCTCCAGATAGAGGCCGGGTCGCCCCTCGAAAGTCGAGAAATTGTGGAAGAAGAGGGCAAAGCCGATCGCGCGCCCTTCATTTTCCGCGATCAGCACCTCGGCCATGGGACGCGGGCCGAACAGATATTTATCGAGGGAGGCGCGGTCGGCCTTCACCTCATGGGACAATTTCTCATAGTCCGCCAGGGCGAGAATGAAGGCGTGGATCGTAGCAAGGTCGGAGGAAACGGCCTCGCGAATGGTGACGGACATGCTCTTCCTTTCAGGCAACGGACGGTTCGACATGGGGCGGTTCGGTCGGTCCTGCACGGGATGCGATGAGGCACCCCACCACGATCAACAGCGCGCCAGCAAGGGTAGTCAGGGTGAGCCGTTCGCCAAAGGCAAGCCAGCCAATGACCGCCGCCCAGAGGAAAGCCGTATATTCCACCGGGATCAATCGCTGCGCCTCCGCCCGTGCATAGGCCCAGGCCAGCGCGGTGAGCGAGGTGAAGGCCAGCGTCGCGGACAGCAGCACCAGCGCCCATGACGGCGCGGCCGGCACAATCGGCATTTCCTGGGCAAGAACGGCGAAAAGGGAGAATACCGCCAGCATCACCACATGCTGGAAGAAGGCCACCTCGATCGGGGACGCAAGCTGCGCCTGCTGGCGCTGAAGGACCAGGTTCCAGGCGAACAGCACCGCCGACAGCAGCACCGCGCCCGCGCCCAGAAGTGCATTTGCATCATAGCTGCCCCGCATTCGCCCCGACAGGATGAAGGCAACGCCGATCAGTCCCAGCAGAGACGCGCCAATGGCTCGTCGCCCGATCCGTTCCTTGAGCAACAGGGCGGCGAGATACAGGGCGATCAGCGGCGCGATGAAGGACAGGGCGATGGCCTCGGCCAGGGGCATCCGCATGATCGCCCAAAAGAACAGGCTGGCCATGACCGCCACCACCGTCCCGCGCAGCATATGAAGTCGCAGCACGGTCAGATGGGGCCAACGTTGCCGCGTCAGCAGCATCAGCGCCAGTCCCAGCAGGCTCCCCGCCATGGCGCGCCAGAACAGCGCATTGAACAGGCCGATGGAAAGGCTCAATCCCTTCATGGCCGCATCCATCACCGAAAACAGCGCTACTCCGACGCAACAGACCGCGAATGCGAGGGGAAATGCAGTCGCCGATGCGGCGCGGTGAGTATCGCTGCCCATGATATGCCTAATGGATGCGGAACGCGGTGAGCCGGCTCCGTCAGTCGCGGTTCTTCCAGATCAGGCGCCCGACAGTCAGTTCGTCGATCTGGAGACGGGCAATGCGCGCCCGGCCGATGCGCATGCGGCCGACGACAACCGCACCGACGGCCAGCGCACCCAGAGTCAGCGCTCCAATCGCCAGGCTGCCGATTGCTCCGGCGCCCAGAGCGGACGCGCCGACCGCTGATGCACCTGCCTTCTCCACGGCGTGGCCAGTCGGCATGGCCGTGCCCGGTTGCACCGCCTCTTCGTCAGCATCAGGCAAGCGGTCCGTCATTCCGCCGCTTCCGCCTTGCCTGCATCGGTCGTTTCGGCTTCCAGCTTCGCCGCTTCGATCTCCGCCGCCTTGGCTTCGACAAGGTTGACGATATGGTCGATCATGCCTTCGTCCTGGATCGTATGATCGGTGAGGCCGGACAGATAGACCATATGCTTGCCCGCCCCGCCGCCAGTCAGGCCGATGTCGGTTTCCCGCGCTTCGCCGGGACCGTTCACCACGCAGCCCAGGACCGACAGCGAAAGCGGCGTATGGATATGCTGAAGCCGTTCCTCCAGAGCCTGGACCGTGCGGATCACATCGAAACCCTGCCGCGCACAACTGGGGCAGGAGATGACCTTGACCCCCCGTGTGCGGATGCCGAGCGACTTCAATATCTCATAGCCGACGCGGACTTCCTCTTCCGGCTCCGCGGAAAGGGAAACGCGGATCGTGTCGCCGATCCCGGCCCAGAGCAGATTGCCGATGCCGATGGCGCTCTTCACCGTGCCGCCGATCAACCCGCCCGCCTCGGTGATGCCCAGGTGCAGCGGGCAGTCCACCGCTTCGGCCAGTTGCATATAGGCGGCGACCGCCAGGAAGACGTCGCTGGCCTTCACCGCCACCTTATATTCGTGGAAATCCTGATCCTGCAGCAGCTTGATATGGTCGAGCGCACTTTCGACCAGCGCCTCCGGACAAGGCTCACCATATTTTTCGAGCAGGTCTTTTTCGAGGGAGCCTGCGTTCACCCCGATGCGGATCGAACAACCATTGGCCTTGGCCGCGTCGACCACCTCCTTGACCCGCGCCTCGCTGCCGATATTGCCGGGATTGATGCGCAGGCAGGCCGCGCCCGCATCGGCGGCTTCCAAGGCGCGCTTATAGTGGAAGTGAATGTCGGCGACGATCGGCACGCGGGCGGCGCGGACGATCTGCTTCAGGGCAGCAGTGGACGCCTCGTCGGGGCAGGAGACGCGGATGATGTCCACGCCCACTTCCTCGCAGCGGCGGATCTGGTCGATCGTCGCCCTGACGTCATGGGTCGGCGTGTTGGTCATGGTCTGCACCGTGACCGGAGCACCGCCGCCCACCGGAACATTGCCGACCATGATCTGGCGACACTCTCGACGAGCAATATCGCGCCAGGGACGCAGGCCGGGATTATGGTCGGACATGAAATAGGGGCTCCGTTCTGATGGAGCCCCTATAGGGATTATTGGATCAAGTTAGAAGCGTGCGGTGAGCGATGCGCCGATCTGGTCCGCATTGCCGCTGGTCTGAGACAGGGTGGTCGCCGTCACTGTCGCTGGCGCGGGATAATAGCTGTCGGGACGGATGATGTTGGCCTTTTCCACAAATGTATGGGCATAGCTGAGGTTCAGCGCAAAGGCCGGCGACACGTTGAAGGTGGCGCCAGCCGTCAGCCATGCACGGTCGCCATCAGGCACGCGCGTCGTCAGATGCTGGGAATTGGTCGGCGTGCGGTCGAACATCGTGCCCGCGCGCAGCGTCAGAGCCGGGCTGACGTCATATTCCCCACCCAGGCTGACGCTGTAGCTGTCCCGGTAGTCCAGTTCCTTGTTGCTGGTACCGGTGGCGGTCGTGATGGCGATGCCCTTGAACGTCGACCAATTGTACCAGCGGGCGCTGATCATCGCCCGCAACCGGGGCGTCAGGCGATGCATGAAACCGATGGTGACGATGTCGGGCAGGTTGAGCGGCGCGGACGCGTCCAACTCGCCATTGGCCGCAGCGATCGGTCCAAGCAGGCCCGAAATGCTTTGCGTGCCGGTCAGCTTGTGCTTGATCGCGGAACGGTAGGAAATGCCGACATTGGTGTCGCCATTGGTGTAGAACAGGCCCGCATTCCAGCCGACGCTCCAATCATCACCCTTTAGTCGCGCGAAGCCGTCGGCGGGCGCCAGGGGAGAAAGCTGCGGCAGGGCGTTGGTCAGCGTCGCCTTCACATATTGTACATCGACGCCGCCGCCGATCGAGAAATTGTCGTTGAGCTTATAAGCCGCGCTGGGCTGGATATTATAGGTCTTGAGGTTGGTGTAGAGCGAGTCATAGCGCCCGAAAAACCCGTCGTCATAATCGAGCTTCAGCCCGAACGGGGCATTGACGCCAAGGCCCAGCCACAGCCGGTCGGTCGCCTGCGCCGTAATATAGAAGCTGGGAATGGGAATGACCTTTTCGAACGGCTGCCCGCCGTCATTGCCGCTTACCGGCACCCGTGCGCCAGGCAGGGTGGGAACGGTGCGATAGGTGCCGCGATTGGCCTGATGCGCGGACGCCATCAGCGCGATGCCGCCGATAGAGGTCTGGACACCCGACAATTCCGTCATGGCCGCAGGATTGAAGTAGATGGTCGACGGATCGTCCGCCGCCGCGCCCGCGCCTGCCAAGGCACGCCCGGTTTCCTTGGGCGCCTGCTCCTGAAGGTAGAAACCACCTGCCAGAGCCGGAACAGGTGCCGCGCATATGCCCGACAACAGGAGGCTCGCAAGGATGGGGCGGCGGAAGGGCATGGTGAATCCTCTCTTCAAACTCGTCACTGGCAAATGGCGTTCGCGGCAAAGTGATCCGCTCAAAGCCTCGCCCTATTAGCAATATGGTTAAATTTTCGTTCGAAAAGCCCTAATTTGCGCCGTTTCTGGGCGTCCGGCGGTCAAAATGCCAAGCGACGCTACGGCAGGGAGCGAAAAAGCAGCACTTCTTCAAACGAAAAAAAAGCCGCCCCGAGGGACGGCTTGAAAGTTTTAGGAGAGGATGCCTGAAAGGCCTTTTCCTTTTGCGGTGCAGCGCTTTATTTCGCAAATGCGAAAAGCTGATGCCTGGTTGCGTTTCATGCAATCGTCACTGGTCTGCATGAATTCCGTAACGTAAATCTGGCTGACAAACCGCGCCATTTTTTCCATTCATCCATCAGTGATCGGCTTCGGAAATCCGAATCACGCCCGAATCGGCCAGTTGCGCATCGATTTCCGCGACCAGGCGGCCCAGACCTTCCTCGTCCTGCGCCTCGGCACGCGCAACAAGCGCATCCTGCGTGTTGGATGCCCGTAACAGCCACCAGCCATCGGCCGTGCTGACCCGCAGGCCATCGGTTTCATCCATGCTGGCGCCCAGGGTTCGCAATCGCGCCCGCACTTCCTCCACCACCGCGAATTTGCGGCTCTCCTCGACGGGAAAGCGGATTTCGGGAGTGTTGACCATGACGGGCATTTCGTCATGCAGGTCCGATACGCTGCGGCCCAGCCGGGTCAGCCCCCGAATAAGCCGGACCGCGGCATAAAGGCCGTCGTCAAAACCATAATAATCGTCCGCGAAGAAGATGTGACCGGTCATCTCCCCACCCAGGGGAGCAGCAATCTCCTTCATTTTGGACTTGATGAGGCTGTGCCCGGTCTTCCACATCAGCGGTCGCCCACCCAGCGCAGAGATTCGGTCGAACAGGGCCTGGCTGGCCTTCACATCCGCGACAATCACGCCATCGGGGTGATCCTTCAGCACCAGTTCGGCGAAGATTCCGAGCAACTGGTCGCCCCAGATCGTCCGACCCTTGCCGTCGATCACGCCGATCCGGTCGCCATCACCGTCGAAAGCCACTCCGAAATCGAGTTTCTTCGAACGGACAAGGGCCTTCAGCTCGGCCAGATTGGCCTCGACAGTGGGATCGGGGTGATGATGGGGAAAATGTCCGTCTATCTGGGTGAAAAGCACATGATGCTCACCTGGCAGGAGCTTGACGAGCTTGTCCACCACCGGCCCGGCCGCGCCATTGCCGGCGTCCCAGCCAATACGCCAGGCAGCGCCGTCGAACCGCTCCACCAGCCGCGCGGCGTATCGGTCCATGATATCGACCGTCTCAACCCGGCCGCCACGTCCGCTCCCCGTCTCGCTCCAGTCCCCCGCCGCAGCCATGGCGCCCAGATCGGCAATGGCCTCGCCAAAAAAGGCATCATGCTGAAGCACCAGCTTGAAGCCATTATGATCGGGGGGATTGTGGCTGCCGGTTATCTGAATGCCGCCATCTACATCCAGGACCGCTTCGGCATAATAGAGCATGGGCGTCGGGCCCAGTCCTATGCGCAGCACATCGGTGCCGGCGTCCTGAAGGCCCTGGACGACCGCTTGTTCGAGCGCCGGGGAACTCAACCGTCCATCATAGCCCACCGCGACCCTTGATCCGCCAGCCCGCATGACGATCGTCCCGAAACTGCGGCCTACGGCATAGGCATCGGCCTCGCTCAGCGTCCGTCCCATGACGCCCCGAATGTCATATTCGCGTAGGAGCGTGGGATGAAAGCGATGGGCCATGACATCCTCTCCTTAGGTTTCAGGGGGTTTTGTGACGCTGCGTTACTTCCTGGATCAACAGGTCACGCGCCGCATTGATCTGGGCGGCCAGCGCTTCGGTGCCACCCTTGTCCGGATGGACCGAGGCGATAAGCCGGCGATGCGCGGCGCGGATGGCGCGGGCATCGGCATCCGACCCCACGCCCAGCAGTTTGCGGGCCTCGACGATCGCCTGCGGAGCAATGGTTTGCGTGGCGGGACCGCTCGATCGAGCCTTTGCCCTGCCCGGCCGGCTCCTGGCGGAAAAGAACAGCGCGGCACCAATCAGCAGCGGTGCACCGACCAGCGGCTTGCCCTTGGCCGCCATGACCGCGCCGACCAGAGCGGCACCCAGCGCCATCCCATCCTTTGCGGTCATGCGTTGCAATCGTCCCGTCCAGACAAGCCAGGCGGCAAGCCCGATCAAAGCCAGGGCAAGCAGACCCATCAGGCCGCGCCGAGGAGATCCATCGGCGCGACCTCGTCACGCGAGGGAAGGGCAAGACCCGACACCATCTCGCGCAGTTCCTGCCGTGCGGCGATATGGCTGACGCCCAGTTCACCCAGATGCCCCTTGTCCAGCAGCGTCAAGCCCGACGGGAAGAGTTCGCGGAAGATCACGCGCTCCGACAAGCCTGGAATCACGCGGAAACCGACCCGGCGCGACAATTCCATCAGCGCGTCGCCCACCCGCTTCTTGTTGCGCGCATCATGATGCTGGACACGATTGCGCAGCACCACCCAGTCGATGGTGACGCCGTCGGCCTTGGCGCGGGTCTTGCGCGCCTCGAAGATCAGCTCGGAATAGAAGGAGAGCCGCTTCACCTTGAAGGTTTCGGCGTCGACCTGCCCGATCAGGTCGAAATCGACGAAGCTGTCGTTCATCGGCGTCACCAGCGTATGGGCGCGGGCAGCCATGTGACGGGCATAGTCATCGTCGCGGCCGGGCGTGTCGATGACCAGGAAATCCTTGTCCTGCGCCATCGCAGCGGCCTGTTCGTTCAACGCTTCGACACTGTCGCCCGTGAACACCGCGAAATCGGGGGTAGGCAGGTCGATGGCACGGCGGCGCGCGGTGTCGGCGCGGTTTTCCATATAACGGGTGATGGTGCGCTGGCGCGGGTCGAGGTCGATCATGCCGACGCGATGACCCAATACCGTCAACGCGATGGCCGTATGCACGGCCGTGGTGGACTTGCCGGTTCCGCCTTTCTCATTGGCGAAGACGATATGGTGCGTTTGGGCGTTCGCCATCGGACCTTTGTAACCCCGTTGATTGTCGCAATGATTCTTGACCGTTTCAGCCGGTCGTGCCTTTAGCAGGATGTACCCCTGATGATGCCCTTATCGGAGCCGTTCCTGTCGTGCAAACCCTCCGTGACCTGCCTTCGCTGCGCACTGCTGTCGATACGCTGAAAAGCGACGGAAAACCGCTGGCGCTGGTGCCCACCATGGGCGCTTTGCATGACGGGCATATGGCGCTGGTCGAGGAAGCGCGCCGCCATGCCGGGCATGTCGCCGTGTCGGTCTTCGTCAATCCGCGCCAGTTTGGCGTGAACGAGGATCTGGACGCCTATCCCCGGCGCGAGTCCAAGGACGCGCAGATGTTGCAGGCGGCCGGAGTGGACATCCTCTGGGCGCCAAGCGTCGAGGTCATGTACCCGGCCGGCTATGCCACCAACATCTCCGTCTCCGGCCTCACCGAAGGGCTGGACGGCGCGGCGCGACCGGGCCATTTCGACGGCGTGGCCACGGTGGTGACGAAGCTGTTCAACCAGGTCCGTCCCGATGTCGCGCTGTTTGGGGAAAAGGACTATCAGCAACTCGCCGTGATCCGGCAGATGGTGCGCGACCTGGACGTGCCCATCGAGATCGTCGGGGTGCCGACCCAGCGAGCGGAGGATGGATTGGCGCTGTCGTCGCGCAACGCCTATCTGACGGAAGAAGAACGGAAGGAGGCGCTGGCTCTGCCCCGCGCCCTGGGCGAAGCGGCCCGGCAGATGAAAAATGGCGCGACCGTCGAGGCTGCCCTCGCCAAGGCGATCACCTTGCTGGCGGCCCATGGATTCGACCCGATCGATTATGTGACGCTGTGCGACGCGGTGACTCTGGAACCGATGTCGGTGCTGGACCGTCCGGCAAGGCTGCTGGGCGCTGCGAAGATCGGCAAGACGCGGCTGATCGACAATATTCCGGTCGATCCGGCGTGACCAGGCACGCCAGATCTGATCGACATCAGAACGGCTTCACGATCACCGCGATAACGATCACGGCGGCGGCAATTCCCGGAACTTCATTCAGCAACCGCAACTGCTTCTCGCTGAGCGGACGCTCCCCTTTGGCCAGCTTTTTGACATAGCCTGCGATCCAGCCATGATAGGCCGACAGGCCCAGCACGAAGAGCAGCTTCAGATGGAACCAGCCGAAGTGCCATGCGCCGATCTCCACCATCAACATCAGGCCGAAGATCCAGACCAGGATGATGGACGGGTTGAGGATGATCCTGAGCAGCCGCCGTTCACGGTCGATCCATTTTCTATCCTCGTCGGACCCCACCGGACATTGCTGGTGATAGACGAAGAAGCGCGGCATCATGAACAGGCCCGCCATCAGGAAGATGACGAAGATGACATGCGCGGCTTTGACCCACAAATAGGCTGCTCCCAGATAAGGCATGGTCCAATCTCCCGCTATGACCGCGTCCGGCGCACATAGCTAAGCAGCGCTTCCACATGATCAATGGGGGTGTCGGGGAGAATCCCGTGGCCCAGGTTGAAAATGTGCGGTCGCCCGGCAAAGGCGGCACGGATGTTGTCGACGGCTTCTTCCACTGCCTTGCCGCCGGCGATCAGTGCCAGGGGATCGAGATTTCCCTGCACCGGCAATCCCTGCGGCAGCGCGCGGTTCGCCCAATGCGGATCGACGGTTTCATCGACGCCGACGGCATCGACGCCTGTTCCCACGGCGTAATCCGCCAGCTTGGCGCCGGCGCCCTTGGGAAAGCCGATCACGGGAATGGTGGGGTGGATCGCCTTCAGCTTCTCCACGATCCGCCTGTTGGGCTGGATCACCCAGCGTTCGAACTCCAGCGGGGCAAGGCTGCCTGCCCAGCTGTCGAAGAGCTGCACGGCCTCTACCCCCGCGTCGATCTGGCCGGAAAGATAGACGACCGTAGCGTCGATGATCGCATCGATGATCGCGCCGAATTTCTGTGGTTGCTGATAGGCGAGACGGCGGGCTGCACCCTGGTCCTTGCTGCCCTGCCCGGCAACCATATAGGTCGCGATGGTCCAGGGGCTGCCTGCAAAGCCGAGAAAGGTCACCTGGGGGTCCAGCGCCGCCCTGACCCGTCGCACCGTCTCATAGACCGCCTCGTAGCGGCTGAAGTCGGGTTTGAGGGCCGACAGTTCCGTTTCCGCCAGGACTGGGGCCAGCCGCGGGCCTTCCCCGGCTTCGAACCAGAGATCCTGTCCCATGGCATAGGGCACGATCAGAATATCGGAAAACAGGATCGCGCCATCGAAACCAAATCGCCGCAGGGGCTGGAGAGTCACCTCCGCCGCCGCCGCGCTGTCATAGACGAGTTCCAGGAATCCGCCTTTTTCGGCTCGCAAGGCCCGATATTCCGGCAGATAGCGGCCCGCCTGCCGCATCAGCCAAATGGGCGGCACATCGGGGCACTCGCCTTTCAGGACTGAAAGCAACGGCTTGGCGGATGGCCCATTCGAACGGCCGGCATCAGGTCCCGTCATAGACTCTCTTATATTTAGATTCAAAAAAGGATGATGGAGATAGTAGAGCGGTTGGCAGCGGGGTTTATGCGCTGTGCCCCGATTTGCCAACAACTTGACTCCTTGAGGCGGCTGATTCCCGTCCGAGTCAGTCCGTTTATTCCCGTTATCCACAGCCTGTGGATCAAAATCACCGCCTGTTTGCGGCCTGTGGACAAGATTACCGGAATCGAGGAGGGCGATAAGGCGCTGATTTTCCCCGCAACCTATCCCTTGCTTTATCCACAGCCTCCCCACAGAGATATGCTTCATGTCGCGCATCCATCTCCACCTGCTTTCGGACTCTACCGGCGAAACGCTGGAAAACATTGCCAAGGCTGCGATCGGCGCTTTCGAGAATGTCGAAGCCGTACGCCATTTCTGGCCGATGGTACGCTCTGATGTCCATCTCGACCGCATCATGGAGGAGATCGCCGCCAATCCGGGCCTGGTTCTGTTCACCCTGTCCAATCACCAGCTTCGCCGACGCCTGGAGACGCGCTGCCGGGCGCTCGGCCTGCCGCATGTCGCCGCGCTGGACAGCGTGACTGACGCACTCTCCAACATATTGGGTCAGGAAACGCGCAACCGGCCGGGGCGCAAGCATATATTGGACGAGGCTTATTTCGCCCGGATCGAGGCAATCCAGTTCACCATAGCCCATGATGACGGCGTGGGTCATGAAAATTGGGAAGAGGCAGACATCGTGCTGGCGGGGGTGTCGCGCGCGTCCAAGACACCTACCTCCATCTATCTTGCCAATCGCGGATACAAGACCGCCAATATTCCGTTGGTGATCCAGTCGCCACCGCCGCGCAGCCTCTATACGCTCAAGCATCCGATGGTAGTCGGGCTGACCGTCAGTCCGGAACGGCTGGTGCAGATTCGCCGCAATCGCCTGCTCTCGCTGAACCAGGCGCCAGAGACGAGCTATGTCCACATCGACAGGGTGCAGGAGGAGCTGGCCTTTGCCCGGCGCATGTTTGCGGACAATGGCTGGCCGGTGATCGACATGACTCGCCGTTCCATCGAGGAAGCAGCAGCCGCCATCATCAACCTGTTCAACGACCGCGTTCTGGCGGAAGGGAGTTAAGTCATGATCGTGCTGGCATCGCAAAGCGCGAGCCGCCGCGCGCTGCTGGAAGCGGCGCAGGTTCCGTTCGAGGCCTTGTCTCCCGGTGTCGATGAGGAGGCCGCCAGGGATGCACTGCGCGCTGACGGGCTGGATGCGCGGAAACTGGCCGATGCCCTGGCCGAACTGAAGGCGTTGCGCGTGTCGCGCCGGGTGCCGGGCGGACTGGTGTTGGGCTGTGACCAGACCCTCAGCCTCGACGACGGCACGATGATCGACAAGGCGGTCGACCGTGCCGATGCGGAGCGCATATTGAAGCTGCTTTCCGGCCGCGTGCATCATCTCCACAGCGCGGCGGTGATCGCCCTGAACGGCGAACCGATCTGGCGCCATGTCGAACGGGTGCGGATGACGGTGCGACCCTTGTCGGACGCGTTCATCGCGTCCTATCTCGATGGGGATTGGGAGCAATGCCGCTGGTGCGTCGGCTGCTACCGGATCGAAGGGCCGGGCGCGCAGCTTTTCAGCCGGGTCGAAGGCAGCCAATTTGCGATTCAGGGCCTGCCGCTGCTGCCTTTGCTTGACTTTCTGCGCATCCGGGGCGTTCTGGCGGCATGACCGATACGCTCCCCTATGCCGAAGTGATCGGTGATCCGATCGCGCACAGCAAATCGCCGCTGATCCATAATTTCTGGCTGGATGTGCTGGGAATAGAGGCGGAATACAGGAAGACCCACGTCACCAGCGAGGGTCTGGCCGCCTATTTCCTGGCGCGGCGGGCCGATCCGGACTGGCTTGGCTGCAACGTCACGATCCCGCACAAGATCGCGGTGATGGACTATACCGACGATCCGGGTGGGGTGCGTGACCGGATCGGTGCCATGAACACCATCGCCAGCGAAACGGGCGGGCCGTTGATCGGCACCAATACGGATGCTGGCGGGTTCCTGCAGCCTTTATTGCGTGACAAATGGAAGGGGCAGCGCGCCGTTCTGGTCGGCGCTGGCGGCGCTGCGCGGGCGATCCTGTTCGCGTTGATGAGCCTTGGGGTGCCGGACGTCACCGTCATGGCGCGTGATCCGGCAAAGGGGCAGGCATTGCTGGACCGGGCAGGATTCAACGGCCGCGTGATCGGCATGACCGATCCGCTGCCCCAGGCCGACCTACTCGTCAACACCAGCTCGCTCGGCATGATCGGCCAGCCAGTGCTGGATCTGGATCTGGCGCCCCTGGGTGCCGAAGCGACGGTCTATGACATCGTCTATGCGCCGCTGGAGACGGAGCTGCTCAAGGCGGCGCGCAGGAGGGAATTGAAGACCCTCGACGGGTTGGAGATGCTGATCGGGCAGGCGGCCCTGGCCTTCGACATCTTCTTTGATGCAGAGGCGCCCCGCGATCGGGATGAGGAATTGCGCGCCCTGTTGCTCGCCGCCTGATGTCGATGAAGATGATGGGATGAAGATCTATGGCCTCACCGGTTCCATCGGCATGGGCAAATCCGCCGTCGCGGCCATGCTGCGGCGGGAAGGGGTTCCGCTGTTCGATGCCGATGCGGAGGTGCATCGGCTGCAGGGTCCAGGCGGTGCGCTGCTGCCGGCGATAGAGGCGCGCTTTCCCGGCACGACGGGTGCCAGGGGTGTCGACCGGGCGAAACTGGGCGCCGCGGTCTTCGGTCATCCGCAGGAATTGAAGGCGCTGGAAGCCATTGTCCATCCCGCCGTGCAGCAGGGCCGCAAGGCGTTCCTGCAACGAAACCGATCGCGCAAGTTCGTCGTGCTGGACATTCCACTGCTGTTCGAGACTCATGGCTATCGCAAGCTGGCAGGCGTCATCGTGGTCACGGCCCCGGCCTGGAAGCAGCGCAAGCGAGTCCTGGGACGGCCCGGCATGACCGCTGCGAAGTTTCGCCGGATTGTCCATCTGCAAATACCCGATGCTGAAAAGCGGCGGCGGGCCGATTATATCATCCATACCGGCACGACCTTCGCCGAAACACGCTTCCAGGTGCGCCGCTTGGTCGCTTGCCTTGGTGCGAAGACAGGCCGATAAGAGGGATCCGGCAAGAGTCGTTGTAGAGGGCGATGCGCGAGATTATTTTCGACACCGAAACGACGGGATTCGATCCGGCCTCCGGCGATCGTCTGGTCGAGATCGGATGTATTGAGCTCCTGAACCGGGTGCCCACGGGGCGCACCTTCCACGCTTATTACAATCCGCAACGGTCCATGCCCGCAGCAGCGGAGGCCGTTCATGGCCTTTCGGACATATTCCTCAAGGACAAGCCGCTTTTCATACACGGCGCGGAGGAACTGCTCGCCTTTCTGGAGGACAGCCATCTGGTCGCGCATAATGCGCGTTTTGATTTCGGTTTCCTCAACCATGAACTGAAATTGTGCGGGTTGCCCGAAGTGTCGATGGATCGGATGATCGACACCGTCGCCATAGCGCGGCAGCTCCACCCCGGCGCGAAGCACAGCCTTGACGCACTCTGCACCCGCTACGGCATAGACCGCAGCCATCGCATCAAGCATGGCGCCCTGCTCGACGCCGAATTGCTGGCCCAGCTTTATATCGAACTGACCGGCGGCCGTCAGATCGGCCTTGGTCTTGCACAGGAGGAAGAGAAACTCGTTATAAATGTGGAACTTGCGACGGAAGTCGCGGTTCGCCCTGTTCGTCCCGCGCGCATTTTTTCAGCGAGCGCGGAGGAGCTGGAGCGGCATGCAGCGTTCGTCGCAACGCTGGAAAAGCCGCTCTGGCTTGAGGAGGCCTGAATCGGGCATCCCCGTCCGGGATGCACAGCCTTCAGGCCTCCACGCCAACCGGGCCGCCATCCCGGGCGGTCCGGCAAGAATAAGGAGAAGGCATATGGATATTCGTGTTTCCGGACATCAGGTCGATACGGGCGACGCGCTCAAGGAGCATGTCTGGTCCCGTCTGGAGGCCATGGCCGAGAAATATTTTTCCCGCGCGCTTTCCGCTCAGGTCACCTTTCGACCAGCTCCGCACGGCGCCTTCCATTGCGACATCGTCTGCCATGTGATGACTGGCCTGATCCTGAAGGGCGCGGGAGAGGCGCAGGAGGCGCATCCCGCCTTCGATCAGGCGGCCGAACGGATCGAGAAGCAATTGCGCCGCTATCTGCGTCGCCTGAAGGACCGCAGCGCACAGGCGGCCGCGGCCGAGGCAAGCCGGACCAATGGATATGGCGTTGAGGAGCTGGATGGCGCCGGCTACACGATATTCGCTTCCCCGGCCGATGAGGAGGAACCGGCAGAAGCACCACTGATCGTGGCGGAAACCCGGGTCGACATTCCCGAAGCCAGCGTGTCCGACGCAGTGATGATGCTCGACCTGCGCAACACCAACGCGCTGTTGTTCCTCAATGCGGGGACGGCGGCATACAACATGGTTTATCGCCGGCACGACGGTACCATTGGCTGGGTGGAACCGCGGCTGAGCTGAACGCCTCCCTGGCCGCCGGTTGACCTGGCTCTGCTGGCGGCCTATGGGGCCGGACTTTAAAGATCCGGGCGTTGCGCCATTTTTCCGAAGCTGGGCGCGGCTCGGCTGGGATTCGGCATGGTTCATTTCAATGATATCGTCGCACCGGATGCATTGGGCACCGCCCTTTCGGTGAACGGCAAGAAGCAGTTGTTCCAAAAAGTTGCGGCGCTTGCCGCGCAGGCCTACGGACTGGCAGCCGACCTGGTGGCGGAAGCTCTGCTGGAGCGTGAGAAGCTGGGTTCGACGGGTTTCGGCGGTGGAGTGGCGATTCCCCATGCCAAGATTCCCGGCCTCCAGAAAATGAGCGGCGTGGTCGTTCTGCTCGACCCGCCGGTTCCCTTCGACGCGGTGGACGAGGCGCCGGTGGACATCGTCTTCGCGCTGCTCTCTCCCGTCGATTCGGGAGCGGAGCATCTGAAGACGCTGGCCCGCGTTTCCCGCTACCTGCGTGACGAGGGGCAGGTTGCCCGGTTGCGCGGCGCCAAGTCGACGGCGGCCCTTCATGCCCTGCTGGCTGGTGGCGAGGCGCGTGACGCGGCCTGACCCGGTATCGCCGGCCAGCACCTCGCCCAGTGGCGAGGCCGCGCATTTCCGGGCGCTTGAGAGTCTCTACCGTTCCGCACCGATCAACCGGCTGTTCCGGTCCGAATTGACGATTCCCGAAGAGGGCCGCTCGATCATTCATTTCGACGTGGACGAGACGCAGTTCCACGCCGCCGGCGCGGTGCACGGCACGGTCTATTTCAAGATGCTGGACGATGCGGCCTTCTACGCGGCCAACAGCCTGGTGAGCGACCGTTTCCTGCTGACTACGAGCTTCAACCTGTTGTTCACCCGCCCGATCGGACCTGGCCGGATCCGGGCTGAGGGGCGCTGGATCAGCGGCCGGCGGCGCGTCTATGTGGCGGAAGCCAGCCTGATCGATGCGGACGGCGAAGAGGTTGGGCGCGGTACGGGCACCTTCATGCGGTCGCAATTTTCCCTCTCGTCCCTGCCGGGTTATGCCGGCTGATCCACCCGAGGCGCGACTGACCAGCGTGATGCTGGTCGGTGTCCTGATGCGGCGCTGCGCGGCGGAGGGCGGTTTTGCCACGGTGTTGGTGAAGGGCGATGCGATCAGCGGCGTGATTCTGCTCCAGCTGCTTGAAAAGAGCCGGGAACAGGGCCTGTTCGAGCGCGTTCCTGATTATGCGGGCGGCTACCGGCTGGTCCGTTGCGGTCCGGACCCGGAAAAAGGATCAGAGGCCATGGCTCAATATATTGCGCGCCGCCGCGGTTCGGACCCCGACCTGTGGGTAATAGAGCTTGATATCGTGGATGCGGAACGGTTCGCCGCTGAAACGATCTGTTAATCGTTGACTCCCTTTCCGCGCGCGGGCAGAGGCCTCCGACGCTTTCAACGCGCAGGTTGCCGGCTTCGTCCATGGGGGGCGGATGCGGTAAACACGCAGACGGGGGGCGGCCGAACGTCGGTGTTTCAGGGGTTTTTTTGACGTTCCCGGCCAAGAACCGCACGATTTTGAGTTGTAATGAGTTTTCGTCTGAAGGCTGCGATCGTCGCGGCATTTACCCTTTCCGCCACAGCGGCGGTGACCGCGGCCGACATGTCGAGCGCTTCCGAAGCTGCTCCATCGACCGTCTCCCTTCCGGGAACCAATGAGCTGAATCCAGCTCCGGCCGGTGCAAAGCCCGCCGTCACTTTCGCCGCGCCGCACGAAGTCGTGCAGCCGCTGGCCCCCCTTTCCGACAGCGCCGATGTAAAGGCCGATGATCTCGCCGCGCTGGTAAATGCCCAAGGCGCGCCCGAGGATGTTTCCGGCGACATGAAATGCCTGGCCGGCGCCGTCTATTTCGAATCCAAGGGTGAGAGCCTGGAAGGCCAGTTGGCCGTTGCCCGCGTCATCATCAACCGCGCCAAGTCCGGCCGCTTTGCCGACAGCCTGTGCGGTGTCGTCTATCAGCGGGGCCAGTTCAGCTTCGTGCGCGGCAATGGCATGCCGCCCATCCGCCTGGGCAGCGAAAGCTGGCGTGAGGCCGTCGCCATCGCCCAGATCGCGATGGAAGATGGATGGAACAGCAAGGCTGAGGGTGCTCTCTTCTTCCATGCCCGCCGCGTTTCGCCGGGCTGGGGCAAGCATCAGCTCGCCGCGATCGACAATCACATCTTCTATCGCTGACTGTTTCGCGCTGAGCGCGCAGGGGGTGATGAAGGGCCGGTTCGGGTGATCCTGAATCGGCCCTTTCCTTTTGTTCCCTTCCTGTTCTAAGAACCCGACATGGAGTCCGATCTTTCCGACAGTTGTTCGCCCCTTGCAGATGGCACGGCATTGGCCGTGGCGCGGGGAACGCTGCGCTTGTTCTTCCGGCATGATATGAGCGGGATATTGGAAGTGCCGCTGCCCAATGGCCGCCGCGCCGACATCATGGCGCTGGACGGGGCGGGCAGAATCACCATTGTGGAGATCAAGTGCAGCCGCGCTGACCTGTTGGGTGATATGAAATGGCCTGATTATTTCGACTATTGCGACCGTTATTTCTGGGCGGTGCCTTCCGGCTTCGACCTGTCGCTCTTTGATAGCGAGGCGCTATGGCCGGGGCGAACGGGACTGATCGTCGCGGACCAATATGATGCCGAACTGGTGCGACCGGCCCCGATGGAACCGCTGGCGGCGGCGCGACGGAAGGCGGAAACGCTGCGCTTCGCCAGAAGGGCAGCACGGCGCCTGACGGCGCTGGCCGATCCGGATCATGCGGCTGAAACGGGATGGTAGTCTGTTCTGGACGCAATCGGGGCGTTCGAAGCCATTCCCTTCGGCGCGCGGGGAAATAACCAGTTTTGCCTGGATATCAGAACACCGGCCCCTGCACCGGTCCCTTGGGCGCGGCCGTCGTCTTGGCGGCGCTCAGGGCCTCCGTCAGGCCCGGCGTCCGCGAATCCCGCGCGGCATAATCCCGCGCCGACATGCCGGCGATCGTGTCGCGCTTGTCCGGATTGGCGCCTTGCGCCACCAGCAGCCGGACCAGTTCGACGTCGCGCAGTTGCACGGCGCGGATCAGCGGGGTTTCGCCACTTCCATTGGCCTTGTCGACCTGCGCGTTGAAGCTGAGCAGGCTGCGCACGCCTTCCTCGAAACGGGCCTGCACCGCGTCCATCAGCGGCGTGTTGCCATTATTGTCGGTGAGGTTCGGGTTGGCCCCCTTGGCCAGCAGGAAGGTCAGCCATGTATTGTCCCGCCGTGCGACGACCAGGTGCAGTGCGGTATCGCCTGACGTGACGTCGCGGCTGTTGATGACGGTCGATCCCGGCTTCTGGATCAGGTCGGTCACCTTCTGCCCGTCGGCATCCTTGACCGCCTTGAGAAAATTGTAATTGTCGGAAAACTGCGCCTGCGCCGCAACCGGCGACAGCAGCACCAGGGTCAGGGCGGCGGCACGGCCAACCCCCATCCAAGCCGGAAAACGTCCTGTCATTCTATCCATAGCCCCGTTGGGATTTGCAAATCGGGCCATAGCAGGGCATGGCTGGCGGCGCCATGAACAAAGCGCTGATTTCGCTCGCCCTGCCGCTGACCGTCCTGCTGGCAGCCTGCAATATGGGGGCCGGAGGCAATGCATCAAGCGCTGACGAAAGCGTCCAGGGCGATCTGCATGGCGCGCGCATCGGCGCGCCCTTCACCCTGACCGATCAGGATGGCGGGAAGGTCCGCTGGGACGATTTCAAGGGCAAATACCGCCTGGTCTATTTCGGCTACACCTATTGCCCAGATGTCTGCCCCGTTGACCTGCAGCGGATCATGCAGGGTTTCACCCGGTTCGAGAAGGAACGGCCCGCCCTGGCGGCCAAGGTCCAGCCGATCTTCATCAGCGTCGATCCGGATCGGGACACGCCTGCCGTCCTCAAAACCTATGTCGCTGCCTTCCATCCCCGCCTGATCGGCCTGACCGGTACGCCTGACGAAATTGCCAGGGTGGCGAAGGACTTCGTGGTCCTGTACAATAAGGAAGAGGCCAAGGGCGCCAGCGGCTATCTGGTCAGCCACAGCCGGACGCCCTATCTTTTCGATGGTGATGGCGCGCCGGTCGCGCTGGTTCCGGTGGACGATCCGGGAACGCCGGACGTGGATGAGGGGGAGCCGGCAAAGGTGACGGCTTTCCTTGAAAAATGGGTGAAGTGACGGTTGGACTTCTGGGAAAAGCCCCTCGACAAACTGGATCGCGGCGAGTGGGAAGCGCTGTGCGATGGTTGCGGCAAATGCTGCCTGCACAAGGTCGAGGACGAGGATAGCGGCCATATCTACCCCACCAATGTCGCTTGCCGCCTGCTGGACCGGCACAGCGGGCAATGCTCCAACTATAAGGACCGCCGCCAATTCGTGCCCGATTGCGTGCGATTGACCCCCGCGAAGGTGAAGACGATAAGCTGGCTGCCCCGCACCTGCGCCTATCGGCTGCGTGGAGAGGGAAAGCCGTTGCCGCAATGGCATTATCTGATCTGCGGCGATCGGGAAGCGGTGCACCATGCGCGGGAATCCGTGCGCGGCTGGACGATCGCCGAAGCGGATGTCGGCGATTGGGAAAATCATCTTGTCGACAGAGAGCTCTGACGCGGTCCTGATCGTAGATGGCGTGGCCGTTCCCGTGCGGGTGCACCGCTCGGCGCGGGCAAAGGCCTATCGATTGTCGCTGGATCATGCGCGCGGTGAACTCAGGCTGTCACTGCCAAGCCGGGCCAATCTGAAGCGCGCTCTCGGCTGGGCGCAGGAACATGAAGGCTGGGTCCGTTCGCAAATGGCGCGAAGACCCGCGCAAGTGATGCTCCGCGACGGCGCCGCCTTTCCTCTGGAGGGGCGGGAGGTGCGCATTTGCTGGGTCGAGGGCGCCTCGCGCGTGATCCGGCTGGAAGAGGATCGACTGCTCCTTGGTGGCGCGGCCGAATCGGTGGGCCCGCGTGTCCTGCGCTGGCTGAAGATGCGGGCGAAGGCTGTGCTGGAGACCGAGAGCCATGAAATGGCGCGGGACCATGGGCTGATCGTGGCGTCGGTCGGCATTGGCGATCCGCGCAGCCGCTGGGCGAGCTGTGCCTCCAGCGGAATGATCCGCTATAGCTGGCGGCTGATCCTTTGTCCGCCGGGAGTGCGGCGGGCCACCGTCGCGCATGAACTGGCCCATCTGCTGCATATGGACCACAGCCCTGCCTTCCACGCGGCGCACCAGCGGATCCTGGGGGAAGACCCCCGACCGGCGCGTAACTGGCTGCGGACCCATGGATCGGCGCTGCATCGTTTCGTCGTGTGACAGTCGCTGGGAAGGAATTAGCGCTATCTGACCGCCACCTTGGCCGAGGGCCATGGAAATACCACGGGGCCGATCCTCTACACTTGGTTCCGGTGCGGCCAGACCCCGGACCCATCCGCCGGGCAATCATGTGCAGTCTCGCGACCATGAGGCAGCCCGCAGGCGCGGCAGGTGACATAATCCCCTGCCTTCAGCCCATGGCCCACCGCCACCCGCTCATCGAAGACATAGCAGTCGCCGCGCCACAGGCTGTCCTCTTCCGGCATTTCCTCCAGATAGCGCAATATGCCGCCGCGCAGGTGATAGACCTCCTCAAAGCCGCGCGTGCGGACCAGAGCGGTCGATTTCTCGCATCTGATGCCGCCCGTGCAGAACATGGCGATGCGCGGCTTTCGGCCCTGCTCGCGGAGCTTTTCGGCGAAATCGTCGAACCATGCGGGAAAATCGCGAAATGAGCGGGTACCCGGATCGATCGCGCGTTCGAAACTGCCGACCGATATTTCATAGCCGTTGCGCGTATCGATCACGACGGTGTCCGGATCGGCGATAAGGGCATTCCATGCCGCCGGATCGAGATGCTTGCCCGCCTGATGCGCCGGATCAAGATCGGCTGCGCCCATCGTGACGATCTCTGCCTTCACCTTCACCTTCATGCGGGCGAAGGGCGCTGTATCGCTATGAGCATATTTCACGTCGAGGTCGGCGCAGCCGGGCAAGGCACGGACATGCGTCACCAGCCTTCCAATGGCAGCTTCATTGCCGGCCACCGTGCCATTGATCCCCTCTCCCGCGACGATCAGCGTGCCGCAGGTACCGATTTCTGCGCAGAGCAGGCGCAGATCGCGGGCAATCGCCTGCGGATCGTCGAAGGACGCGAAACGGTAAAGCGCAGCGATGGTGAAAGCGGATTCCATGCCAGCGCCCATAGCCGCTTCCTCGCCCTCTTGAAAGCAGCGGGGCAAGGGCGCATAGGCAAGCTATGGTTCCCCTTTCGTTCGCGGGTCACGATTTTCTGGCATTGCCGGAGGCTGCGCTTTTCTGGCCTGCGCGCTCCGCCCTGCTGGTAGCGGACCTGCATTTCGAAAAGGCGAGCTGGTTCGCACGGTTCGGGCAATTCCTGCCCCCGCATGACAGCCATGCCACGCTCGACATGATCGAAATGCTGGTCGAACGGACCGGCGCGCGGGCTGTCTGGTCGCTGGGCGACAGTTTCCATGACGCCGACGGGGCGGCGCGGCTTGACCCCGCGGTACGGGCAAGATTGGCGCTGCTGACGGACAGGGTCGACTGGGTCTGGATCACGGGCAATCACGATGTCGGCATGGCGCAGACGCCTGGCGGCAGGCGTTGCGCGGATATGCAGGTGGACGGCATCTGGCTGCGGCATGAGGCGGACCCGGTGGACCCGCAGCCGGAGATATCAGGGCATTATCATCCCAAATTCCGCCTATCGGTGCGGGGCCGCCATGTGTCGCGGCGCTGCTTCGTCGGGTCGCGGACCAAATTGATTCTGCCTGCCCTGGGCGCGCTGACCGGCGGTCTGGATGCCGGTCATGGCGCGATTCGGCGGGTGATGGGATCGGAGGCAGCTGCCTTGGTGCCGGTCGCCGACCGGCTGCTGCGCTTTCCCATAATATAGGCCGCCGTTACGGAAACCGGAATTTAAGCTGTGACCTCTACGTTACAGCCTATGAGAATCCGGTCACTATCTGGCGCAAAAGCCCCTGAAAATCAGGCATATCTTGCCTTCACCCCGCTGTGGCAGCATAGTTCGACCATAATTCGACGCGGCGCCAAACCGCGCGGCAAAGGAGAGGGAGCATCATCATGAAGAAGAGCCTTTGGCTGATTTCTGCCGGTGCCATGGCATTGGGCAGCAGCGTTCCGGTCGCATGGGCGCAGGACAGCGGAACAGCGGTCGATCCGGAAAGCGTCAACATCATCGTCACGGCAACGCGGCGCGCCAGTCCTCTGTCCGACGTGCCGATCGCCGTGTCGGCGGTGACCGCGCAGGCGATGCAGAATAGCGGCGCGACGGATATTCGCGCGCTCAACCAACTGGCTCCTTCGCTGCTGCTGTCTTCCACCGGGACGGAGGCCAATGCCTCGGCGCGCATCCGCGGCATTGGCACGGTCGGCGACAATCCCGGTCTGGAGAGCTCCGTCGCGGTGTTCATCGACGGCGTCTACCGATCGCGCACCGGCGCCGGCCTCAACGAACTGGGCGAGATCGAACGGGTCGAGGTGTTGCGCGGACCGCAGGGCACGCTGTTCGGCCGCAACGCCTCCGCTGGCCTCATCAACATCATCAGCAAGGCGCCGGAGTTCAAGCTCGCAGGCAAGGCCGAAATCACCTATGGCAATTATGACTATTGGCGGCTGGCGGGCCGCATCACCGGGCCGGTCAGCGACCAGTTGGCGCTGAGCCTGGACGGGGTGTGGTCGAAGCGGGACGGTTTCTACGACCTGGTGAACGCCAGCGGCGCCAAGGTGGGCGAGACCAACGATCGCGATCGTTATTTCCTGCGCGGGCAGGCATTGTTCGAGCCGAATGACGCGCTCTCCATCCGCCTGATCGGAGATTATACCCATCGCGATGAAAGCTGCTGCGGTGCGGCCTATATCGAAACGGGGGAACGCCGCCCGGTTGCCGGAGGGGGCTACAGCACGGCACCCTTCAACCGGATCGCGGCTATATTGGCGGGACAGGGCAGCACATTCCCCGTCGATCCCTATGACCGCGACCTCCACATCACGGCTGGCCGCGATTATCTGAGCAAGCTCAAGGATTGGGGCATTTCGGGCGAGATCAACTATGATCTGGGCGGCGCCAAGCTGACCAGCATCACCGCCTATCGCAACTATAAGAGCCAGGATTACGGCGATTACGACTATAGCGGGGCTGACCTGCTCTACCGCGATCCCAACACCTATCGCCAGTTCCGTACCTTCACCCAGGAAGTGCGGGCGCAGGGATCTGCCTTTGGCGAGGTGCTCGACTGGTTGGTGGGCGGCTATTACGCCCATGAGAAGCTGGCGCTGGAAGATAATATCCGCTTCGGTGCGGACTATGGGCGTTTCGCGGCCTGCCGTCTGATGGCGGGGGCGAGCGTCAACAGCAACCTGACCGCCGCGCAGCTCGGCGCTTGCGGCAGCGGCCTGGCGACACAGGCGCTGATTAGCGGTACGCAGGCGCAGTTGAATGCAGGTTTGACTCCGGCGGTGGGCGCGACGCAGGCGAGCATCATTTCCACCGGTCTCGGCAATGGATTGCGGGCCTTGGCGGCGATTCCGTCGGGGACCGGGGATGTCGCTTCGCTCTATCATCAGAAGAGCGAGAATTGGGCGCTGTTCACCCATAATATCGTGCATATCACCCGGCAGCTCGATCTGACTCTGGGTCTGCGCTACACCCATGAAAGCAAGCGTTTCTCAGCCGATTTCAACAATAATAATGCGACCTGCGCGGCGTTGCAGGCCTCCGGGCTGTCGAGCATCGCCACGAATCCGCTGCTTCGCAACACCTCGGCCGGTACGCTGGCGGGCGGTATTTTGACATTGGGCTGCCTGGGCAACGGCTCCACCGGGCTGAACGCGCTCGACCTCAACGACAAAATCACCGATGGGGAGTTTTCCGGCACCGCTGTCCTGTCATGGAAGCCGATCGACGAACTGCTGGTCTATGGCAGCTATTCCAAGGGCTACAAGGCGGGCGGATATAATCTCGATCGCTTCCAGCTTGGATCGACCGGTCTGAATCCGGTCCCGGCCGTATTCGCGCCGCGCACCAACGCCGATGTGACCAGCCTGCGCTTCGCGGCCGAAAAGGTCGACGCGTTTGAAGTGGGCCTGAAATATAGCCAGCCCAAATGGAGCGCGAACATCGCCGCCTTCCGGCAGGAGTTCAAGAATTTTCAGTTGAACACCTTCAACGGCACCAGCTTCGTCGTGCAGAACATCAATGGCTGCGATGGCGCGTTGACGGCGGCGCGGACCTGCGCCAGCGGCGATGTCGGGCCGGGTCTGATCAGCCAGGGCGTGGAGCTGGAACTGTCGGCTACGCCGGTACGGAACGTGCGCCTGTCGGGGGGATTCACCTATGCCCGCGCCAAATTCGCCAACCGACTGGTCGGCAGCGGCGACGGAACGGTACCCCTGGATCCGGCGCTGTTCCTGTTGCCGGGATCGATCAACTCCCAGGCGCCTGAAGCGGTGACGACGGTCAGCGCGTCCTGGACGCCGCCGCTTGGCTCAAACGGCCTGTCGGCGCTCTTCTACGTCGACGGGCGCATGAGCAGCGACTTCAACACCGGGTCCGACCTGTTCCCGGAAAAGCGGCAGGACGGCTATGCGGTATTCAACGCCCGCGTCGGCATTCGCGGGCCGCAGCAGCGCTGGGCGGTGGAATTCTGGGGTCAGAACATCTTCAACCAGGATTATACCCAGGTCGCCTTCAGCAGCCCGCTCCAGTCGAGCAGCCCGTCCACCTCGACTACGGGCCAGTTCGCTCTGGGTGCACCGATGGCGAACCAGTTGATCTCCGCCTATCTGGCCGAACCCCGCACCTATGGCGTCACCCTTCGCGGGAGTTTCTGATCATGCCCCTGCCGCTCCCCGGTGTCGGGCGAGCGGCAGGGCGCTCCCCGAACAGGGCTGTGCCGATGCGGATGTGCGTTGCGCCCAGCATGATCGCGGTTTCATAATCGCCCGACATGCCCATGGAGAGCTGCTCCAGCCCTTCCTCCCGCGCCATCTTGGCGAGCAGGGCGAAAAAGGGCGCGGGCTCGCCCTCTGCCGGGGGCACGCACATCAGTCCCAACAGCGGGATGTTCGCCTCCCGCGCCAGCCGGATCAGCGCCGGTACGTCGGCGATCGGACAACCGCCCTTTTGCGGTTCCGCACCGATATTGACCTGGATGAAACAGGGCACGCGCTTGTCCGCCGCATCCATGGCCTTGGCCAGCGCCGTCAGCAGCGATGGCCGGTCAAGCGAATGGATGACGTCGAACAGCGCGACGGCATCGGCCGCCTTGTTTGACTGAAGCTGACCCACCAGGTGCAGTTGAAGGCCTTCATGCTCTTCGTAAAGCGCCGGCCATTTGCCTTCCGCTTCCTGCACGCGATTTTCCCCGAAGACCCGCTGGCCCGCCGTGATCAGCGGGCGGATGGCGTCTGCCGCCTGCGTCTTGGACACGGCGATCAGGGTGATGTCCTCGGCGGTGCGCCCGGTAAGGCGGGCGGCACGGCCCATGGCGTCGCCTATCCCGGCCAATCGGTTCGCGGCGAGCCGTTCCGCGGCTTCAATGCTGTCGGTCGTCATGGCGGCTGCTATAGGCGATGGCCATGCAGCGCCGCCACCGTAAAAAACTGCCGATGATCTGGTTGATGACCGACGAACGGGTTGAGGAGACCGCCTTGCTGGCGGCTGTCGCCCGTCTGCCGAAGGGCCGGGCGGGGATCATATTCCGGCACTATCGCACCATCGTATCACGGCGCCGGGCCTTGTTCGACCGGATCGCCCGGATCGCCCGTAGCCGGCGACTGGTGCTGATGCTGGGCGGCACGGCGATACAGGCGCAGGCCTGGGACGCCGATGGCTGGCATGGACGTGACCGGCGGCGGGTGGCAAAGCCGCTCCTCCACAGTAGACCGGTGCATGATCGGCGGGAGATGGTGCAAGCGGCACATTTTTCGGCGGATTTCATCCTTCTCTCGCCACTTTTCCCGACGCGCTCCCACCCCGGCTCACCCATATTGGGGCGAAAGGGATTCGCGGCTCTGGCCCGACTGGCCCCCATGCCTGTGATCGCCCTGGGTGGAGTGCGCGCGGCACATCAAGGGATGTTGATGGGCATCGGTGCATCCGGCTGGGCGGCGATCGACGGCCTGTCGCTTTGACAACCGTGAAAGCGCACTCAAGCCAATGGAGGAATGCAGTCGTGACCGGCGATCTTCGTCCCTTCAGTCTGTACGCATCGCCTCCGCCACCAATGCTTCCGCTTCGATCAGCAGGGCGTCCTCCACCTCATGCTGCGCGACCTGCTCGCGTCCGATGAGGATCAGCACTGGGACAGCAAGCGGGCTTACCCGGTCGAGATCGACATGCAGCATGGTGGCCGAAGCGCGGTCGATCAGGTCGCCCAATCGGCCCACATCGGTCATCCGCGCCCGCGCATCGGCCCAAGCGGCCTTCAACAGCAGATGGTCGGGCTGATATTTGCGCAGCACGTCGTAGATGAGGTCGGTCGAGAAAGTGACCTGCCGCCCCGTCTTGCGCTTGCCGGGGTGCTGGCGTTCGATCAGGCCGGCAATGACGGCCACGTCCCGAAAGGCGCGCTTGAGCAGGCTGGATTGTTCCACCCACTCGATGAATTCATGATCGAGGATGTCGGCTGAAAACAGGCTTTGCGGATCCGTGATCGGCTTCAACCCATAGACGGCGAGCGCATAGTCGTTGGAGACGAAGCCCATGGGCATCAAACCTTGCGCATCCATGCGGCGCGTCAGCAGCATGCCCAGCGACTGGTGCGCGTTCCAGCCCTCGAAACTGTAGCAGACCAGATAGTGGCGGCCCTCATGCGGGAAGGTCTCGACCAGCAATTGTCCCGGTTCCGGCAAGGCAGAGCGATATTTCTGAACTTCCAGCCATTCGCGCACATCGTCGGGAAAGCGCGACCATTGGCCCGGTTCGGCCAGGAAGTGGCGCACCCGGTCGGCCAGTCGTGTGGACATGGCCATGCGGGTGCCGCCCCAGCTGGGGATTCGCGCCCGCTTCGACGTGGCGCGGACGATAAGGTCGGCGTTGTCCATGCGCACCACCTCCAGCGCCGTCCCGGAAAAGAAGAAGCAGTCGCCGGGGCTCAGGGTGGCGGCGAAGCCTTCCTCTACCGTGCCGAGCTTGCGCCCATTGGCGAAGCGGACGGCCAGCGCGGGCTGGTCGACGATGATGCCGGCGTTGAGGCGGTGCTGCTGGATGAAGCGGGGATGGGAGACGCGCCACAGGCCGTCGGGACCGAGCGTCAGCCGCTTGAAGCGGTCATAGGCGCGCAGGGCATAGCCGCCGCCCTCGATGAAATGAAGGACATTGGCGAAGGCTTCCTCCGTCAACGCACTATAGGGCGTGGCCGATCGCACTTCCGCCAGCAACTCTTCCGCGCGGAACGGCGCGGCGCAGGCAAGGCCCATCACATGCTGGGCAAGGACATCGAGGCTGCCCGGACGAAAATCGTCGGCGTCTCGTTCGCCCGACTCCACCGCATCCAGAGCGGCGCGGGCTTCCAGATATTCGAAGCGGTTGCCGGGAATGAGTATGGCTTCCGACGCCATGTCGAGACGGTGATTGGCCCGGCCGATGCGCTGGAGCAGGCGCGAACTGCCCTTCGGCGCGCCCATCTGGATGACACAATCCACATTGCCCCAATCGACGCCCAGATCGAGCGAGGCCGTGGCGACGAGCGCGCGCAGCTTGCCGGCTGCCATCGCTGCCTCCACCTTGCGCCGCGCCTCGATGGAAAGGCTGCCATGATGAATGGCGATGGGCAGGTTCGCCTCGTTCACCGACCAGAGTTCCTGGAAGATCAGTTCCGCCAGGCCGCGAGTGTTGCAGAAGACCAATGTCGTGGCGCGGCGCTCGATCTCTTCCATCACCTGCCGTGCGGCATATTTGCCGGAATGACCGGACCAGGGAATGCGTCCTTCGGGAATGAGGATGGTGACATGGGGGTCGGCGCCCGCTTCGCCCATGACCGGGGTGACGGCGCCAATATCGCCATCGGGCGCCAGCCAGGCCCGATAGGCATCGACATCCGCGACGGTGGCGGACAGCGCGACGCGGCGAAGGCCGGGATTGATGCTCTGGAGGCGGGAGAGGGAAAGGTTGAGGATGTCACCCCGCTTCTGGGTGGCGAAGGCGTGAACCTCATCGATGATGACCGTCTTCAGGTTGGCGAACATGAGGAAGCTGTCGGGATAGCTCAGCAGCAGCGAAAGCGACTCCGGCGTGGTGAGCAGGATCTGCGGCGGGCGGGCGCGCTGGCGTGCCTTGCGGTCGGACGGCGTGTCGCCCGTGCGGGTCTCCACGCGGATTGGCAGGCCCATCTCCTCTATGGGCGTCAGGAGATTGCGGCGCACATCCACCGCCAATGCCTTGAGCGGCGAGACATAGAGGGTATGGAGACCCTCCGTCGGATTCTCGATCAGGTCGGAAAGGGTCGGCAGGAAACCGGCCAGCGTCTTGCCCGCGCCGGTAGGCGCCACCAGCAGCGCGTGAGCGCCCGAGCGGGCCGCAGTCAGCATGTCGAGCTGGTGGCGGCGGGGCGTCCACCCTCGTGCGGCGAACCATCGCTCCAGCGGTTCGGACAGGCGTTGGTTCATGAGGAACATGTAGGATGGGAACACAGGAACGTCATCCCGTTCAACGCGGCCTTGCCGTGAACGCTCTCCTGCTCCCCCTTTGCCGAGCACCATGTGGCCCGTAATTTAAGTTTGGTTCCATGAAATAATCTAACAAATCGGCTCTGGCTCCCCACCCCCGAAAGGCGTTACACTCCTCCTCATCACAGCGGCGCAGCAGATGCCGCAGACATGCAGGAGATCATCGATGACCGGCGAAACCGAAGCCGACCTCACTGGGGCGGAACCTACCCATAACCGCCGCCGACCCAAGCAACCGATCATGGAGATCGAGGGTCGCAAACTGAAGCCCGCAACCTTGATGATGGGCCATGGCTATGATCCGACCCTGTCCGAGGGCTCGCTGAAGCCGCCGATCTTCCTGACGTCCACCTTCGCCTTCGAAAGCGCGGCGGCCGGCAAGCGGCATTTTGAAGGTGTAACGGGAATCCGACCCGGTGGTGCCGAGGGTCTCGTCTATTCGCGCTTTAACGGGCCGAACCAGGAAATCGCCGAGGACCGACTGTCGGTCTGGGAAGAGGCGGAGGATGCCCTGCTGTTTTCCAGCGGCATGTCCGCGATCGCGACCACCCTGCTTGCGCTGGTGCAGCCGGGCGATGTGATCGTGCATTCCGCACCGCTCTATGCCGCGACCGAATCGCTGATCGGCCGCATCCTCGGCAAATTCGGCGTGCAGTGGCTGGACTTTCCGGCGGGCGCGACGGAGGAGGAGATCGGCGCGGTGATCGAGAGGGCCAGGGCGTTGGGCCGCGTGGCGCTGATCTATCTGGAAAGTCCGGCCAACCCGACCAATGTTCTCGTCGATCTGGAGGCGGTAGTTGCGCGGCGCGACTTTTCCTTCGCAGGCGAAGAATATCGCCCGCCCATCGCCATCGACAACACATTTCTGGGGCCGCTCTGGCTGCATCCGCTGAGCCATGGTGCCGATCTCGTCATCTACAGCCTCACCAAATATGCGGGCGGGCATAGCGATCTGGTCGCCGGCGGCGTGCTGGGGTCCAATGCGCTGATCAATATGATCCGGTTGATGCGGAACACCATCGGCACGATCCTGGACCCGCATTCGGCCTGGATGTTGCTGCGCAGCCTTGAGACGCTGGAACTGCGCATGGGCCGGGCGGGCGAGAATGCGGCGAAGGTCTGCGCCTGGCTGAAGGACCAGCCCCAGGTGGAGAAGGTCGTCTATCTCGGCTTCCCCGAAACGGAACGGCAGGCGGACATTTATCGCCGGCACTGCACGGGAGCGGGATCGACCTTCTCGCTCTATCTGAAAGGGGGCGAGGCGGAGGCCTTTGCTTTCCTGGATGCGCTCAAGATCGCGAAGCTCGCCGTCAGCCTGGGCGGAACCGAAACGCTGGCCAGTCATCCGGCGGCCATGACGCATCTCTCCGTGCCCGCCGAAAGGAAGAAGGCGCTGGGGATTGGTGACAATATGGTGCGCATCTCCATAGGCTGCGAGGATGCGGACGACCTGATCGCGGATTTCGCGCAGGCTTTGCGGGCGGTGGAGGGGATCGGCGGATGACGGCCACGCCGTTGATCCTGGTGGGGCAGCCGCTGTTGGCGCCGCTGCTGGATGCGCTTTCCCCCCGCTATGAGGCCTTGGCCCTGTGGGAGGAGAGCGGGCGGGCGCGGCTGGCGGAAGCCGAAGTGCTGGTGACGGCGGGTGAATACCGGCTTGACCCCGCGATGCTGGAGCAGATGGCGGCGCTGCGGCTGATTGCCTGCTTCACCGTGGGCTATGACGGGGTCGACCTTGATTGGGCGCGGGCGCGAGGCGTGGCCGTCACCCACGGGGCGGACGCCAATGCGGCCGATGTGGCGGATCATGCCCTGGGCCTGATCCTTGCGCACAGGCGGCAGATACTGGCGGGCGACCGGCAGGTGCGTTCGGGTCAATGGACGGCGGGGGCGAAGAGGCTCACCCGATCGATGGGGCGCGCGCGGATCGGGATCGTCGGCATGGGCAGCATCGGCATCGCCCTGGCAGAGCGAGCCGACCTGTTGCGTATGCAGGTGGGTTGGTGGGGCCCGCGGGAGAAGCCGCAACTGCCCTGGCCAAGGGCGGAGAACCTGAAGGTGCTCGCTCGCGACAGTGACATCATGGTGATCACCGCCAGGGCGACGGAGAAAAATCGCGGGATGATCGATGCGGGCGTGATGGACGCATTGGGGCCGGACGGGCTGCTGGTGAATGTCGCGCGCGGACAGTTGGTGGACGAGGATGCGTTGATCGCGGCGCTGGGCGATGGACGGCTTGGCGGCGCGGCGCTGGACGTGTTCGAGAGAGAACCCACGCCGGCAGCGCGCTGGGCCGAATTGCCCAATGTCGTGCTGACGCCGCATATGGGCGGCGCTACCCGCGAGGCGGTCGGACGCATGACGGATTTGCTGCTGGCGAACCTTGCCGCGCTTTTTTCGGGGGAGCCGCTGGTTTCACCCGTCCTGGAGGCGCAGCGATAATCGGGGCGCCCGTGGTTTCCCTTATGCCCAGTCCACCCGCTTCCACCCCCGTTCCGCCGCCAGTTTCGCCAGCGGCTTATGAGGGTTGGAGGCGATGGCCAAGTCAGCGAACTCCAGCATCGGCGCATCGGAGACGTGATCGGAATAGGCGCGGATATGCGCCTGCGTGCGGTCGATCGCCTCGGCTGCCATCCACGCCTTGATCATCCGCAGCTTGCCCGTGTCATAGCAATTCTCGCCTGCGATCCTGGCGCGGACATAGCGCAGATCCTGGCTCAGATGATCGGTCGCGATCACCGCGTCGAACCCCAGCCTGCGGGCGATCGGTTCGACATAAAGGCGATAGGAGGCCGTGGCCAGCACCAGCCGATACCCATCCGCCCTGTCCTTCGCGATCTGCGCCAGGGCACCGGCACGGACATTATGCGCGATCACCTTCGCCGCATAGCTTTCCACATGGGGCATCAGCCGGGCACGCTCGACATTGGGGCCGATCATCAGCGCCTGATTCAGTTCCTTCAGTCGCTGACGCGTGATCAGTTTCAGAACATAGGCCAGCATCAGCAGGATCACGGCTGGAAACAAGGCCAGACGCCAAGGCGCCATGCGTTTGGCGACATGAAGCAGAAAGCCGGTATAGGTGCCGCTGAACGTCACCGTCCGGTCCATATCGTAGATTGCAAGCCTGTGCGTCATGCCATGTCCGAAACTTTTTAGGGCGTCCCTTCGTTTGACCGTGCGGATGGGCCGTTTCGGCTTGCCGTGCAACCGATAATGGACCACATCTCCGCCTTGATGAACAAAGCCGCTGATCTTGCCCAGGAAGTCCGCGACGGCGAGACGGTCATTCGGCTTTCGGGCAATCTGTCCATTGCCTGTCTTCACCATCTGCCCGAGCGGCTGGATGCCGTGGAGGGGCCGGTCGACATCATCGACCTGTCCGACGTGGAGCATATGGACACGATCGGCGCCTGGATATTGTACCGCACGATCAAGCGCTGGAACTGCAGGATCACAGGCGACAGGTGCGATGCGGAAAGGCTGATCGCGGCGGTCGGCCGCGTCGACGAGCCGGTAAACATCCGACCGGATTATGTGCCGCCCTGGCAGCGGGTCGTGGGCCAGATCGGCGAGGCTGTGGTCAATGCCGGTAGCACCCTGCTCGGCCTGCTCGGCTTTTTCGGCGGCACGCTGGTCGCGACCTGGAACGTCATCCGTCATCCCAGACGCTTCCGCATCAATGCGGTGGTCCAGCGTTTCGAGGTGGTCGGCGTCTCGGCGCTGGGCATCATCGGCCTCATGAGCTTCCTGATCGGCATCGTCATTGCCCAGCAGGGCTCGGTACAGCTTCGCCAGTTCGGCATGGAGATGCTGACGATCAACCTGGTCGGTCGCCTCACCTTCCGCGAACTCGGCGTGCTGATGACGGCGATCATGGTCGCGGGCCGTTCCGGCTCAGCCTTCGCCGCGCAATTGGGGACGATGAAGCTCACCGAGGAAGTGGACGCCATGCGGACCATCGGCGTGTCGCCCATGGAGGCGCTGGTGCTGCCGCGGACCCTCGCCGTCGTGGTAATGATGCCGCTTCTGGGTTTCTATTCGTCCATCGTCGCCATCATCGGCGGCGGCTTCCTCTGTGCGGTGTCGCTCGACATTCCGCCCATCACCTTTGTCCAGCGCCTGCGGGAGGTGGTGCCGATCCACGACCTGTGGGTGGGCCTGATCAAGGCTCCCGTCTTCGGGGTCATCATCGCGCTTGCGGGCTGTTTCCAGGGCATGCAGGTAAAGGGCAATGCCGAGGAAGTGGGTCTGCGCACGACAGCGGCAGTGGTACAGGCGATCTTCCTCGTCATCGTTCTCGACTCCTTCTTCGCTGTCTTCTTCACCTGGGTAGGCTGGAACTGATGACGCCCGAAGAAGCGATAAGCGCGGAAGAAGAGCGGGTCGAAAAGGCGCTGGAGCGTGACGACATCGCCATATCGGTCCGCAATCTCCGCAACAGCTTCGGCGATCAGGTCGTGCATGAGGGGCTGAACCTCGACGTGCGCAAGGGCGAGATATTGGGCGTGGTCGGCGGATCGGGCACGGGTAAGTCGGTGTTGATGCGATCCATCATCGGCCTCCAGACGCCTGACGAGGGCGAGGTGCATGTTTTCGGCGAATCCATGATCGGTCGGCTGGATGACGAAGCCCTGGCCATCCGCAAGCGCTGGGGCGTGCTTTTTCAGGGTGGCGCGCTGTTCTCCACGCTGACCGTGGCGGAAAATGTCGAGGTGCCGATTCGCGAATATTATCCGAATATCGGTGCAACGCTCCGGGACGAGATTGCCGCCTACAAGATTCGCATGACCGGCCTGCCGGCTGAGGCCGGCCCCAAATATCCCGCCGAGCTATCGGGTGGCATGAAGAAGCGCGCGGGTCTGGCCCGAGCCCTGGCGCTGGACCCGGATCTGCTGTTCCTCGACGAACCCACCGCCGGGCTGGACCCGATCGGCGCCGCGGCGTTCGACAATCAGACGCGAAAATTGCAGCAGACGCTGGGACTTACGGTCTTCCTCATTACCCATGATCTCGACACGCTCTATTCGATCTGTGACCGGGTAGCGGTGCTGGCGGACAGGAAGGTGACGGCGGTCGGCACCATCGACGAACTGCTGGCCACCGATCACCCGTGGATCCAGGAATATTTCAACGGCCCGCGCGGGCGCGCCGCGACGGCGGCGGTTGCCCGCGAAAAGGACAAGAGGCGATAGGATATGGAAACCCGCTCCAACCATGTGCTGGTGGGCACGGTCACGCTGCTGCTGCTGGCGGCGATCATGATCGCGGCTTTCTGGTTCTCGCGCCTCTCCCAGGGCGACAATATGGAATATGACATCTTCTTCAAACAGTCGGTGAACGGCCTCGCAAAGGGATCGAGCGTCAATTATTCCGGCGTCCCCTCCGGACAGGTGGAGAAGATCGAACTGTGGAAGCGTGATCCCGGCTTCGTGAAGGTGCGCATTTCGGTGAAGGAAGGGACGCCGGTCCTGCAGGGGACGACCGCGACCATTGCCGGGGTGGGCTTTACCGGCGTGTCGGAAATCGTGCTGGACGGTGCGGTCAAGGGCGCGCGGCCGATCACCTGCCCGGCAGAAAACCCCCTCGCCTCCTGCCCCGACGGCGTGCCGGTGATCCCGACCAAGCCGGGAGCGCTCGGCGAACTGCTCAACAATGCGCCGCAATTGCTCGAGCGGCTATCGACCCTGACCGAGCGGCTGACGGAATTGCTGAACGACAAGAACCAGCAATCGATCGCCAGCATCCTGGCCAATGTGGAGCGGATTTCCGGCTCGCTGGCTGATCGCAGCCCGGAAATCGCGGCGACCCTTGCCGAAGCCCGGATTGCCGTGCAGCGCACCGGTATAGCGGCCGAGCAGATCGGCAAGCTGGCCGCGTCTACTGACGCCATGGTGAATGATGAGGGCCGCCCGCTGCTGGCAGATCTGCGCAAGAGCATCCAGTCCGCGACGCACAGCATCGACACACTCGACAAGACCATTGCAGAGGCGCAGCCGGGCGTTCGCGCCTTCAGCAATCAGACCATGCCGGAGGTGAACCAGCTCGTTCGCGATCTGCGCGAAATGTCGCGCTCCTTCCGGGGCGTGGCCGAAAAACTGGATCAGCAGGGTGCGGGATCGATCGTCGGATCGCCCAAATTGCCCGATTACAAGCGATAAGAGGGACATGATGATGTTTCACAGGAAACTTGGCCTGATGCCGGTGGCCCTCGGTGCTCTCATGCTGGCCGGTTGCGTGTCCTTCGGCGGCAAGCCGCCGGAGCGGCTGCTGTCGCTGAACGCCGCCCAGAAGGTGGCGCCGGGTACGCTGCGCAGCGCGTCTTCGGCCGCGGCCATCACCGTGGCCGATCCCGAAGCGCCCAAGATGCTGGACACGGTGCGTGTTCCGGTGATCACCTCGCCTACGTCGGTCGCCTATGTGACCAAGGTGCAATGGGCCGACACGCCGCGCCATCTGTTCCAGAAGCTGCTGGCCGAGACCATCGCCGCGACGAGCAATCGCATCGTGCTCGACCCCGGCCAATATTCCGCCGATGCCGGGCAGCGATTGATGGGCGAACTGGTCGATTTCGGCGTGGATGAGGCGAGCAACAGCGCGGTTGTGACCTATGACGCCATGCTGACCGGACCGGGTGGCACGGCCATCGCCAAGCAGCGCTTCACCGCAACGGCCCCGGTCGGGGGCAAGATAGACGCGAACAGCGTCGGAGCACCCCTCAATGCCGCTGCCAACAAGGTCGCGGCCGATGTCGCGGCCTGGCTGGAGGCTTCGGGGCGGTAGGGATCTCCGTTACTCCAGGCTCTTGCTGACCTGTTCCGTCACGTCCTTTGAGAGGCCGGGTTGGAGCAGGATACGCTGCAATTCCGCCCGCATGAGCGCCGCACGTCCTTCATCGAAGCGCTTCCAGCGCCCCAGCGGCGGCACCAGGCGCGCGGCGGTCTGTGGATTGAGCTTGTCGAGCGCGATGATGCAGTCCGCGATCAAGCGGTAGCCCTTGCCCGAACGGTGGTGAAAGGCCCATTGGTTGCCCGCGAAGGCACCATAAAGCGCCCTTACCCGGTTGGGATTGGTCAGGGTGAAGTCCCTGTGCCTGCCCAGTTCCTCGACCAGGTCGACCGTGTCCGGATGGAAGGCGAAGGCCTGCGTCTGGAACCATTTGTCGAGCGTCAGCGCATCATCGCGGTAGCGGTTGTAGAAGATGTCGAGCGCTGCTTCCCGTTCCGCGCTGGTGCCGTTCGCCAATGTCGCGAGCGCCGCCTGCCGTTCGGTCATGTTGTCGGCCTCGCTGAACTGGCCGAAGGCGACAGCCGGACCATCCGTCGCACCGGAAGCCGCCAGATAGAGAAGAGCCGTGTTACGCAGCTTCCTCGCGCCCTTGGCGGTTGACGACAGGGCGAAGGCATTGGCCTTGGTCCTGGCGTGAATGTCGCGCCAGAGCGGCTCCAGTTCGGTACCTATGCGCCTTTGCAGCGCATCGCGCGCGACGTGGATCGCGTCGGGATCGACCACCGCCATCTGGTCGCCCAGATAGGCTTCGCTTGGGAGGCGGATCGCCTCCGCGACGAAGGCTGGGTCCAGCAGCGGGTCGTCGGCGGTGTTGCGGATCGCGGCGATCACCGCCTCTTCATCGACCGCCTGCCCGCCAATGCGGCCGACCAGCACATTGACCATCAATTGCTGCATGGCCTCGTACCGGGCGAAGGGATCGTCGTCATGAGCAGACAGGAAGGCAAGATCGGCCTGGCTGCGGTTGGTTTCGACAATGACCGGCGCGGAAAAGCCGCGATTGATGGACAGGATCGGCGCTGTCGCCCAGTCCTCGAAAGTGAAGCTCTGGCGCGTCTCCCTCAGCATCAGCAGCTCGTCACCCCGATTCCTGCCGGTTTCCGGGTCGAAAAGGGCGGTGCGGAGAGGGATGGCCATGGGCCGCTTTTCGGGCTGCCCTGGAGTCGGTGGAACCGTTTGTTCGAGCAGCAAGGTTACGGTCTGGGCAGCGGGATCATGGTGGAGCAAGGCGCGGACATGCGGCGTGCCGGCCTGCTGATACCAGAGGCGGAACTGGCTGAGGTCGATCTCACCCCCCTCCTCCATAGCCAGGACGAAATCCTCGCAGGTTGCGGCTTCCCCGTCATGCCGGTTGAAGTAGAGGTCGGTTCCGGCACGAAAACGCTCCGGCCCCAGCATCAGCGCCATCATGCGGATCAGTTCCGCGCCCTTGTTGTAGATGGTCGCAGTGTAGAAGTTGCTGATTTCCATGTAGGATTCTGGCCGAACCGGATGGGCGAGCGGTCCGCTGTCCTCCTGGAACTGCGCGGCGCGCAGGATACGGACGTCCTCGATCCGCTTGACCGCATGCGACCCCATGTCGGCGGAGAAATTCTGGTCGCGAAAGACGGTGAAGCCTTCCTTCAGGCTGAGCTGGAACCAGTCGCGGCACGTGACGCGATTGCCCGACCAGTTGTGGAAATATTCATGCGCCACAACGCCTTCCACACCATCATAGTCGATGTCGGTCGCGGTTTCCGGATCGGCCAATATGTAACGCGAATTGAAAATGTTGAGGCCCTTGTTCTCCATCGCGCCGAAGTTGAAATCGGCTACGGCGACGATGTTGAACACATCCAGATCATATTCCCGGCCATAGACCCGCTCGTCCCATGCCATGCTGTTCTTGAGCGCCTGCATGGCATGGGCGGTGCGGGGCAGGTCGGCTTCCCTGACCCAGATGCCCAGTTGTACCTCCCGCCCGCTCATCGTGATGAAATGGTCGGCATTGCAGGCCAGGTCGCCCGCGACCAGCGCGAACAGGTAGCAGGGCTTTGGAAAGGGATCGTTCCAGCGCGCCCAGTGCCGGCCATCGGGCAGTTCCCGCTGCTCCACCGGATCGCCATTGGCGAGCAGAACCGGATAGAGCGTCTTGTCCGCCGCCATTCGCACCGAATAGCGCGACAGAATGTCGGGCCGATCAGGAAAGAAGGTGATGCGCCGGAAGCCCTCGGCCTCGCATTGGGTGCAAAGCAGGCCGCCGCTGGCGTAAAGCCCCATCAGCTTGCTGTTGTCCTGAGGAGCGATCTCCACGAACGTTTCAACGATATGGGAGGGGCCGGAAAGTGCGATGACCAGCGCTCCCCCGTCCAGGGACCACTGGTTGGTCGCAAGAACCGCGCCGTCGACCCTGATTTCAAGCGGCAGGAGGCCATCGCCATCCAATTTCAGCGGCTGGTCGTGATCGCCGTTCCGCGTGACCGACAATGTCGCATGGACGCGCGTGGACGCGGCATCCAGGTCGAAATCCAGCGCGATTTCAGGCACCAGCCAGTCCGGCGGCCGATAGTCCTCACGACGGGTGACATGGGCTATTGTGAGAGAGGATGAATTGTCTGCCATGCGATCAGGCTAGGCAGTTGAAGGCGAAAAGACCAGTGGCCGCCGCAGCTAAATGCGGCTGCGCACCGGTTCTTTTTACCGGGCTGTCAGATGCGCTCGCCCGAGAGGCGCTGACATAGCATGTCCAGTTGGTCGAGCGTGGAATAATGCAGCGAGAGTATGCCGCTGCCGCCCTGCGCATAGTCTATATCGACCTTTACGCCCAATATGTCGGCGAGATGCTGTTCCAGCGCCGCGATGTCCGGATCATTTTCCTTGATGGCGACGCCACGCCTGCGACCGGGGGCGTCATCGCCCTTCTTCGCGCGGCGGACGAGTTGTTCGGTATCGCGAACGGACAGGCCCCTGGTTTCGACGGTGCGCGCAAGATTTTCGCAATCGGGCGCGCCGATGAGCGCGCGGGCATGGCCCATGCTGAGTTTCTGTTCGATCACCTGCTGCTGGACGGGCCGGGGCAGATCCAGCAGGCGCATCAGATTTGCGACATGGCTGCGCGACTTGCCGACCAGGCGCCCGAGCGCTTCCTGGCTGTGCTGAAACTCGGCGATCAGCTTGCGATAGGCCTCCGCTTCCTCGATGGGGTTCAGGTCTTCGCGCTGGATATTCTCGATCAGCGCGATTTCCAGCGTCTCTGCTTCGTCGAAATCGCGCACAATGGCGGGGATGCGATGAAGCTGAGCGCGCTGCGCGGCGCGCCACCGGCGTTCCCCCGCGACGATCTGAAAGCCGCCGCCATGGGGACGGACGATGATCGGTTGAATCACGCCGCGCTTGCCGATGCTTTCGGCCAGTTCCTGCAACGCCCCTTCGTCGAAATGGCGACGGGGCTGTTCCGGATGCGGCTGTATAAGCGCCACTTCAATGCTCTGGATCGCCTTGGTGGAGGGCGGCATCACAGAGGTCGGCGCGACAGGCTCTTCCCGCGCCACATCGCCGAGCAGGGCGGACAGTCCGCGACCAAGACCATGGGGACGCTTCGCCGACTTCATTGCATTGTCGTTATTCAAGCAGCAACCTCCTGCCGGGGCAGGCGCGCGATCAATTCACGCGCCAGACGCATATAGGCTTCCGATCCCGAGCAGCGGAAATCGTAGATCAACGCCGGTACGCCATGGCTGGGCGCCTCCGACAATCGGACATTGCGCGGGATGACCGTGGAAAATACCAGGTCGCCAAGGCATGCCCGCACATCGTCGGCCACCTGATCCGTCAGGCGATTGCGTCGGTCATACATGGTGAGCGCAACGCCCATGATCGATAGGCCGGGATTGAAACGACCACGAATGCGTTCGACGGTCTGAAGAAGCTGGGACAGTCCCTCCAAAGCGAAGAATTCACATTGCAACGGGACGAGCAGCGATTGCGCCGCGACCATCGCGTTGATGGTCAGCAGGCCGAGCGATGGCGGGCAATCGATCAGGCAGATGTCCCAGCGGCCTGGTTGTGCTTCTGTGAGCACCCGTTCCAGACGATGCGTCCGCTCCTCATATTCGATCAACTCGATTTCCGCGCCGGAAAGGTCCTGCGTGGCAGGGACGATGTCGAGCTTGGGCACGCGGGTGCTGATAATCGCATCTTCCAGCGCGCAATTGCCGACCAGCAGGTCGTAGCTGGATTGGACACGATCGGCCTGATTGACGCCAAGCCCGGTCGATGCATTGCCCTGAGGATCAAGGTCGACCAGCAGGACGCGCAGTCCAGTAGCGGCCAGCCCGGTGGCCAGATTGATGGCGGTGGTGGTCTTCCCGACGCCCCCCTTCTGATTGGCTATCGCAATACAGATCATCCTCGGGCTTTCCTCCTGGCGGATCGGATCGCCTGCGCGACGATGATGGCACTATCGGCATCGGTCACGCTGCGTTCCACGTGGAACACACCTTGCCATGATCGAGTCGCGGCCTCCAGTTCATTCTGCGCATTTCGTCCTTTTGGCAGCACCCATATCGTTTTTTCGTCAGCCAGATGTGCCGCCGAGTCGATAAGTTTGGGTAAGGGCGCATAGGCACGGGCGCTGATGACCGCTGCCGTCATGGGCGGCACGGCTTCCACGCGGCCGCCAAAGACGCTCGCATTCGGAAGATCGACGGCCTGGATGACCGAATTCAGGAAGTCGATCCGCTTGCGCCGGGATTCCACCATCTGGACGGGAGTCTGGGAAAGGATGGCAACGACAATGCCGGGCAGGCCGGCGCCCGATCCCAGGTCGACCCACGGACCCTGCCAGTTCCCGGCGAGCGGAATCAATTGTGCTGAATCAGCGATATGGCGGGACCAGATCTGGGGGCGGGTCGATTCTGCAATGAGATTTTGGCGACCCATCTCCTCCAGAAGGATGGCCACATAGCGTTCGAGGCGCTGCCATGTTTCACGTGAAACATCGAAACGCACTTGCAGCCATTGCCGTGCTTCCTCTTCCGTCACGCGGCGCGCCGCCTGATGTGAACAAGAACGGCTGCCAGGGCTGCAGGCGTGATCCCGCGGATGCGCCCGGCGGCGGCCAGCGTGTCCGGGCGAGCAAGGTTGAGCCGCTCGATCATTTCCGTCGACAAGCCGCCGATGGAGGCGAAATTAAAATCCGCCGGGATGACCACTCGTTCATTGCGGCGCATTTCCGCTATCTCGGCCTCCTGCCTTTCGAGATAGGGCGCATAATGCGCGTCCTCCAATATCTCGTCGCGCAGGTCAGGCGCTATTCGGGACAGAACGGGTGCGAGATCGAAAAGCAGGGCGCGCCCGACTTCCGGAAAACGTGCCCATTCGAACAAGGTCCGGCGTGCGCCATCCTGCCGGACCGTCGCGCCGGACTTCGCTATCTCCGTTGCCGAAAAGGAACGGCTCAGTTCCTCGTTCACCGCGGCACGGTCCTGGTCGCGCCGAATATAATGGGCTGAGCGTTCCGGCCCCAGAACGGAATGGCGGAACCCGATTTTCGACAGCCGGGTTCCCGCATTGTCGGCGCGCAGCCGCAGGCGATATTCGGCCCGGGCGGTCAGCATGCGATAGGGTTCGGTGACGCCCTGCAGGACGAGATCGTCGATCATTACGCCAATATAACTGCTTGCCCGATCGAGGACGAGCGGTTCATCCGCCATCGCCTTGGCCGCCGCATTGATCCCGGCAATCAGTCCCTGCGCCGCTGCTTCCTCATATCCGGTCGTGCCGTTGATCTGCCCCGCGCAGAAGAGACCTGAAATGGCGCGAACTTCCAACGTTGCATCCAGGGCGCGCGGATCAATATGGTCATATTCCACGGCATAGCCCGGCACCACGATCTCGGCCCTTTCCAGTCCGGTCATGGATCTTACCATTTCCAGTTGCACATCGGCGGGCAGCGAAGTGCTGATGCCGTTGGGATAGACGAGATGATCGTCGAGCCCCTCCGGTTCGAGAAATATCTGGTGTCCGTCGCGGTCGCCGAAGCGGGTCACCTTATCCTCGATGGAGGGGCAATAGCGTGGACCCCGCCCCTCGATCGCTCCGCTGAACAGGGGCGAGCGACCCAGACCGTCCCGGATGATCGCGTGCGTCCGGTCATTGGTGCGCGTGATCGCGCAACTGAGTTGCGGCAATGTGCGGGATGCTGACAGGGCCGACATGGTCCAGCCTTCGCTATCCGATGGCTGCGCCTCCAGCCGGGCCCAATCGATGGTCCGGCCATCCAGCCGTGGCGGCGTCCCTGTCTTCAGCCTTCCGATTGGCAGGTCAAGGGCGCGAAGCTGGACGCCCAAGGCCGTTGCCGCCCTCTCCCCTGTGCGGCCGCCGGTCAGCGCCTCTTCACCACGGAATAATTTGCCGCCCAGAAATGTGCCGGTCGCGAGCACGACTGTGGGAGCATGAAGCGTGCTTCCATCGGCGAGGCTCAGGCCCGTGATCGCGCCCATGGTCAGCAGCAGACCGATTGCCTCACCCTCGACAATATGAAGTCCCGGCTGAGCGGCGAGCAGTCGATGAATTTCGGTGCGATAGCGCTTGCGGTCCGCCTGGATGCGCGGCCCCTGGACTGCTGCGCCTTTGCTGCTGTTGAGCATGCGATAGTGGATCGCGGCGGCGTCGGCAGCGCGGGCGATCAGCCCGTCCAGCGCATCGACCTCTCGCACCAGATGGCCTTTGCCGAGGCCCCCGATGGCGGGGTTGCAGGACATGGCGCCGACCGTGGCCTTGTCAAAGGTCAGCAGGGCGACGGACGCGCCCTTTCGCGCCGCAGCGCTCGCCGCTTCGCAGCCCGCATGGCCGCCACCGACCACGATCACGTCATAGCTTGTTCGCATGCGCGCCCCTTAACAGAATTGGGGCGCTCCGGTCAAAACTGTTCCACGTGGAACATTGCTATTTTCCGATGCAGAAGCCGGCGAACAGGCGGTCAAGCATGTCTTCTGTGCCGGCCCGCCCCGTTAGCTGGTCAATAGCCGTGCGCGCCTGCCGCAACTCCTCTGCCACGATCAGCAGATCATCCGATCCATGTGCCTGCATCAGATGCGCATGCAGCAAACCCGCCGCATCGCGCTGTCGCCGATGCAGCGCGTAATCGCCTTCACCCGGCAAGAGAGCGGCGGCGCGGTCCAGCAAAATGGATATCAGATCATCCATCCCCTCCCCCGTCACAGCGGACAGCCCAAGGCCGGGGCGATTTTCCCCCTTGGTCCGATCGCATTGGGCGGCGATCACTATCGCATCCGGCCGAGGGATATCCGCTGCCGGCCCGAGCCAGAGAATGATGTCGGCCGCCGCCAGCGCGTCACGCGCGCGGTCCATGCCGATAGCCTCTATGGCGTCGCTGGTGCGATCGCGCAGACCCGCCGTGTCGGTGAAGAGAAAGGCGCTGCCCCCCAGGGCAGCAGGCACCTCGATGCGGTCACGCGTGGTTCCCGCCACGTCGGAAACAATGGCAGCATCGCGCCCTACAAGGCGGTTGAGCAGGGTCGATTTCCCTGCATTGGGCGGACCGGCCAGAACCACGCGAACGCCGTCGCGCAATCTTTCCGCAGAGGGGGATGCGAGCACGGCTTCGACGTCCGATGCCAAATTACTGATATCGCGGCGGATTTGCAGGTCGATATTCTCTTCCGGGACATCATCTTCGTCGGAAAAATCAAGCGCCGCTTCGGTCATTGCGGAAAGGTTCAGCAATGTCTGTCGCCAGCCCTCCACATGCTGCGAAAAATGACCTTCCGCCATCAGGAGAGCCGTGCGCCGCTGCTGCTGCGTCTCTGCCGCGAGGAGGTCGGCGAGGCCCTCCACGGCGTTCAGGTCCATGCGGCCATTGGTGAAGGCCCGCCGCGTGAACTCCCCTGCTTCAGCGCGGCGCAATGTTGCCAGGGAACCTAGTGCGTCCTCCACGGCTGCGATGACGGCGCGGCCGCCATGGCAATGCAATTCGGCCAGATCTTCTCCGGTAGCCGTGTCCGGCCCCGGAAACCACAGCGTCAGCGCCCGGTCGAGCAATGCGCCGTCGCGCGGGTCGTGGAGGGAGGATAGGCGTGCCCTTCTGGGCGGCGGCAACTGACCGGCGATGCTCTGCAGCGCCTGTCCCGCCGCGGGGCCGCTGATCCGGATGACGCCGATGCCCGCGGGCGGAGCGCCGCTGGACAGGGCATAGATGGTGTCCGTCACAGGCGCCGTCGCAGATCGGTCAGCCGGACTTTTTGTCGCCATTCTGACCGGCCATTCCTGACAGGCCAATGTCCATCATCTGCTTGAACAGGCGCATGCCAGCGTCGCCAAGTGGCGAAAAGCTTTTGAACAGCGTCTCCATCTGCTCGACATTCGCTACGCCATCGAAACTGTCCAGCATCGTCTTCACATATTTCTCGTGAATGGGGGTCACATCCGGCAGCCCCAGGAAAGCCCGAGCCTCCGCAGGAGTGCAGTCGACATCAACGCTCACCTTCATATCTTGCTACCTTTTTGCTGCGGCCGCCCTTTACAACGCCTCATGCCGCAACAAGGGCGCGCAACGCAAATTTTTTGACGGCAGAGGTGGTTGCGCTTCGCCCTGCAAGCGCCATTATGACGGCCCCGAACGAATTGGAAGGATTTTCCCATGGCAGCATTCACACCCGTTTCCACGCTGGAGGGCGACGCCCGGTTCGATGTCTATGTTGCCCGGCCGGAAGGAACGCCCAAAGCCGCAATCGTGGTGATCCAGGAGATTTTCGGCGTGAATGAAGGCATTCGCCGCAAATGCGATAGCTGGGCGGCGGCCGGCTATCTCGCTTTGGCGCCTGACCTGTTCTGGCGGGAGGAGCCGCATATCGAACTCGACGCTGATATTCCGGAGGATCTTCAGGCGGCCTTTGGCCTTTTCCAGAAATTCGACCAGAATCAAGGCATTCGGGACATTGAGGCGACGATCAAGGCCGCCCGCGCGGAACTGGGACAAGATGCCAAGGTCGGTCTGGTCGGCTATTGCCTGGGCGGACGGTTGGCGTTCATGTCGGCCTGCCGGACGGACGGCGATGCCTTCGTCGCCTATTATGGCGTCGGCATTGACGGGTTGCTGAATGAACAGCATGCCATAGGCAAGCCGGTGCTGATGCATATCCCCACTGCCGACGGCTTTGTCCCGCCCGAGGTCCAGCAGAAGATGCACGAAGGGCTGAAGGACAACCGCCATGTGACCCTGCATGATTATGAAGGGCTGGATCATGGTTTCGCCGCCGAAATGGGGGCGCGCCGCAATGAAGCGGCGGCGGAGCTGGCCGACGGTCGAACCGCTGATTTCTTCGCCGCTCATCTCTGAATCGGATTCCGGCATGACGCAGGCATGGCGGATGGTGGCGCGCAGCCATGGCGGGCCAGACGTGATCGCGCGGGAGGCGTTCGATCCCGGATTGCCGGGGGAAGGCGAATTGCTGATCGCGCAGGATGCCGTGGGGTTGAACTTCATCGACACCTATTATCGCAGCGGCCTCTATTCCGCGCCGCTGCCAACTCCCCTGGGGGCCGAAGGGGCGGGGCATGTCGCCGCCATCGGCCCCGGGGTGGTCGGCTTTGCCGTCGGGGACAAGGTGGGATGTGCCGTGGGACTGGGCGCCTATGCCACGCACCGCATGGTCAGGGCCGACCAGGCGGTCAGGATCCCGGACGTTGTCACGACGCAGGACGCGGCGGCCATGATGCTGAAGGGCATGACCAGCTGCTTTCTGGCGGAGGACATCCTGCCCCTGCAGCCAGGGCAGTTCGCGCTGGTTCATGCGGCGGCCGGCGGCGTCGGCTCCGTGCTGGTGCCGTGGCTGCGCGACAAGGGCGTGATCGTGATCGCCCATTGCGGTTCGCCGGAAAAGGCGGCGACGGTGGAAGCCGATCACAGCCTCTCCGGACCCCTTGAAGGCCTGGCGTCCGTCGTGCGGGAGCTTACCGGCGGGCGCGGTGTCGATATTGTCTATGACGGCGTGGGCAAGGATAGCTGGGCGGCGTCCATCGCCTCTCTCAGGCGGCGCGGCATGATGGTCAGCTATGGCAATGCTTCAGGCGCTGTCCCGCCGATCAGCCTGCTGGAACTCAGCCGGGGCGGGTCGCTCTATGTCACGCGGCCTACATTGTATGACTATGTCGCTACGCCCCAGGAGTTGGCGCGAACCGCCGAAAGACTGTTCGACCGCATGGCGCGCGGGGTGGTGAACACCGTCATCGGCCAGCGTTTTGCCCTGGCCGATGCAGCAGAGGCGCACCGCGCGCTGGAGGCGCGGCAAACCAGGGGAAGCACTGTCCTGATCCCATGATGGGACATCACGGCAAGATCAAGCTGTAGGCCGATCTGATCCGGTCAGATCGGCCTGCACTATGCGAACAGCGTCAATATGCCGACCTGATGGTCCACGAAGCCGTCATAGATCATCTTGATCGCGACATAGATGATCACGGCGAGGCCCAGATAGGCGATCCAGCGGAAACGCTCGATATATTTGGCGATGATATTGGCCGCGATGCCCATCAGGGCCACGGAAAGAACAAGCCCGATGATCAGGATGCCCGGATGGTCGCGCGCCGCGCCTGCCACGGCCAGCACATTGTCGAGGCTCATGGAAACGTCCGCGACCGCGACCGCCCAGGCCGCGCCCGCAAAGCTTTTGGCAGGACGCAGGCCGGATATGTCGTCGTCGCTCGTATCGGCGGTGTCGCCGCCCCGTTTCGGGTGCAGTTCCCGCCACATCTTGAACGCGACCCAGAGCAGCAGCAGCCCGCCCGCCAGGATCAGGCCGACGATCTGCATCAGCTGCGTCACCACCAGCGCGAAGCCGATGCGCAGGACCAGCGCGGCGATGATGCCGATCAATATGACCTTCTTGCGCTGTTCCGCAGGGAGGCCCGCCGCCAGCGCGCCGACGACGATCGCATTGTCCCCGGCCAGCAGCACGTCGATCATCAGCACCTGTCCGAACGCCGCCAGCGCGGCGGGCGAGCCGATATTGCTGAAGTCGTTGACGATATGGGCCCAGATATCGGCGGGTGAGCCGATCCCCTGAGCCGCGGCTGCGGCGGTTGCGATTAGGTCGATCATCACGGCCTGACTGTTCCCCTGAAAATAGCGGAGCCGCCAGACCGAAGTCCGACGGCCCCAAAAACATGGCGCTTGAAGCGAAGGCGACCTGCGTCCGTCAGGGACACAACCGCCCTGCCCCTTACTGGTTCATCGAGTCGAAGAAATCCTCGTTGGTCTTGGAATCCTTCATCTTGTCGAGCAGGAATTCCATCGCATCGACGGTGCCCATCTGCATCAGGATACGGCGCAGCACCCACATCTTGCTGAGCTTGGCCTTGTCGACCAGCAACTCTTCCTTGCGGGTGCCCGACTTGCCGACGTCGAGCGCCGGGAAGATGCGCTTGTCCGCCACCTTGCGGTCCAGCACGATTTCCGAGTTGCCGGTGCCCTTGAACTCTTCGAAGATGACTTCGTCCATGCGGCTGCCGGTGTCGATCAGCGCGGTGGCGATGATGGAGAGCGAGCCGCCCTCCTCGATATTGCGCGCGGCGCCGAAGAAGCGCTTGGGGCGCTGGAGCGCATTGGCATCCACGCCGCCGGTCAGCACCTTGCCCGACGAGGGCACGACGGTGTTGTAGGCGCGGCCCAGACGCGTGATCGAGTCGAGCAGGATCACCACGTCCTTCTTGTGTTCCACGAGACGCTTGGCCTTCTCGATCACCATTTCGGCGACCTGGACATGGCGCTGTGCCGGTTCGTCGAAGGTCGAGGAAACGACCTCCCCCTTCACGCTGCGCTGCATGTCGGTGACTTCTTCCGGACGCTCGTCGATCAGGAGGACGATCAGGAAGACTTCGGGATGGTTGTCGGTGATCGCCTTGGCGATGTTCTGGAGCAGGACGGTTTTGCCGGTGCGCGGCGGCGCCACGATCAGGGCGCGCTGGCCCTTACCCTGCGGCGAAACGATGTCGATGACCCGGGCCGACTTGTCCTTGATCGTCAGGTCGAGCGTGTCCAGAACCAGCTTCTGGGTCGGATAGAGCGGCGTCAGATTGTCGAAATTGACGCGATGGCGGACGACTTCGGGATCGTCGAAATTGACCGAGATGAGCTTGGTCAGCGCGAAATAACGCTCGCCATCCTTGGGCGCGCGGATTTCGCCCTCGACCGTGTCGCCGGTGCGCAGGCCGAATTTGCGGACCTGGTTGGGCGAGACATAGATGTCGTCCGGGCCGGCCAGGAAATTCGCCTCCGGGCTGCGCAGGAAGCCGAAGCCATCGGGCAGCACCTCGATCGTGCCCTCGCCCATGATCTGTTCGCCATTATCGGCCTCGACCTTGAGGATGGCGAACATCAGGTCCTGCTTGCGCAGGGTCGACGCGCCTTCGACGCCCAGCTCCTCCGCCATGGTCACGAGTTCGGCGGGCGCTTTTTTCTTGAGATCCTTGAGGTGCATTCGCGTGAAGTCCGATGGAATGAGAAACAGAGGAAGTATTGGGGAAGGCTGACCCGGCTCATGACTCGGGAGAACCCGCGCCGGACGGGCGGGATAGAATGTTTGGCGTTTAGCGATCCGACATGGCCCAAGTCAAGGTGGCTGAGCCATGGGCGAGCGGTAAATTGGGAATATGCGCCCTGCCGCCAATGAAATGGGATGGGCGGAACCGGCGCGGCCATGCTATACAGGGATAAAATAAGGAGGAACGGGAGATGGGACGCTGGCGCGCCGCTCTGGGCATGGCGATGGTGATCGCCAGTCCTGCGCTTGCCAGCCCTGCCCCCATGAGTCCTCCTCCTGTCAGTCCTCCTGCCATCAGTCCTGCCCCCGTTGCGCAGGACCGTCCTGCTCTGGACCCGGATGATCCGCCGGCCGTGATCCGCACCGTTGCGAGCGACGACGCGCGCATCACCATCCCCATCCAGATCGACGGCAGGGGTCCGTGGAACTTCGTCGTCGATACCGGATCGCAACGCACGGTCATTTCCCGCGCTTTGGCCGAACGGCTCGCCCTGCCCCTGCGGGAGCGGGTGACGGTGATCAGCATGACCGGCCGGGCCGAGGTGGACACCGTTTCGGTTCCGCGCCTGGTCTTCGGCAAGACCGTAGTGGACGATATCGAGGCGCCCGTGCTGGAGGGGGAGCATATCGGCGCTGCCGGCCTTCTGGGTCTGGACGGCCTCCATGCCAAGCGGCTGCTGATGAATTTTCGCACAGGACGGATGGAAATCAGCAGCAGCCAGCGGAGCTTGCGCGATCCCAACGTCATCGTGGTCGAGGCGCGGCGGCGAAAGGGGCAGTTGATCCTGCTCGATTCCGACGTGAACGGAATGAAGGTCAGCATCATCCTCGACACCGGCACATCGATCAGCGTCGGCAACATGGCGCTGATGAACAGGCTGCTGCGCAAGAAGAAGGCGCCTCCGCTGAAGCTGGTGTCGTTGACCAGCGTGACCGGGGAGACGTTGTTCGGCCAGGCGGGACTGATCGAACGGGTGCGGATGGGGCAAGTCATGCTCAGGGCGATGCCGGTGATGTTCGCCGATGCCCAGCCCTTCGCGGAACTGGAGCTTCAGGACAAGCCTGCGCTGCTGCTCGGCATCGACGCGCTGAAGTTGTTCGACCGGGTCGCGATCGATTTCGGGCGGGGGAAGGTCGACTTCCTGCTGCCGGACACGGGGCTGCTCGACCAGAAACGCTTTGCGACGGCGCAGAGGGCCGCAGGCTAGAGCGATTTCCCCGAAAACCGCCCAGGGGTGCTTTTTACGGCAGCGCAACCCTGGCCTTGCAGGCGCATGCCGCGCCGCGATCAGGGCGCATTCTGGCGTTGTTGCTGCTGCTGCTGCTGTTGCCGGTTGCGGCCCAGCACATTGTCGATCCACTGCTGGTCCAAACGGGGCGGCTGCGGGCGGTCGGCGGGATTGGGCGCGGCCTGCTGGCCGTCTTCAGGCTGGGCCTCATCCTGGGGCGGCTGTTGTCCCCGCTCGATCGGCAATCCGTTTTCATCGACCATCATGCCGCCTTCGGTCCCGCCGTCGGGTTGGCCATAATAGGCCTCGTTATCCGGTTCGAGCTGCCATTCGGGCAAAGTCACCTGGGTTTCGAACTGTTCGACCGGGCGTTTCGCGACGGCGACCTTCATATAGTCGGCAAAGGCACGGGCGGGTGCCCGGCCGCCCTGGAGAACGCCGACGGCGTGCGCATCGTCGCGGCCCATCCAGACCCCGGTGGTGATGCCGCTGGAAAAGCCCAGGAACCACCCGTCCTTGTTGCTGCTGGTGGTGCCGGTCTTGCCGGCGACGGGGCGGCCGATCTGCGCCGCCCTGCCGGTGCCGGTGCTGACGGCGGTCTGCATCAGGTCGGTCATGCCCGCCGCGACCCAGGGCGCGACCAGTACCCGGCTGGTGTCATCCTGATGCTCGTAGAGGACGCGGCCTTCGGAGGTCGTCACCCTGGTGATGCCATAGGGAGTCACGGCCACGCCCTTGCGCGCGATCGAGGCGAAGGCGCGAGTCATGTCGATCAGGCGCACGTCCGACGTGCCCAGCACCATGGAGGGATGGGTGTTGATCGGCGTGGTGATGCCAAAGCGCCGCGCCATGTCCGCCACGGTGGGGAAGCCCACCTCTACGCCCAGCTTCGCCGCCACGGTGTTGACCGAATAGGCGAAGGCGGTGCGGATATCGATGTCGCCGGAGAAGCGGCCGTTGCTGTTGCGCGGTTTCCACCCGTTGATGTCGACCGGACTGTCGGTGATACCGGTATCGGGCGTATAGCCCGCCTCCAGCGCGGCCATGTAGACGAAGATCTTCCACGCCGACCCCGGCTGGCGCGTCGCGGTGGTGGCGCGGTTGTAGTTGGAACTCACATAGTCCAGTCCGCCGACCATGGCCCGTACCGCGCCATCGCGGTCCAACGAGACCAGGGCGCCCTGCGTTCCCGTAGGCACATTGGCCTGGATCGCAGCGGTCGCGGCCTTCTGCATGCCGAGGTCGATGGTGGTATAGACCTCCAGCGGCTCATTGGGTTCGTCGATCAGCGTGTCGAGCTGGGGCAGTGCCCAGTCGGTGAAGTAGCGAACGCTGTTCTGCGGCGGTTCTGGGGCCATCTTGACGGCTTCCAGGCCGGCATTGGCGCGCTCCGCCGCGCTGATCTTGCCGTTTTCCTCCATCAGTTCCAGCACCACGCCCGCCCGGCCCCTGGCGGCGTCGGCGTCGGCGGTCGGGGAATAGCTGGAGGGTGCCTTCACCAGACCGGCGACGATCGCGGCTTCGGGAAGGTCGAGGCTGGTGGCGGGATGGCCGAAGAATTTCCGGCTGGCAGCGTCGATGCCATAGGCGCCGCCACCGAAATAGACCTTGTTGAGGTAAAGCTCGAGGATCTGCCGCTTGGAGAATTTGCGCTCCAGCGCGAGGGCCAGCACCATCTCCCGGACCTTGCGGCCCCAGCTGTAGCTGTTGTTGAGGAAGATGTTGCGCGTCACCTGCTGGGTGATGGTGGACGCGCCCTGCCAGCGCCGCCCGCTGCCGCGACGTTCCAGCGCCACCCAGGCGGCGCGGGCCATGCCGATGGGATCGACGCCGGGATGAAGATAAAAGCGCTTGTCCTCGGTCGAGACCATGGCATCGACCATCACCGTCGGGATCTGATCGTAGCTCAGCCAGCGGCCGAAGCTGGGCCCCAGGGAGACGATGACGCTGCCGTCGGCGGCGTGGACGCGGATCATCTGGCCATTGGGCGAGGATTTCAGCGATTCATAGTCGGGCAGCGACTGATAGGCGATCACCACCGCCACCACGATCGCGACAAGCGCGCTGAGGCCGCCGACAAGGCCGATCTTCAGACCCCGCACCAGCCATGTCTTCACTCTGCCCCGCGGTTCGCTGCTCTTGCCTGATCGTGCCATGGTTCGCCCGGATATGCGCTAAACGGAAAGGCGGCCAGTGGAAAAGCCGTGCAGGCCGCGCAAAATCTCCAGCGTCTTTGTGTTTTCCGCGATTTGCCGGCCGCCAGTGATGCCATCGACCAGAATCGCCCCAGGGTTTCAAGAGAAAGTCCGCTGTACCGGCGATGAACCGTTATTCGGCGTCGTCACGCGGCTGGAAATCCAGCGACGCGCTGTTCATGCAATAGCGCAGGCCGTTGACGCCCGGCCCGTCGGGAAAGACATGGCCCAGATGCCCGCCGCATTTTGCGCAGCGGACCTCGGTGCGGATCATGCCATGGCTGTTGTCGCGGATTTCGTCCACCGCGTCGATATCGACGGGGGCGGTGAAGCTGGGCCAGCCCGATCCGCTGTCATATTTTTCCTCGGCATCGAACAATTCTGTGCCGCAGCCGGCGCAGAAATAGCGGCCATCGGCCTTGTTGCCGTTATATTTGCCGGTGAAGGCCCGTTCCGTGCCGCCCTCCCGCAGGATATGATATTGTTCGGGGGAAAGGCGCTCGCGCCATTCGGCGTCGGTCAGGTTGAGCTTGTCCATGCCGGCAATATGGCGGTCGGTGGCCGTCCGATCAAGCGCTTAGGAAGGCTCCGCGCATCGCCATCATGTTCCCGGCTTCCTGGGGACATGACAGATCCTACCGGTCCCGCGCCGCCTGGCGGGCGATGGCGAGCAGTTCATGCCTGACCATGAGATCGCCCAGGCCCCTGCCGGACCGGCTCGCCCGTTCGGCCTGGGCGAGGCGCTGGATGACGCGGGCGATACCGCCGGCGTCCCATATGCGGACCTGGCGCGTGACGACGCCCTTTTCCTTCCAGAACACCGCCTTGCCCGCCGCCTCTATCGCGCCTTCCAGCCTGCCGCTGTCATCGAAGTCAGCGCGGATATTGGCAAGCAGCATGGCGCGGGTCAGCAGCGGGCGGAGCACGGCCGCCATCGCCGTCCCCGCCTCCGCCAGGCGCCCCAGTTCGCGATGCATGCCGCGCAGGTCGCCGCCCAGGACCGCGTTCACCAGCGGTCCGGCGTCGCTGTCGGGATTATCGGCGGAAAGCGCGTTCAGCGCCTCCTCCGTCGCCTCGCGCGGGCGATCCGGGGCGGCATCGAGATAGAGGATCAGCTTCTCCACCTCGCCCGCCATCAATGCGCGGTCGCCATTGGCCAGGTCCGCGATGCGGCGACCCAGTTCGGACGAAAGGCGCAGCCCCCCTTCCCGCGCGATGGCGATGGCGATCTGCTCCGCCTCCCGCGCGTCGGGTTGGTAGGAGATGAAGGCCATGGTCTGCTTGTGGTCCAGCACGAGCTTGAGCAGCTTCGAGGTGCCCTTGAGCGCGCCTGCTATGGCAATGACGGGATTGCCGGCCGCCTCCGCCTCCAGCAGGGCGTTGAGGGCGGGCAGCGATTCCTCCCCCATGCCCGTGATGCGGATCCAGCGCTTGTCCCCGAACATGGAGAAGGACGCCGCTTCATCCGCCAGCCGCGCCGGATCGTCGCGCAGCGTCTGCCCGTCCAGGTCGATCCGCTCGGCGTCCGGCCCCATGGAGCGCTCCAGCCGCCTGGCGAGTGCCGTGCTGCCCGCTTCGTCGGGGCCATAGAGCAGGAAGAAGCGGCAGTCGGCGGCCGACCCCTGGCCTGCTGCGTCGAGCGCCTTTTCGATCTGGCCCCGATTGGCCTTCAACGCGACCTGTCCCGCGTTGCGAAACGGGCGAGCCGGGCAATGATCTGGTCCGCGATGGTCTGGGAAAGCCGCTCGAGCGCCGTGTCTTCCGCCGCGATCGTCGCATATTCGCTGGAGACGACGTCAATGCCGACGTCCGATCCGGCGGTATCGTCCAGAACCTGCGCGCCGGTGGCGCCGTCGATAAGCTGGTAGCGCGCGCGCAGGGTCCGTCGCTCGCGCGTGACGGCGGCGTCGGAACGCAGGCCGAAGCCACTGATGTCATCGTCCAGCTTCACCACCAGCTTGTAGCTGGGTCCGGTGCCGGTCATCGCCGCCAGCCGGTCGTTCAGCGCGTTGCGCACCAGCCAGCCACCCTTGCCCTGGATCGGCTGCACCTCGACATGGCCCAGCGCCTGCGCAACCGCGCCATGGCTGCCCCCGCCATAGACGGGACGCAACCCGCAGGCGGAGAGGGAGGCAAGCAAGAGCAGCGGCAATAAAGGCTTCATGCGCAATCCTATACCCGTTGGCCCCGGGCTTGTCGAAGGGCTGTGCTCTCCCAGGGAGAAGCGCAGGGCTTCGACAGGCGGGGCCCGAACCGATGCCTGGAGTTCAGACGACCAGATTCACCAGACGGTCCGGCACCACAATGACCTTCTTCGGCGTAGCACCGTCCAGAGTCCTCACCACATTGGGCGCGGCCAGGGCGAGGCGCTCCAGTTCCTCCTTCGCCGTGCCCTTGGGCACGGTGATGGTGTCGCGCAGCTTGCCCATGACCTGACAGGCGATGGTGACCTCATCCTCCACCAGCAGCGCGGGATCGACGGCGGGCCAGCCGGCTTCCGCGATCAGTCCCTCCTCGCCCATGTCCGCCCACGCCTCCTCGGCGAGATGCGGCGTCATCGGCGCGACCAGCAGGGCCAGCGCCCGGATCGCCGCGCTGCGGCTGGCCGATGGCTTCGCCTTTTCGACCGCATTGGTGAGTTCGTAGATTTTCGCCACCGCCTTGTTGAAGGACAGTGCCTCGATATCCTTCGCCACGCCGTCGATGGTCTGGTGCAGCTTGCGGTCCAGCGCCTTGTCCGCTCCGTCGGCGACCTTGTCGGCCTCCCCGAACAGGCGCCACAGGCGGTTGACGAAGCGCCAGGAGCCTTCGATGCCGGCTTCGGTCCAGGGCAGGTCGCGCTCCGGCGGGCTGTCGGACAGCATGAACCAGCGGACCGCGTCGGCGCCATATTGGGCGATGATGTCATCGGGATCGACGACATTCTTCTTCGACTTGGACATTTTCTCGACACGGCCGACCGTAACGGAGGCGCCGCCGTCGATCATCACGACCTTGTCGCCCTGCCGCTCCACATCCTGCGGGGCGAGCCAGGCGCCGTCGGGCGACTTGTAGGTCTCATGCGTCACCATGCCCTGGGTGAAGAGGCCGGTGAAGGGTTCGGCAAAGCCCAACTGCCCCATATGCTGGAGCGCGCGGGTCCAGAAGCGCGCATAGAGCAGGTGCAGGATCGCATGTTCCACGCCGCCGATATATTGGCCGACGGGGAGCCACTTCTCCACGGTTTCCCGGTCGAACGGCCTGTCCTGCGGCTGGCTGGCGAAGCGGATGAAATACCAGCTTGAATCCGCGAAGGTGTCCAGCGTGTCGGTCTCGCGCTGCGCCGCCTTGCCGCATCGGGGGCAATCGACATGCTTCCAGGTCGGATGCCGGTCCAGCGGATTGCCCGGAACGTCGAAGCCGACATCTTCGGGCAGCACCACGGGAAGCTGGTCCTTGGGCACGCCCACGGGACCGCAATCCTCGCAATGGATGACCGGGATCGGCGTGCCCCAATAGCGCTGGCGCGAAACGCCCCAGTCCCTTAGCCGGAAGACGGTGGTGCCGGTGCCCCAGCCGCCTTCTTCGGCGCGGCGGATCACTTCCGCCTTCGCTTCCTCGACGCCCAGGCCGTTGAGGAAGCCTGAATTCACCAGTCTGCCGGGGCCGACATAGGCCTCCTCGCCAATGCCCTTCTGCTCATCGCCCTCGGCCGCGACGACGCGCTCGACCGGCAGCATATATTTGCGCGCGAAGTCGAGATCGCGCTGGTCATGGGCCGGAACCGCCATGACGGCGCCGGTGCCATAGTCCATCAGCACGAAATTCGCCACGAACAGCGGCAGCTTGTGCCCGGTGAAGGGGTGGATCACCGAAAGGCCGGTGTCGTATCCCTTCTTCTCCTGGGTTTCGATCTCGGCAGCGGCCGTGCCGGTCTGGCGGCATTCCTCCGCGAAGGCGGCGAGCGCCGCATCCTTTTCCGCCAGCGCCAATGCGATCGGGTGATCCGCTGCGACGGCCGCAAAGCTGGCGCCGAAGATCGTGTCAGGCCGGGTCGAGAAAACCTCCAGCTCCCCGATTCCGCCCACCGGCGCATCCAGCTTGAAGCGGAACTGCAATCCCACCGACTTGCCGATCCAGTTTTCCTGCATCAGCTTCACCTTGTCGGGCCACTGGTCGAGCGTCTTGAGGCCGGCCAGCAGATCATCCGCGAACTGTGTGATCTTGAGGAACCATTGGGACAGCTTGCGCTTTTCGACCGGGGCGCCGGACCGCCAGCCCTTGCCGTCGATAACCTGCTCGTTCGCCAGCACGGTCATGTCGACCGGATCCCAGTTGACGGCGGATTCCTTGCGATAGACCAGGCCGGCTTCGAGCATGTCGAGGAACAGCGCCTGTTCCTGGCCGTAATAATCCGGCTCGCATGTCGCCAGTTCCCGGCTCCAGTCCAGCGCGAAGCCCAGCTTCTTGAGCTGCGCGCGCATCGTCGCGATGTTGGAGCGGGTCCAGGCGCCCGGATGCACCTTCTTCTCCATCGCGGCGTTTTCAGCCGGCATGCCAAAGGCGTCCCAGCCCATCGGGTGGAGCACCTCATGCCCGGTCATCCGGCGGAAACGCGCCAGCACGTCGCCCATCGAATAATTGCGGACATGGCCGATATGGATGCGCCCGGAGGGATAGGGGAACATCTCCAGCACATAGGAACGCGGCTTGTCGCTGCTGTCGGACGCCCTGAACGTCTGCTTCTCGTCCCAGACGGCCTGCCAGCGGGCATCGGCCTCAAGCGGGTTGAAGCGCCTTTGCATGGATGATCCTTAACTCAACTGCCGTTCGCCCCGAGCCTGTCGAAGGGCCGTAATTCCGAAGAAACGCACAGGGCTTGGACAGGCTCGGCCCGAATGGAATATAAGTTGCGGTCAGCCCGCGATCGCCATGCGGCGCAGGTCGCGCGCCTTGGTCAGGATGATCTCTTCCAGCTTCTGCACCGTCGCCGCCTGCACTGGCGCGTCGACCCATTGGCCGCCCTGGCTGACCTGACGGCTGGCGGCGATGCGCAGCGCGTCGGCGCGCAGATCCTGGTCGAGGATCGAGACGGTCAGCTTCATCCGTTCATTGGGGCTGTTGGGATTGGCGTACCAGTCGGTGACGATCACGCCGCCGTTCGAATCCGTCTGCACCATCGGCATGAAGGACAGGGTGTCGAGGCTCGCGCGCCACAGATAGGCGTTGACGCCGATGGTCGTCACCTTCGATGCGGCGAGATCCGCCTTGGGGCGGTCCTTGGCGCCGCCTCCGCACGCGGCGAGCGGCAGGAGTGCGGCCAGCAGCAGACCGGAGGAAAGGCGCGAAGAAAAGCGGCGGACCATCATTATTGTCCCATCAAACGAGTAAATGCCTCGCTTCTATAGAGGACCGGCGGCAATGGGCAAGGGGGACTCCGGGACATGGCGGCAACGGCCCGCCGCGCAACCGGAATGAGTCCTGTGTGTTCCGTGCAACAGCTCGGACAAAAAACGGGTAGCGCTCTACCAATTACAGCGCCTTCCTTATATGAAGGACGATAGAAAACTAGTCGGCGGGGAAGAGATTCGGATCATGGGCCTGAAAAGGGGACATATGGCGTTGGCAGGCTCGGCAGTTGCCGTGGCCGGCTTCATGCTGTCTCCTGCGATCGGCGCCGCGACCGACCTCGTGCGGATGCGGGCCGAAATCCCGGTTTCGCTGGGCGCATTGGGCAGTATTTCCTCCTTCACGCCGACGACCAAGGATTCGCGCCTGGCGGCCGCTTATGCGAAGATCGCCGCGTCCGCGAGTCGCCAGAATTTCCGCTTTACACCCACCAGCGGATCGCTGAGCGGGCAGCGTTCGGTGACCGTCATGGTCCGTGCCGCCGACCTGAACGATCGTGTCGCGGTTAGCCGGACGATCGATGCGGTGAATATCGCGCCAGTCGCCTTCAGCCTCAACAGCGCGCATAACTGGCGCAAGTTCGCCCTGCCCGAAACCGTCGGTCGCAAGGAGCTGGACCCGGTCGCCGTCGAGCCGATGGCAGGCGCCAGGAATTTCTCGCTGGATCAGGAGCGCAAGGATCGTTTCAGCACGAAGGTGCTGATCGAGAGCCGCCGCGAACCCGCCGCGACGATCCGCAACCCCAGTGCGGACAAGGATTATTCGCTGGACCTGGCGAGTTCCTATTCGCTGACGCGCAACCTGAACGTCACGGCGGGCGTGCGCTATAATAACAGCTTCGCCGGACGGCTGACGCCCATGACCGATGATCGGCAGGACGCGCAGGCCGTTTATCTGGGCACAATCTTCAAATTCTAAAAAAGATCAGGATGGGCAGTATCCTGCCTTCCCTGACTTTTGCCGTGTCCGCTGTTCATTCCGGTTAAGCCGAACTATGTTCCGGCCTCTGGCACCTCGCCCTTCCATTCGGGCAGGACAGGCGGGGCTCCCCATGCCGATCGGCAAAGATGCGCCTTCAGGGTTCACCCTGATCATAGCGTGTGCCACCACAGCCATTCAGCGTCCCTTCGCCGAAAGCGAGCGCTACGCGGTCGGACCAGACCGCATCGCTCATGCCATCGCTGCATGGTCCTTCGGTGACGGTCATCGAAAAACCCTCGCCCATAAACCGCACGGCGCGCCCGTCGTCGTTCCGCGATATCGCATAGCGGGCCGGCGCCTTGTCGGGCCGTTCTAGCAAGGCGGTGGAGCCCTTCACCGTCACCGCCCAGAAAGGCTCGGTTCCGATAGCGCGATAGCCATTTTCCGCAGGACGCCTGACGTCCGCAGAGTCTTCCGCTGAGTTGGCCGGCGCGCTTCCATCTGTTCCACGTGGAACCTTTTGTGGAATATTCTCAGAAACTTGGCTTGGCGCCGGGTCAGGCATGGTGATTGGTGTGGAGGCATGAGATTGCGCGACATTGGCCGCGGGCATCTCATCCTTGCCACATCCCGCCAGCGCAACGGCCAGGGCCAATGGCAGCAACCGCCTCATGCCTTTTTCAGACCTCATTCCGCCGAAAGCAATCCAGCGCATGATCGTTCACCATCCCGATCGCCTGCATCCACGCATAAACGATGGTGGGCCCCACAAATTTGAAGCCCCGCTGCTTGAGATCCCTGGAAATCGCCTCTGAAAGATCGGTCCTGGCCGGGAAGGTCAAGCCATCATTCCGGATCGGCTGGCCGTCGACGAACCCCCAGGCATAGGTCGAGAAATCCTCGCCCCCATCCCGCATCGCGCAGAAGATCCGAGCGCCCATGATCGTCGCCTCGATCTTCGCGCGGGCCCGGACGATGCCGGGGTCGGCCATCAGCCGATCGACATCATCCTCGCCGAATGCCGCGACCCTGTCTGGGTCGAAGCCTGCAAAGGCAACGCGAAAACTTTCCCGCTTGCGCAATATGGTGATCCAGCTCAGCCCCGCCTGGAAGCCCTCCAGCATGAGCGTTTCCCAGAGCATCCGCGGATCGCGTTCCGGAACGCCCCATTCGCTGTCATGATAGGCGCAATAGAGCGGGTCCGTCCCGGCCCAACCGCAACGGACCTGCTCCATCGGATCAGACGTCCAGATTGGCGACGTTCAGCGCATTGTCCTGGATGAACTCGCGCCGCGGTTCCACCACATCACCCATCAGCCTGGTGAAGATTTCGTCGGCCACGTCGGCCTGCTCGACCTCCACCCGCAGCATGGAGCGATTATCGGGGTCCAGCGTGGTTTCCCAAAGCTGTTCCGCATTCATTTCGCCCAGGCCCTTATATCGCTGGATCGCCAGTCCCTTGCGCCCGGCGGCGAGGATTGCCTCCAGCAATTCGCTGGGCCGGGTGACCGCAGTCGAACCCTTGGTCGCGACCGGCAGTTCGTCCTCTCCAGCCTCCTCGGCGGCGGCTGCCGCCTTGGCCGTGACCAGCCGGCTGGCGGTGCGATAGCTGTCCGCTTCCTCGGTCGCGATGGCGTGCAGCTTGCGCGCTTCGGCCGAACCGATGAAGCCTGCCTCGATCATATGGTGGTCGGTGACGCCGCGCCACAGGCGCTCGAAATGAAAGCCGCCCTCCTCCGCGATCCGGCCGCTCCACCTGCCTTCATCGTCCTGCGCGTCCATCCAGCGGACGGTGTTAGCCAGGCGATCGGCCTGCGCCTCCTGGCTGAGTTCCGGATCAAGCGCGGCGTTGATCGCCAGCGCCTCGATGATTGCGGGATTGTAGCGCCGCGGGACATAACGCATAACCGCCCGCATCCGCCGGCCATGTTCGATCAGGTGGCGCAGGTCTTCGCCCGAGCGCATGCCGCCGGTCGTTTCCAGCGCCATGGATTCAACGCCATTGTCGACCAGATATTGTTCCAGCGCGGCTTCGTTCTTGAGGTAGACCTCCGACCGGCCCCGCGTCGCCTTGTATAGCGGCGGCTGGGCGATGTAGAGATGGCCCGCCTCGATGATCTGCGGCATCTGGCGGTAGAAGAAGGTCAGCAGCAGCGTGCGGATGTGCGCGCCATCGACGTCGGCGTCGGTCATGATGACGATCTTGTGGTAGCGCAGCTTTTCCAGGTTGAAATCATCGCGGATGCCCGTGCCCATCGCCTGGATCAGCGTGCCCACCTCCTTGGACGACAGCATCCGGTCGAAACGGGCGCGCTCGACGTTCAGGATCTTGCCCTTCAGCGGCAGGATCGCCTGATTATGGCGGTTTCGTCCCTGCTTGGCCGAACCGCCGGCCGAGTCACCCTCCACCAGGAACAGTTCGGACTTGGCGGGGTCGCGCTCCTGACAGTCGGCCAGCTTGCCGGGCAGGGACGCGATGTCCATCACGCCCTTGCGCCGGGTGAGTTCACGCGCCTTCTTCGCGGCTTCGCGCGCGGCGGCGGCGTCGATCACCTTCTGCACGATCAGGCGGCCATGCTGCGGGTTTTCTTCCAGCCACTCCGCCATCTTGTCCGCCATCAGGCTTTCCAGCGGCTGGCGCACTTCGGACGAAACCAGCTTGTCCTTGGTCTGCGAGGAGAATTTGGGGTCCGGCAGCTTCACCGACACGATGGCGGTAAGCCCCTCCCGCATGTCTTCGCCGGTCAGCGAGACCTTTTCCTTTTTCAGCAGCCCCGATTTGTCCGCATAATTGTTGAGCGTCCGCGTCAACGCCGCGCGGAACGCGGCAAGGTGCGTGCCGCCGTCCCGCTGCGGAATGTTGTTCGTGAAACAGAGGACATTTTCATAATAGCTGTCGTTCCATTCCAGCGCGACGTCGATGGTGACGTCGTCGCGGCTGCCCGAAATGGCGATGGGATCGGGCATCAGCGGCTGCTTGTTGCGGTCCAGCCACTTTACGAAGGCCGCGATGCCGCCCTCATAGAACAGCTCGATCTCTTTCTTCTCCTCATGCCGTGCATCGACCAGGAACAGCCGCACGCCCGAATTGAGGAAGGCGAGTTCGCGATAGCGATGCTCCAGCTTCTCGAAATCGAATTCGGTGTGGTTCTTGAAGGTGCCGCCGTCGCCGGGCACTTTCTCGGTCGAGGGAAGGAAGGTCACGCGCGTGCCCTTCTTGCCTTCTGGCGCGTCGCCGATCACCTTGAGCGGAGCGACGGCGTCGCCATAGGCAAAGCGCATATAATGCTCCTTGCCGTCCCGCCAGATATGGAGGTCAAGATATTCGCTGAGCGCGTTCACCACGGAAACGCCGACGCCATGCAGGCCGCCCGACACCTTGTAGGCATTGTCGTCCGAGGTATTCTCGAACTTCCCGCCGGCGTGGAGCTGGGTCATGATCACCTCTGCCGCCGACACGCCCTCTTCCTTGTGGATGTCGGTGGGGATGCCGCGGCCATTATCCTCGACGCTGACTGAACCGTCGGGATTGAGCGTGATGAGGATGCGGTCGCAATGGCCGGCCAGCGCCTCGTCTATCGCATTGTCGCTGACCTCGAACACCATGTGGTGCAGGCCCGAGCCGTCGTCGGTGTCGCCGATATACATGCCCGGGCGTTTGCGAACGGCGTCCAGACCTTTCAGGACCTTGATGCTGTCGGCGCCATAGGCGTTGTTGTTGGGGCTGTTCTGAATTTCCTCGCTCATGCCGAGCATATAGGGAAAAGGTCCAGCAAACTAAAGCGAAACATGGCGGCTATCGCCTGCCCGAAGCAAGGTCTATCACGCGCCTATGCGCATGATCCTAGCCCTGGCCCTGATGCTTGCCGCCTGCTCCAAGAGCAGCGACGTGCTGGAGGAACTGCCCAACAGTTCCCTGGCGGGTGCGCCGCGGGACGAGATACCCGATACCCGGCTGGAATCGCATCTCGTCCGCCCCGTGACCATCGGAGAGGATGGTCCGCGCCTCGACGCCTGCGGCGCCATGGGCCAGGCGGTGCGCGTCGGCGCCAGGGGCGCGTCGGTGCGTGCCGCGCCCTTTGCCGACGCCCGGGAAACCGCCCGGATGGCGGAGGGCAGCCGCGCCTGGATCTGCACCCGCAGCCTCGACCAGAAGTGGCTGGGGATCGTGCTGGCTCCAGAACCCCCGGCCGACAATGCGACGGCGCCGATCGATTGCGGCGTCGCTGAACCGGCGGATCGCAAGCAGCCCTATGACGGCCCCTGCCCCAGCGGCTGGGTGTCGAGCGCCGCGATCCGGCTGATCGCGGGCTAGGGAAGAGAGCGTCGAGGTTCTGCGCCTAGATGCCGCCCAGATAGTCCAGCTTGCCCAGAGGCACGCCCGCCTGGCGCAGCAGGGCATAGGCGGTTGTCACATGAAAATAGAAATTGGGTAGCGCAAAGCCCAACGCATGGTTGCGGCCGGTGAAGGGGAAATCGCCGCGCGGTGTCTTGAGCACGACCTGCGCATCCTCCTGCCCGTCGATGCGTTCGCGAGGCACGGATTCGAGGAAAGCGATCGTCTTGGCGATCCGCTGCTGCAACTCGGCAAAGCTCTGTTCGGTGTCGGGCATGGGCAGCGGGTCAAGTTGGCCGATGCGGATGATCGCGCCCTTGGCGCTGTCGCTGGCGAATTGGACCTGGGCGGTGAGGGGCGCCATGTCCTCGATCAGCCTCGCGCTGGTCAGGGTCAGCGGATCGATTCCCTTTTCCTGGGCGTAGGCGGCGGCCTTGTCCAGGATCGCGGACAGGTTGCGCAGACCCCGGATGAAGGCGGGAACGGTCAGATCATATAGATCGGTGGCCACTAGGCTCTCCTCATATCGTGCCGACAGGATGCCATAGATATGGCGGCTGGTGCCGCTGTCGATACCCAGGTGAAATAAAAGGACCGGCCGGCGGGTCTCCGTGCCGGCCGGTCAGGGGGCAAAGGGTTCAGAGGAGGGCGGGCGCTTCCCGCGGCGCGATGGTGAAGAAGGGCAGGGCATGATGGACGATCCAGCCGATCGTCGCCGCATAGAGCAAAGTCCCGAGCCCAACCGTGCCGCCCATCAGCCATCCGATCGCCAGCACGCCGATTTCGATGCCGGTGCGCACCCATTTGACCGGCCATCCCGTCCGGCGGCAGAAGCCGGTCATCAATCCGTCGCGCGGTCCCGGTCCCAGCCCTGCACCGATATAGGCGCCACCCGCAATGCCGTTGAGGACGATCCCCGACGCCAGCCAGATGCAGCGCATGGCATAGCCGTCCGGCGTCGGCAGGATCATGAGGCTGAGGTCCACGGCCGTCCCGATCACCGCTATGTTGCAGAGGGTGCCCAGGCCCGGCCGCTGGCGCAACGGCCACCACAGCAGCAGGACCGCGGCGCCGACCAGATTGACCGTCATGCCGAAGCTCAGGCCGAGCCGCGACGCGAGCCCCTGATGCAGCACATCCCAGGGATCAAGGCCGAGATTGGCGCGCAGCATCACGGCCATGGCAAAGCCATAAAGGTTGAGGCCCCAGAAAAGCTGGAAAAGGCGGCGCGGCATCATCATGGCTTTTCACATCGAGCAAAATGGCCTTTTACAAAACAGCCATTATCGGATAACTGGCCTCTTCGTTCTCTGGATCGGAAGCCTTCGCCATGTCCACTTCTCTTCTGCGGCCCCCTTCCCTGCTTCGCCTGCTGGGTGCCTGGCGTGCAGAGGGCAGCGCCGAACCGGCCTATCGCCAATTGGCGCAGGCGCTGCGGATGCTGGTGCTGGACGGGCGCGTCGGCCTGAACGTCCGTCTGCCCGGCGAACGGGAACTGGCCGCCGCGCTGGGGCTGAGCCGCACGACCATTGCCGCCGCCTTCGACCGGCTCCGCGACGAGGGCTTCCTTGAAAGCCGGCAGGGATCGGGGAGCGTCACGCGCCTGCCGCCCGGCCGGATGGAACAGGCCCTGCCGGAGATCGAACTGACCGATGGTGTGGATATACTGAACTGGACCCATGCCGCACTGCCGGCTGCGCCTGGCGTTGGTCGCGCCTGTCAATTGGCGGTGGAGGCCTTGCCCGCCTTTCTGGGCGAACTGGGCTATGATCCTTTGGGCCTGCCGCCGTTGCGCCGGGCGATCGCGGCCTATTATGAGCGGCGCGGATGCCCGACCAGTCCCGACCAGATCATCGTCACCAATGGTGCACAGCAGGGACTTTCGCTGCTGCTGCACTGGCTGGCGGGGCCGGGGGACCGGGCGGTGATCGACCATCCAACCTATCATAATGCGATCCAGGCCCTGCAGCGCGCCCATGTCGTGCCGGTGCCGGTCGGCCTGCCGGCGCAGGGATGGGACATCGACGCGATGGAGGCGGCCTTTCGCCAGACCAGCCCGCGTTTCGCCTATATCATCGCGGATTTCCACAATCCGACCGGGCGCAGCATGGACCCGGCCACCCGCCGCGCATTGGTGGCGGCGGCGACGCGCAGCCACATGCCGCTGATCATCGACGAGACCATGGCGGCGATGGGCCTGGACAATATGCCGCCGCCGCCGGTCGCCGTGCATGATCCTTCGGGACGGCAGGTCATCACCCTGGGATCTGCCAGCAAGATCTTCTGGGGCGGATTGCGCGTCGGGTGGATTCGCGCCGATCCTCAGACCGTGGCGGCGCTGGGCCGCCTGCGCACGACGATGGACATGGCCAGCCCGGTGGTGGAACAGCTTGCCGTCGCGCATTTGATCGACGGTGATGAAGGACTTGGTCCACGGGCGGCGATGCTGCGCGGACGCCGGGACCATCTGCTGGCGCTGATCGAGCGGCACCTGCCGCATTGGCGTGCCGAATCCCCCGCCGGCGGCCTGTCGCTATGGGCGGAACTGCCGCGGGGGGAGGCGACGGCGCTGGCCGCCATTGCCGAGAGCCACGGGGTGCGTGTCGCGCCGGGGCCGCGCTTTGGCGTGAGCGGGGCATTCGAGCGCTTTCTGCGCCTGCCCTTCACCCTGCCGGAGGAGCAGTTGACGATGGGCGTGGAGCGGTTGGCCGAAGCCGATGCGCGGCTTCATGCCCGCACGCCGCGCGGTCGTGATTCGGTGGCCGCCGCGCTGGAGGCGGATCGGCTCATCTGACCTGAGATCACCGCCTCCCCTGGACATATGGAAAAAGGGCCGCGCGGAATGTCCGCGCGGCCCTTTTTTCGCAGAAGCTGCAGCCAGTCGGCTTATTTGCCTGCCTTGTAGCGTTCAATCGCCTCCAGCGTGATGCGGCGGGCGTCTTCCGCGCCGCCCCAGGTGCCGATCCGCACCCATTTCTGCTTTTCCAGATCCTTGTAGTGGGTGAAGAAATGTTCGATCTGCTCCATCACGATGCCGGGCAGATCGTCCTTTTCACCCACATTGTGGTAATAGGGAAAAGTCTTGTTGTCGGGCACGCAGACCAGCTTCTCGTCACCGCCGGCTTCATCTTCCAGGTTCAGCACGGCGATGGGACGGGCGCGCACGACCGAGCCGGGCACGAAGGGCGAGCGGGCGATGACCAGCGCGTCCAGCGGATCGCCGTCGGGCGACAGGGTGTGCGGCACGAAGCCGTAATTGGCCGGATAGCGCATCGGCGTATGCAGGATGCGGTCCACGAACAGCGCGCCGGAAGCCTTGTCGAACTCATATTTGACGGGCTCGCCGCCGACCGGAACCTCGATGATGACATTCAGGCTGTTGGGCGGATCGTCGCCGACCGGGATCAGTTCGATATTCATGGGACTTCAAGCCTTTTTCGATACGCGTTGGCGCTACGGGTGATTATGTTTTCGGTTTCAGCAGCCGGTCCAGGCTGCCTTCACCCTCTCCTGTCTTTTCGAGGCGCGGATAGCGCAGGCCGCCTGAATATGCGAGGGTCAAAGTGCGATAATATTTGTCCTGCTTAAGTATGATCTGCAGCGGCTTTCCAGCCTTGATCGCCGCCTTGAAAACGTCGCCCGAATATTCGTCGCCATTGATCGCGACGATCCTGGAACCGATGGCAAGGCCTGCCTTGAAGGCCGGGCTGTCCCAGACGACATTGCTGATCTCCCCGTCATTCTTGACGATCAGGCCGATGCCGAAGCTCTGGTCGGTGAACTTGCCCGACCCTTCGGCCGCCTTCGTGATGGCGCCCGGCGTGTCGCCATAGACCAGCTTGTAACCGCCCAGGGTGAAGCCGCCCTTGGGCGTTTCCCTGGTGGTGCTGTCGACATATTTCTGGAAGAAACCGGCCCAGTCATAGGGCGCGACCGCGTTGAGCGTCTTGATCACATCCCCGCGATTATAGACGACCTGCCCCCAGTCGCCGGGATTGATGCCGAAAAAAGCCTTGGCGAAATCGTCGAGGCCCCTGGCGCCCCTGGTCTGCTGGCGGATGATCGCGTCCGCCTCCAGCCAGATCATCAAGCCCTCATTGTAATAATCCTCCGACCGTTGCCAGCTCGACCAACCCTTGGGACGCCGGGCGGAGATGATGGGGTCATGGGTGGTGTCTTCCATCGGCCGCCATTCGCGGCCCCGCGCCGTGTCCAGCCTGGCCGCGATATGGGCATAGGCGTCGAGCGTTTCCTGCTTGCTGAACAGACCCGAACGGGCGCCGAGCACATAGCCCCAGAATTGCGTCTGCCCTTCATAGACCCAGAGCAGATTGTCCTGCATCGGCACGTTGAAATCGGGCGTCCACAGCAGGTCGGGGCGGCGGAACTTGCCGTCCCAGCTATGGGTGAATTCATGCGGCAGCAGGTTGCGGTCCAGCAGCGCATCGCCATCGCCCCATTTCTTGAAATAGCCCGGTTCCACCTGATTTTCGGAGGAGCGGTGATGCTCCAGCCCGATGCCGCCCATTTCGTCGGTGATGGCGAACAGGAAGTCATAATGGTCGAAATGATAGGTACCGAAAAGGGCGCCCGCTTCATCGACCAGCTTCTTGTGCTTGGCGATCTGGTCGGGCTTGGCATCCAGCTCGTCGGCATCGTCCGCGACGATGTTGAGCGTCACATTATGGCCAAGGTCGACGGGCTTGAAATAGAGGCCGGCGAACACCGGCGAATCCTGCAAGGCTTCATAATCGATCGTCTCATAGGCGACGGTCGATCCGGTCTTCCTGCCGCGCAGCGCGGTCGCTGCCTGCCAGCCATCGGGATAGGTGACGGTCGCCTGGATCGGGATCTGGCGGGTATAATAACCCGCCGGATAGAGCGACACCGACTCCCACTGAATGTTGAGCATCTTGGGCGTGACGACGACGCGGCCCTGATTGGGCTGGGTGGCGGAAAGGAACTGGAAGGATGCGACGACCTGTTTCGTCCCCTGCGGAACGTCGATCACGAAGCCGAAGACGTTGAGCGGGTCGCGCTTCCATGCCAGCGGCTTGCCGTCGGCGGTGAAGCTGAGGCCGTCCAGCTTCTCGATCTGCCCGCGCGGCGCGTGATTGCCGGGCAGCCATTGCGGCATCAACAACGTCATGGGCCCGCCCTGGACGACGGGGATGGTTTCCTTGACGCGGAAGATGCGCTGCACCGTGTCGGTGGCGTCGACCTCCAGCCGGATGGCGCCGCCCGGATAGGGCGCATCTTTGGGCGTCGGCGCGGCATTGTCGACCGGCAGCGCCGTGGGTTTGGAGCGGATCGCATCCTGCGCGATGAGCGGGGTTGCGATCGCCGTGGAAAGGAAAAGGGCGGCAGCAAGGCTGCGGATCATGAACATCTCCGAAAAAGCGCTCGGTCGAACGACCGTATAACAACAGAATGGCGAGCCATTCCGCTCTCGTCCACCCCCAACTCTACTTGACATATTTTACGACAAAAAAGCGCGTTTCCTTGATGCGTCTTTATCGTTAAAGGCGCTGCCCCATGGCCAAGATCGAAACCCCGCGCCCAAAGACCCCTAATCCGGTGCGCGGCACGCAGGACATGCTGGGCGGCACGAGCGAAGCGTTCCAGGAACGTTTCGCCCATGTAGTCGCGACCTTCGACCGGGTACGCAGGCTCTACGGCTTCCAGCGGGTGGAAGTGCCCGTGTTCGAATCGACGGCGGTGTTCGCCCGCTCTCTGGGCGAAAGCACGGACGTCGTTTCCAAGGAAATGTACACGTTCGAGGATCGCGGCGGCGACAGCATCACGCTGCGCCCCGAATTCACGGCCGGCATCTCCCGCGCCTATATCACAGAAGGCTGGCAGCAATATGCGCCGCTGAAGGTCGTGACCCACGGTCCGCTGTTCCGTTACGAACGCCCGCAAAAGGGCCGGTTCCGCCAGTTCCACCAGCTTGACGCGGAGATTATCGGCGCAGGCGAGCCGGGCGCGGACGTGGAACTGCTGGTGCTGGCCGACCAGTTGCTGCGTGAGCTGGGCGTGTCGGAAGGCGTGACGCTCAATCTCAACACGCTCGGCGACGGGCCGAGCCGTGAAGCCTGGCGCGCCGCGCTGATCGCCCATTTCGAGGCGCATCGCGGCGAATTGTCGGAAGAGAGCATCGATCGCCTGCACCGGAACCCGCTGCGCATCCTCGACAGCAAGGATCCTCGCGACCGGCCGGTGGCGGACAGCGCGCCGGACATCGACGCCTATCTCACTGACGAAGCGCGCAGCTTCTTCGAGAAGGTGACGGCGGGCCTCGACGCGGCGGGCGTGGCGTGGGAGCGCAATGCCCGGCTGGTGCGCGGCCTGGATTATTACCGTCATACCGCGTTTGAATTCATCACCGATCGTCTTGGCGCGCAGGGCACGGTGCTGGGCGGCGGGCGTTATGACGGGCTGATCGAGAATCTGGGTGGTCCCTCGACCCCGGCGGTCGGATGGGCGGCGGGGATCGAGCGGCTGGCTATGCTGGTGGATGCGCCGGAGATCGCCGGACCGGCCGTCGCGGTCATCCCCATGGGCGAAGCCGCGGAGATCAGGGCCACCGGCATCATTGCGGATCTGCGCCGCGCCGGCGTCGCGTGCGACATGGGCTATCGCGGCAATATGAAGAAGCGGATGCAGCGGGCCAATGCATCGGGTGCGGCCTGGGCCGTGATTCTGGGCGATGATGAACTGGCGCGGGGCGAGGCGGCTTTACGCAATCTCGGCACAGGCGAGCAGGAAGCCGTTGCCTTGGACGCCCTGATCGGGAAGCTGACGGCGCTCTGATGCACATCTCCGCCGAACGCATCGCGCAGATCGAGGCGCGCCGGGACGAGGTGCAGGCGTCGATGACGCGTGCCGACCTCGCACCGGAAGAGTTCGTGCGGCTGTCCAAGGAATATGCCGAGATCGAGCCGGTGGCCAAGGCTGCCCATGAGGTCCGTCGCCTGCGCCAGGAATTGAGCGCGCTTGAATATATGGCGGGCGGCGAGGATGCGGATGCCGATCCGCTGATGCGCGAAATGGCGCAGGAGGAGATGCAACTCATCAAGGGCAAGCTTCCCGACGCCGAGCGTGCCCTCGCCCTCCAGCTTCTGCCCAGGGATGCCGCCGACGCCCGTCCGGCCATGCTGGAAATCCGCGCAGGCACTGGCGGAGACGAAGCCGCGCTGTTCGCGGGCGACCTGTTCCGCATGTATCAGCGCTATGCCGACGCGCAGGGCTGGAAGATGGAGATGATCTCCGCCAACGCCTCCGAAGTCGGGGGGTTCAAGGAAGTGGTTGCCAGCGTCACCGGCATCGGCGTGTTCGCCAAGCTGAAATTCGAAAGCGGCGTCCACCGCGTCCAACGTGTCCCCGCCACCGAAAGCGGCGGGCGCATCCACACCTCGGCGGCGACCGTCGCCGTGCTGCCGGAACCGGAAGAGGTCGACGTCCAGATCGCTGACGGTGACCTCAAGATCGACATCTATCGCGCATCGGGCGCGGGCGGCCAGCACGTCAACACCACCGATTCCGCCGTGCGGATCACGCACTTGCCCTCCGGCATCGTCGTGACGCAGCAGGACGAGCGGTCCCAGCACAAGAACAAGGCGAAGGCGATGCAGGTGCTGCGCGCCCGCCTATACGAGATGGAGCGTGAGCGCGCCCAGAGCGAACAGGCCGGCGCGCGCAAGGCGATGGTCGGTTCCGGCGACCGTTCCGAACGTATCCGCACCTATAATTTCCCGCAGGGACGGGTGACGGACCACCGCATCAACCTGACACTGCACCGCTTGCCGGAAATCCTGGAAGGACCGGGCCTGTCGGAGGTCATCGACGCCCTGGTGGCAGAGGATGAAGCCGCGCGTCTCGCCCAGTTGGACGGCGTGGCGTGACGCTGCGCTCCGCCAAGCGACATGCGTTTTTCCCGCGATCGTGGAAATGACGAACATGGGGGTTGCCCCCGCCCTGCGAGAAGCAACCGAGCGCCTCTCCTCCATCAGCGCCACCCCGCGGCTCGATGCCGAACTGCTTCTGGCCCACGCGCTGGAGATCGATCGCAACGAACTGCTGATGCGGCAGCGCGACCTCAGCGTCCCACCCGCTTTCGAATTGCTGCTCCAGCGGCGGCTGACCGGCGAACCGATCGCCTATATCACCGGGGTGCGCGATTTCTGGACGATCAGCCTGCACGTCACGCCCGATGTCCTCATCCCGCGCCCCGACAGCGAGACGCTGATCGAGGCCGCGATCGGGCATTTCGGCGCGCGAAGCCCCGCCCGCATTCTTGATCTTGGTACCGGCTCCGGTGCGCTGCTGCTCGCCGCGCTCAGCCAATGGCCGCAGGCAAGCGGCGTGGGCATCGACATTTCTCCCGCTGCGCTGGCGGTTGCCAGGAGCAATGCCGACAATCTGGGCCTCAGTCCACGGGCCGATTTCCGCCAGGGCGACTGGGCGGAGGGAATGGACGGCCCGTTCGACCTGATCCTCGTCAATCCGCCCTATATCGCCCGCGACGTCGCGCTGTCGGGCGATGTCCTGCATGAACCTGAAAGCGCGCTTTTCGCAGGCGCGGAGGGTCTGGACGACTATCGCCGGATCGCGCCGATGCTGCCCCGGCTGCTGGCGCGGGACGGGATGGCCGCGATCGAGATCGGCTATGATCAGCGGCACAGCGTCTCTGCCCTGCTTGCTGATCAAGGACTTAGCGTTGCGGTCCGCCACGATCTGGCCGGCCATGACCGCTGCCTGGTCGCGACCCTGGGGCGATCCGCCTGACCGCGCAAAGGATTTGCGCCGGCACAAGCGAAAATTGCTTGGTTTATGGCCGGGAAGCCACTACATGGAGCTTAGGGACGGCACTATCCTGAGGATCTGCCCCGTGGGGCCGCGACAAGAAAAGGCCGTTTTCCCGCTCCTTCAAAGTCACGATGGCGCTGCTGCGCAAGCGCCTCTGGCAGGTCAAGGGCATAGGCCGATCGCTCGGCCCCTGCCTGGCGGAGCCTTATCCGGCCTGATGGCCAGGCCGTGTTGAAGGATGGCGACAGAACAGTGTTTTTCCGTGAATGATGGCAAAGTGAACGCAAGGATCAGCTCTTGATCAACAACAGGCAGGCCGGTCGCCGGAATCGCGGCCGGAACAACAATAATGGCCGGCCCAACGGTGGCAATCGGGGCGGCGGTGACAGTGGCAACCGGATCGACAACCGCGCTCGCGGCAATGCGGCCCAGCTTCTTGAAAAATACAGGAATATGGCGCGCGATGCCCAGATGACGGGCGATCGGGTGAATGCGGAATATTATCTGCAATTTGCCGACCATTATTTCCGCGTGCTGGCCGACAATCGCGCCCGTCAGGAGGAGCAGCAGCAGCGGTTCCGTCCCCGGGACGATAATTTCGACGATGGTTTCGACGATTTCGATGTCGGCGAGGAAGCGGGCGAGGATATGCGCGCCGATCAGGCGAGCGACCGCGGGCAGGATTTCGATCGCCGTCGGGACGAGCAGCGCGATTATCGCGAGGGGCGGAACGACCGGGGTCGCCGCGATCGCAATGAACGCAACGACCGGAACGACCGCAACGAACGGCGCCGGGAGCGTCCATCGGTAGAAGAAGCGCCGTTCGAGGAAAGCGTGGAACAGCGGCAGCCGGAAGTGGCGCCTGAACCGTTCCGCGCGGCTGAACCCGCTTCTGAACCGCAGCCCGAGGCAGAGGCGCCCCGCGCGCGTCGCGGTCGCCCCCGCAAGGCGGCGGCAAAGGAAGAAGGCCAGGGCGGTTTGGATCTGGCGGTTTTGCCGCCCTCGATCGCTCGCGCCGACAATGATGCAGAGCCTGCTGCGGAAACACCGCGCAAGCGGACCCGCCGTGCCCGGCCCGCGGCGGAGGCGGCCGAATAAGGCTCGCTCCTGCCTGATCGGGCGGAAATGAGACCAAAAAGGGGGACAGTGCCGTCGCGCTGTCCCCCTTTTTGCTTCCGGTGCAGCCTTGGAGATCAGGCCGGCAGCGGACGCGGCCGGTGATTTCCATCCAGGGCGACGAAGGTGAACAGTCCGCTCGTCAGTTCGACCTTCATTCCCTGTCGTCCCCGCGTCGCGATGACGTCGATGCGGATGGCGACGGACGTCCGCCCTCGCCTTTCCTCCTGGGCATAGACCGATACGATATCCCCCAGCAGGATCGGGGCGATGAAGGTCATGCTCTCTATCGCCACGGTGGCGACGGGCCCCTGCGCGATTCGCGTGGCGACGATGCCGCCCGCTATGTCCATCTGGCTGAGCACCCAACCGCCGAAAATATGCCCATTGGCATTGATGTCGGTGATGTGAGGCACCACCCGCAACACCACTTCACCTCTTTCGTCAGTCATCGGTTGGCCCCTCTTCTTTCATCCGGTCAATCACCTGTTCGTCATGCCCCGTTCCGCTGGACAGAAACGCCAGGGCCATCAGGCCGGTGCCCAGCATGAACGTCAACCAGACGCCCAATACTGTCGCGATGATCATGTGGATCGGCATGGGACCGGCCCACATATGCAGCAAAAGCAGCGCCGCGCCCACGCACAGCGCACCGCCCAGCGCCATCCATCCCATGAGCCGCCGGTATCGTCCCCATGCGATCCTGGCGATCTCTGGATCATCAAGGCCCTGTTTGCGCGTCATCCCTTTCCTTTGGGGTGTGAAAGTGGGATCATCAAGGGACCGAGGCATTTAGTCGGCAGGCAGGGAGGTGGATCATGACGATCGCGACGATTCTGAAGCGCAAGGGACAGGATGTCGTCCAGGTGCAATCGAGCGATACAGTCCTGTCTGTGGTGCAACGGCTGGCCGAACGGCGGATCGGCTGCGTGCCGGTGGTGGATGATGGCACGGTCGTCGGCATTTTTTCCGAGCGCGACCTGGTCTATCGCGTGGCGCAGGAGGGCGCGGCGGTGCTGGAACGCCCGGTCGGGGAGATCATGACCGCGCCGGCGATCACCACGGATGATCGGACGCCTGTCATCCACTGTCTTTCGCTGATGACGAAGCGCCGCATCCGCCATTTGCCGGTGGTCGTCGACGGCGCGCTGGTGGGATTGGTGTCGATAGGCGATCTCGTGAAGTTCCGCATCGATTCGATCGAATCGGAAGCGGCGGCTCTGCGCGATTATATCCAGACCGCCTGATCCGCCTCAGGCGGGCACTTCGACCGGCGGCGCCTGCCTTGTGACCAGCGCGACCAGTTCCATCAACGTCCCCCGCGCGCACAGCATCAAGGCCGCGCCGAAGGCAAGAGCGCCGGTCGGCACCAATATTCCCAGCCGGATGGGTGCGGGGAGCGCGGGCAGGAGCCGGTCAACGGCGACCACCGCCCCCGCCATCAACAGCGAACATCCCAGTCCCGGCGCGGCCGCCCGCATCAGGTCGATCAACCGCAGCCCCATCGGCGCGCCCGCGAGCCGCGCGGTGATGAGCGTGAGGATCGGAAAGGCGCAAAGCCAGGCCCATGCCAGACCGATCGCCCCGAACCGGATCCCGATGAAGAAGGCGGCCGGCATCAGCAGCGCCCCGACGGCCGCGACGCGCGCCGTTGTCCCCGGACGACCCAGCGCATTGCTGACGGGAGCGAACATGACCTGCAAGGTCATGAACGGCATGGCGAGCGCCAGGATCGCCACGAAAGGCGCCATGTCGCGCCACTTGGCGCCGAACAGCGTTTCCACCAGCGGTCCGGCCGTCACTGCCATGCCCAGATAGACCGGGCAGGAAATCAACAGCAGCAGGCGTACCGCCTTGCAGAAGGACCATGCGATTCGCGACGGATCCTTCTGCATCCGCGCATAGGCGGGGAAAGCCACGTCGTTGAGCGGCGGGATGAATTTGCTGACGAAGATCTGCGTCAGGAACAGCGCTTCGGCGTAAAGGCCGAGTTGATGCGGTTCCAGTACGCGCCCGCCGATGAAGATGTCCGCCTGGCTCTGCACGATCCAGAAAAGCTGTCCGCCCAGCAGCGACGCGCCATAGGCCACCATCGCGCCGGTGCCGCGAAAATCGAAGCTGGGAATCGGCTTGAAGCCGGTTGCCAACATATAGCCCACGCCCTTGACCCAGAAGCCCGCGATCGGGGCAAACACCAAGGTCCACACGCCCCAGCCGGACAGCGCGCCGGTGAGCGCTACCGCCGCCGACGCCATGGCCGCGATCAGGTTCACCAGCGCAGGCCGCCGGAAATCCATCGCTCGGCCCATGATCGCTTCGGGAATGGAGATGAAGGGCGTGGAAAGATAGAGCAGCGCCTGCACACGCAGCAGTTCGGCGACCTTGGGCTGATCATAATAGTCCGCGGCCCATGGCGCGATGGCGAGCTGCATCAGCGCCAGCCCGCCGTTCAGCAACAGCATGATGCCGAAGGCCTGCCGCAGGCGATGGCGATCCAGCGTCTCTGACTGGACCAGAGCGCTCACCAGACCATAGCCGTTGAGAAAGGTCGCGAAATTCAAGATCACCTGGGTCATGGCGAACAGGCCATAATCCCTGGGATCGAGCAGCCGGATCACGGCCAACGTGACGACCCAGCTCACCATTTGCGCCACGATCTGGCTTCCCGATCGCCAGAGAATCGCGCTTCTGATCCTTGTGCCAAAAGCCGCGTCATCCGCGTCGGCGTCCTGCAAACCCATTGTCATTCCCATTTCCCGGGCGTCCATGCGCCCTGAATCCGTCCTATCGGCCAAGTCCCAAGAAATTCTGAAATAAAATTGCAAAAAGGGTTTGACGGTTCGGGAAGCCCTCCATATATGCCCCTTCACCGACGCGGCGCTGCCCCACTGGGACGGCGGAAGCGGCGGTCGCCGACATAGACGGACGCTGGTCCCCCGGAACGCAAGGAACGGGGTGGGATAGCTGTCCGGTTTATGTTGTGAG
>NZ_JBEGHU010000077.1:0-315 GCF_040676415.1 Sphingobium sp. LSP13-1-1.1 | reverse complement strand
AGCCGCAAAGAACAAGAGCCATTCCCTCGCCCGCGTTGGAATTACCGGATGCAGCGGCTTCCGCGTTTTAAGGCTCCAATATCGCGGAAGATCGCTCATGAAAGGCAATGTCTCATCGTAGGCGTTGATCCGCAAGTGGTCGCGTGCCGCCGGCCGCTTCCCCAAAGCGAACCGGACCGGCAGGTTACCGGTGACGCGAGGCGATTCGCAGGGCTGGAATGACGATGCGGGTGGACAGCGGACTGGCCGATTTCCATATGTGGCACCGTAATAGCTGCCTGTTGTCTTGGCTCCTCAATGTTGTCAGCGTGGGAT
>NZ_JBEGHU010000076.1:0-322 GCF_040676415.1 Sphingobium sp. LSP13-1-1.1 | reverse complement strand
TTGACGCCCTCCGGCAGAGTGTTGCGGGGAGTATAATGCAGGCGGATGCCAGCACTGCGCATGCGCTGGTCATCGAATGCTTCGTCGCGCCCGACGTCGCTGATGCCGGGGATCGTGATCTTGGCCGACAGGCCGTCATAGAATGTACGGCGTGCCTCTATATGGGCGGGTTTGTTCTGGTTCTTGCCGATTGGGAGATCGTCCAAGTCGGGGTTAATCAGGATGTCGATGTCCTCGGAGAACCGATGGATAAGGCCATGCCCTTTCGAGAGCGACGTTCCGCCCTTGAGTTCAAAGCGAAAACCCGACTGCTGCAAGCCCC
>NZ_JBEGHU010000075.1:0-327 GCF_040676415.1 Sphingobium sp. LSP13-1-1.1 | reverse complement strand
TCTCGCCGCGCTGCGCCACCCTGTGTTCGGACGAGAATGAGGCCGCGCTGAAGCGGGTCGTGGATTTCTGCCGCACCTATGGCGTTGCCAAGATGGGGATCCAGATCGGGCACGCCGGGCGCAAGGGATCGCAACAGCCGCCGGCACTGGGCGGCAAGGCATTGACCGCAGAGGAAGGCGCCTGGGAAACGGTCGGACCGTCGGCCATCCCGTTCGGTGACTTTCCGGCGCCCCGCGCGCTGACCAGGGCCGAGATGCTCGACCTGATCGAAGCCCACCGCCAGGCCGTCGCGCGCGCCGAACGGATCGGTTTCGACCTGATCGAGA
>NZ_JBEGHU010000074.1:0-330 GCF_040676415.1 Sphingobium sp. LSP13-1-1.1 | reverse complement strand
CGACCATGTCGGTCGGCCTCATCGGTGGCAGCGCCCAGCAGGCTGAAGAGATCATCGCCTCCGGCAAGGCCGATTTCGTGATGATCGGCCGCGACGCGCTCTACGACCCTCGCTGGGCATGGCACGCTGCCGAGGAACTCGGCGCGACGACCGACTATGCGCCCAAATACGGCATGGCCAGGCCCGCGCTTCGCCCGCAGCTGTATCCCAACCACCGCGCACCTGCCTGAGCGCGCGCATGCTGACTCCCAAACAGGATATGAGGACGCCGGTCACAGTGCTGACCGGCTTTCTCGGCAGCGGAAAGACCACATTGCTCAATCGCGCCCT
>NZ_JBEGHU010000073.1:0-342 GCF_040676415.1 Sphingobium sp. LSP13-1-1.1 | reverse complement strand
TCGACATCATTCACTCCTATATGGGCTATCGCACCTGCTATTACCGCACGATCAATATTGGCGGCGCGACCCGCAAGCAGCGGGACGTGTACAAGAAGACGCGTGAAATCCTCGACGAAGCGATTGCAGAGATCAAGGTGGGCGCGTCTTCGGCCGATATCGCCAAGAAATTCCCGGCCGCCCAGGAATTCGGCATGGCGAACGAGGAGGAAGCGTTCGGGCTGCAATATGCGCATGGCATCGGCGTTGGCCTGTGGGAACAGCCGCTGATCAGCCGCTATCACTCGATCGAACACCCGATCACGATCGAGGAAGGGATGGTCTTTGCGATCGAGACCTACT
>NZ_JBEGHU010000072.1:0-356 GCF_040676415.1 Sphingobium sp. LSP13-1-1.1 | reverse complement strand
GCCTTGGCGAACTCGACCGCCTCGTCGGGGTTGAAGCCGCCCTCGACCCAGTCGGTCGCCGACACGCGAATGCCCATCGGCTTGTGCGCGGGCCATTCCGCCCGCATCGCCTTGAACACCTCGAGCGGGAAGCGCATGCGGTTTTCCAGCGACCCGCCGAACTCGTCGGTGCGCTGGTTGGCGAGCGGCGAGAGGAACTGGTGGATGAGGTAGCCATGTCCGCCATGCATCTCGATCAGGTCGAAACCGATCCGTTCGGCGCGCGCGACGGCCTGGCGGTGGGCTTCGATCAGGTCGAGCATCTCGGCCCTGGTCAGCGCGCGGGGCGCCGGAAAGTCACCGAACGGGATGGCCGA
>NZ_JBEGHU010000071.1:0-360 GCF_040676415.1 Sphingobium sp. LSP13-1-1.1 | reverse complement strand
TGGGTGGGTTGCAGTCAGTCCGGTTCGGAGAGGCCTGCAGCTAAATTTCGCTTGGACCGGACGTGCATCCTGAGCTTTTTCAATCGCCACCATCTGCAAAGCGTGCCGAGCACAACGAATACCCCGCCTCCAAACCAAAGCGGAAGGCACATTTGGACTGCTTCGTCAGCGGTCAGTAAGCGCCTGATATAGGCGGATAAAATGTAGAGAGGGGCGGCCGCAAGAAAAAGGCCAGCCGCAAAGAACAAGAGCCATTCCCTCGCCCGCGTTGGAATTACCGGATGCAGCGGCTTCCGCGTTTTAAGGCTCCAATATCGCGGAAGATCGCTCATGAAAGGCAATGTCTCATCGTAGGCGTTG
>NZ_JBEGHU010000070.1:0-370 GCF_040676415.1 Sphingobium sp. LSP13-1-1.1 | reverse complement strand
GGCGATGGGCTACCGCAAGCTCACGGCCCGGCCGCGCCATCACGGCCAGCGGGGCGAGGACATTGCCGATTTTAAAAAAGCTTCGCCTCCCGCCTGGCAAAGATCAGGAAAGCGCCTCCCCAGGGGCACGCCGATAGAGTTGTGGTGGCAGGATGAGGCCCGCGTGGGCCAGCAGACCAAGCTCACCCGGCGCTGGGCCAGGCGTGGCACCCGCCCTTCAGCGCCGAAGGATCAGCGCCGGTCCTCGGCATGGATCTTCGGCGCGATCTGCCCCGCCGAAGGAAAGGGCGCCGGCATCGTCATGCCTCGCTGTAACAGCGAGGCATGACGATGCATCTGGAAGAAATCGCCTTCAACGTCGCGCCGGGCG
>NZ_JBEGHU010000069.1:0-376 GCF_040676415.1 Sphingobium sp. LSP13-1-1.1 | reverse complement strand
AGTATCGCCGCTGAGGTGAGCCGGACTGAAGTTCGACGCGCGTGCGTGGCTTCCCAATCCTTGACGTTGAGCCGCACCGTCCGCGCCTGGAAGGCCAGAGTCACCCCGATCATCGAGATCACGAGGATCATCTTGATCCAGAAGGCCGCATTGAGGAGCTCGCGGGTTGGCTCGGCAATGATCATCCCGAGTCCGCTGATGACCAGGACGAGCAAAGCCCACCAGATCCACGGTGCGAACCGCGCGACAGTGTCGCCCATCGTTCGGTCGACCCCGCTGATCCTCAGGATGCGCATGTTGATCATGAGCACAGATCCGAAAGCAGCCGCGATCGCAAGGATGTGCGCGACCTGAAGCGCCGGGACCGCCCAGAAGT
>NZ_JBEGHU010000068.1:0-376 GCF_040676415.1 Sphingobium sp. LSP13-1-1.1 | reverse complement strand
GGGCGAAAGCGGGTATGGGACCGCTCAGCCGCGAAATTCACTCCCGATCGATGAAGGGATAGTCAATGCCGTGCGCGCAACACCGCTATGGCCTGGTATCGATCGCGCTTCACTGGTCGATCGCGGTCCTCATCATCGCCATGTATCCGCTCGCCTGGTGGATGACCCGTGCGATCAACGAGCCCGAGACCCAGGCGAACGCGTTCGAGGCTTACCAGGTGCATAAGTCGGTCGGACTGACGATCCTCGTCTTGAGCGTCATCCGTGTCGTGTGGCGCCTGTTGCATCGGGCACCGCCGCGTCCCCAGGAGATGCCGCGTTGGGAGAGGTGGGGCGCTCGCCTCTCCCACGTCCTCCTCTATGTACTGATAGTTGG
>NZ_JBEGHU010000067.1:0-167553 GCF_040676415.1 Sphingobium sp. LSP13-1-1.1 | reverse complement strand
TTGATGTCCGATCCTATCCCAGGAGGAATAATCCCAAGATAGAACCGCTCATTTCTAGGAGCCATTCCTGCACAAATCTTACATGGTGTGTAAGGACATTGTGAGTAATGGCTTGCTTTAACCGAATATCCGACGCCCAGAAGCCGCCAGAACCCGGAGCCGCCGCCCACATGTCCCTTCATCAATCTACAATGTCAAAGAACCTCACAACATAAACCGGACAGCTATCCCACCCCGTTCCTTGCGTTCCGGGGGACCAGCGTCCGTCTATGTCGGCGACCGCCGCTTCCGCCGTCCCAGTGGGGCAGCGCCGCGTCGGTGAAGGGGCATCTAGGTGGGCCAGCAGATTCAGGCAACCCTAAAAATGACAGTTTCGAGAAATTTCTGGATTTTTTTGTTTAAAGGTCTGGAAAATATGTGTTTTCTGTTTCCAATGCCCGGACACACGGGCCTTTTCGCCTGATGAGGGACCACGAACCCTCCGACCCAAAGCGAAGGCCCAACTCCGATCCCGGGCTGGATAGCCGCCAGTATCAGACGCCATAAAGCAAGGTAGCCTTCGCACTGCGCTCCCGCTCTGCTTCACGACAAAGCGAAAGCGCGCTTTCCCCCGGCCCTTGAGACGCTGAGCTTCCCGCACTTCGGAGTTGTTGAAAGCCGGCATGGCTGCTTCTATCAGCGATCCATGCGGCGGCGATCTTCATGACGGGCGGTATCCGGGACATTCTCGCCCGTCTGCGCGCGCCCAGCGACAATGTCGTGGCGCGAGCCAGACGCATGGTGGAGGCGCATGTGCCGGAAGAACGGCGCGGCCCAGGATGGGACCGGCATTGGCGGGAGCTGGAGGCCTATCTGGAACTGCCCGGACAATGGCCCTGCGCCGAGGGGAAAGAAAATGACGACTGACAAACTTGTCGACATGATCATTGCCCGGATGGTCCGCGATCATGGACGCAGCAAGCATCACTGGCGCAGGCTGGTAGGGCCGATCCGCCTCTATAGCCGTACCACGCACCCTCATTGCAACTGGTCTGCCGCGCCGACCGGCACATTCCAGGAGATCGCCGCGATCGAGGCCTTGCTGGATGATTGGCGCATGCGTTACCCGCTGCTTTCCAGTTGATCGTGGCTTGAGAAACAGCAAGCGATAAGGCTGCTTCCGTCCCTTCGACGAGCTCCCGGCTTGGATATTGACCGGTGGTGCCAAGGGATTGGCGTCGTCATCCTCGGCCTTCTCTATGCGCTCCAGGGTTCCACCGTCGGCGCGATCCTCATCGCCGCCGGGAAAACCTCTTTCCGGCGGCGTTACGTCGTCGCGTCCTTCCGCCGGATCCTGGGACGATTCGCTGCGCTGTCCGTTCTGCGTGCCGACCTCCTCTATTTGAAGACGGCAAGGTGGGATTTCCGGTCCATATCCATTCCGAAAGGCCGCGGCGCGTTCGCGCTTAACCTGCTTTATCGACACGGCACGGCCAGTTCCGTTCAGCTTAACCGTTGATAACAAAGCGGTTCAGGATCGACGCATGTGCCGCGTGGAATAAGCGGGTCAACGACAAGGTAAGAGGAGACCAGTCATGACCATTCGCAAAACCATGCTCGCCATCGCTGCTGCTGCCGCGACGCTTTCCGCAGCGGTTCCGGCAACGTCCTTCGCCCGCGACGACGGCTGGCATCGCTATGACCGTCACGAGCGGGTCCGCTATTCCGACCGCCGCGATTATCGCGACTACCGCTCCTATCGCGATGACCGCGGCTATCGTTGCCGCAAGTCGGGCGGGACGACGGGCCTGCTGCTGGGCGGTGTCGCCGGGGCTTTGCTGGGCCGCGCGGTCGACACCCACGGTGATCGGGCTCCCGGCACCATCATCGGCGCTGGCGCAGGCGCCCTGGCCGGCCGCGCCATCGACCGCAATTCAAGCTGCTAAGCAGGAATCAGGAAAGGCGGCGGCGATGAAGCTGCCGCCTTTCTTTTGCTGCTTCAATTTTCTGTTTTACTGCTCCTGCCGAGCCGACTGATTCTCTCCATCAGAGTAGAAAACGCCCTCGCCGCGTCCGAAAACCCGGCATCAGCGCAGGTCGATCCGAACATCGCTCAACATCCCGGTGAAGTCGGATGGAAACGGATAGTCGCCGACAGGCGATCCATAATCCGTCCCCACGTCGAGACCTTCATTAAGCGAGAAAATCCCCGGAAGTGTCCGGGGGAGATGGCCGGTCGCCACGACCTGCCCGTCGGCGAGCAGGGTCAGTACGCCCCCGCCACCCCTGACCTGCGGGGCGCCCTCATAATCAAACCGCGCCACCAGCGACTTCGTACCTGCCGCAATCGGAGATTGCGCGACGATGCGGTAATGCGCCGCCAATCCAAGATTATAATCGAAAGCGGGCCGTCCATCGCGCAGATAGAAGGCCCAGCCCCCCGTCATGCCTCCCTGGGTGATGAGCATGCCGTTGTCACGCGCAGTGAAGCTGCCGTCCGCCGCGATGGTCCATGACCGGTTGCGGATATTGGGCGCGATCGTTTCGGGAATGCCGATCGTACCGGGATACAGTTCGAAATGGGTCCGCGAGTCCGGCGGGCGGTTAGCGAGCCTTTCCCCTGCCCGCCAGTCGAGCGGCAGCACATTGTTGCGCTTCGCTTCCTCCCACCACAGTTTCTTGTACTGCTCGAGCCGTTCGGGACAGCGAGCGGCAAGATCATGGGCCTGGGTAAAGTCATGATCCAGATCGTAAAGTTCCCAATGAACCTTATCGGGATCCAACATGGCACGGTTGGCTTCCCACGGGTTTGCGAGCCGGGCCGATGCCATCCAGCCGTGATCATAGATGGCGCGATTGCCGAACACCTCGAAATATTGGCGCTGCCGCACCTCGGGCGCATGGGGCTCCGTCGCCACGGGGAGCAGGTTGACGCCGTCCAGCGGCTTCTGCGCAACGCCGTCGACGCTGGTTGGCGCCGTAACGCCTGCAGCGGCAAGAAGCGTCGGCGCAATGTCCGTCACATCGGTGAACTGGCTTCTGAGCGCACCCTTGTCGGCAATGTGCGCGGGCCACGACATGACCATGGGATTGCGCACCGCGCCAAGATGCGACACCACCTGTTTGTAATAGCGAAAAGGCGTATTGACCGCCCACGCCCAGCCGGCGGGATAATTGTTGTTATAGGCCGGACCGCCCAGGTCCGCCAGTTCGGCGGTCGTCACCTTCTCTTCCAACCCGTTTGCCGGCCCCAGTTCGTTCAGCGTACCATTCGCCCCGCCCTCCGCGCTCGCGCCATTGTCGCCCGCAATATAGACGATCAGCGTGTTCTCACCCCCTGGCATCGCATGGACGGCATCGATCAGCCGGCCCACCTCCGCATCGGTATGGGCGGCAAATCCGGCGAACACCTCCATCTGACGAGCGAAGATGCGCTGCGTTTCAGGTGGCAGGCTGTCCCATGCAGGAATTTCCGCCGGACGCGGGGTCAGCTCGGCATCCTTCGGCACCACGCCAAGCGCCTTCTGCCTTGCAAAGGCGGCGGTCCGATACGCGTCCCAGCCTTTGTCGAACTGACCCTTGAAGCGATCGATCCATGCCTTCGGCGCATGGTGCGGCGCATGCGTCGCACCGGGAGCAAGATAGAGGAAATAGGGCCGGTCGGGGCTGGCGGCCTTCACGCTCCTGATCCAGCCGATGGCGCGATCCGCAAGATCATGGGTGAGGTGATAGTCCGGGTCGCGCACAGGCGGCACGGGCCGGTTATTCTCGAACAGCAACGGCTGATGCTGACTGGTGCCCCAGGCGTTGAAGCCGTAGAAGTAATCGAAGCCAAAGCCGCCCGGCCAGTGATTGAAGGGCCCCGCAGGCCCGGCCTCGGCAGGCGGCGTGTTGTGGTTCTTTCCGAACATGGCGGTGGCATAGCCATTGTCGCGAAGAATGCGGGCAACAGGCACGGTACTCTGCGGAATGATGCCCGTATAGCCGTCATAGCCGGTCGCAAGTTCGGTGACGATACCGACCCCCGCGTTATGCGGATTGCGCCCCGTCAGGAGCGCGGCGCGCGTGGGCGAGCAGATACCGGCCGTATGGAAGCGATTGAAGCGCAAGCCCTCGGCCGCCAGCCGATCCATCGCAGGCGAAGGCACCGCGCCGCCAAAAGTCGCATATTGGCCGAAGCCGGCATCGTCGAGCATGATGACGACGATATTGGGTGCCCCTTTGGGCGCCGCGACAGGCTTGGGAAGCGATGCGGATGACGATTCCCGGAACGTCCGCCCGACCGTGCCGGTGAATGTCCTGTCCGGAAGCGGAAGCGTTGTGCGCGGCTCAGCAGCCAGGGCGGACGCGGCAAGCGACAGAACCAATGATGTGAACACCAATTTCATGCGGCACCTCCCGTGAATTTTTTCGAACCAGCAGATGCGGCATTGCCAACCGTCTCACCAGAATTATAACATGTGTATTAAACTGGACGTGGGCGCGCAAGCGGATATGGTGAAATGCCATGAGCCCTGCCGCTGTCCCCGTGAAACGACCCAAGTCGCGCGCCGTTATCGTCGATGTGGCGGAGCGTTTATGGGGCGAGCGCGGCCTCGACGCCGTGTCGCTTCGAGAGATCAGCGCCGCGGCTGGCTTGTCGAATCCGGCCTCGGTTCAATATCATTTCGGCGGACGCGACGGGTTGGTGAACGCGATCTATACAGGGCGGCTGCCGGCAATCGATGCGCGTCGCAGCGCCCTGCTGGCAGCGGCGCGCGTCAAAGGCAAGGAAGCGGATCTGCGCACTCTGCTCGATTGCCTGTTTCGCCCCCTTCTCGAACAGCAGGACGAGCGGGGCCAACACAGCTACGCCTCCTTCCTGCGGCAGGTCCTGCAATTCGAACCCGCCATTGCCCTGCGCGGCCAGGCCATGAGCTTGACGCCCGTGACGGTCGAGCTTCTCCTGCTGATCGAAAGAGCCATGCCGGACGTTCCACCGCAACTGGTGCAGCATCGGCTCATCGCAACGAACCTATTGATGCTTGACGTGCTGATCAGACACGACCGCGATCCCGAAGCGGAATTGCTGGTGGAAGAGATTTATGCCGATACGCTCGACATACTGGTGGCGGGCATCGCCGCATGCCCGACGACGGGAAATCCGAATGTGCGGCATGCGGCAAAGACGGACGGGGACTCCAACGAAATCTGATTACCTGTTCTGCATGGCCAGGATCGCTTGCGCCGAATGAACTGACTCATGGCGGCGCCTTCTTCTGCGAAGAAGTGTGTGGAACGGGTGCTTGTCACCCGGTTGCGCCGGGCCTGCACAGGCTCTAGCCTGGGGCGGAACTCCTTTCATTGAGCGTGCTTTCCTGTCGATGATCCCTGCTGTCCTGCGCTTTGCCCTCCTGTCGCTTGTCCTGCTTCTTGGCACCCTGCCTTCCGGTTCCGCCCTCGCGCTACCCGCGAACCGGCCCACCCCCGGCCATACCCGCGTAGCGATAGAGACCTCCGTGGGCACCATCGTGGTCGCGACCGACGATCGACGGGCGCCGATAACCTCCACCAATTTCCTTACCTATGTCGATGACGGGCGCTTCGACGGCGTGACCTTCTATCGCGCGGCGCGGCGCAAGAGCGATCCAGGGCTGGGGCTGATCCAGGGCGGGATCGACACCGACGCCCGCCGTTCGCTGCCGCCCATCAGGCATGAGCCGACGACGCAGACCGGGATCAGGCATCTAGACGCCACGCTTTCCATGGCGAGGCCCGACCGCGCCAATTCCGCCATGGGCAATTTCTTCATCACCGTGGGGCCGACGCCGAACATGGACGCGCGGGGCGATTATATCGGCTATGCCGCTTTCGGCCACGTCGTTGGCGGCATGGATGTGGTGAAGCGAATCCTTGCCGTACCGACCTGCTGCGGATCGGGACCGATGCGGGGGCAGATGATCATCAAGCCGATCCGTATCATCCGCGCAAGGCGGCTTGACGGCACGCCTCATCCGACGCGCGGGGTAAAGCCGTGGTTGTTGGGCCTCAGGCGCGAGCCGTGAAATCGGGCGGACGGCCGCTGCGATGCGCAGCTGACCAGTGCGCGGTGCCTCGCGGTCCTACCGGCCGTTATCCGCCAACAGGTCGACGCTCGTCTTGCCGCCCGGCACCTGGGTGAACAGCAGCAGGAAGGCGCTGCCGTCATCCTTGCGCGATCCGCCTAGCACATGGTCGCCGCCCATCACCCTGTGTTCGGCATCAAAGCCCGCGCGGCGAGCCTGGGTATAATAGAAGTCCATCACGCTTTGCCACGGCACCGGCGTGACGAATGTCGCCGCCCGCAGCGTGCAACCGTCCTTTTCCGCGCCCGCAGCTTCCATGAGTTGCGCGCCGGGATAAACGGCAAAGGGTTCAGGCAGGCGGCTGGCCCATTGCGCGCCATGGATCAGTTGCTCACGGCAAAGGGCATTGCCCCCCGGCTTCTTCTGTTCGGCGGCCACGGCAGCCAGCGCGGATTCGGACTCCTTTGCCTCCCCCAGAGCGGGCGCGGGCGTAGCAAGCAGCGACCCGCCAGCCAGCTTCACGGAGGCCGCCAGCGCCGTCGCGGCCTCTCCCTTCAACGCCGGCAGTTTTGCGGCCGCATTGGAGCTGCCTGCAAGCCGGGGATCGACCACGATCTGGTTGGCGAGCGCATCGACCGCATTGTTGGTGAGCTGGGCATCGAGCGCGTTCAGATCATCCTTTTTCTTGCCGCAACCCGCCAGAGGCAGGGCGACAAGCATCGCCAGAACACAGAAAGATCGAACAGGCGTCATCGCTTCACTCCTTCGTAAACAAGGGATGAAGAGTAGAGGTTAATTTTCCGTTAGGGATTTTGGTGAATCGCGAATTTTTTCCGGACGCCGGGCCAGTCTGCATCAACTGGCCCGGCATCTTGCCTTGTTTCGGCCGTTCTCACTCGCCATTTGTGCGGCCATGTTCAACATCCTGTCAGCCCTGATTGGCCTCATCACCCTGATTCTGATGATCCCGGCGGTTTTTCCGCTGCTGGGGGCACTGAACTGGCTGCTGGTGCCCATGGCATTGTTCGGCGCCTTTGTCGGCATGTTCTCCACGAAAAACGGGGGGCGTAATTTTTGCCTGATCGTGGCGGCGTTCGGCGCCCTGCGGCTGTTCATGGGCGGAGGCGTCCTCTGAATAATTTCCACCCATCCGAACAGGCGGTGCGGCAAGGCCTGCTCGCGGCCGTGGCGGCCTATGGCACCTGGGGACTGCTGCCGATCTATTTCAAGCTGCTGCATCATGTGGATGCGGTGGAGATCGTCTGCCAGCGCATTCTGTGGTCGCTGCTGTTGATCCTGACGCTATTGCTGGCGCGACGGAGCCTCCGCGAAGTGGGAGCGATATTGCGCGACCGGCGGCTCCTTTTCGCCCTTTCCGGATCGGCCCTCATGATCGGCATCAACTGGCTGACCTATGTCTGGGCGGTGAACGCGGGGCATGTCATCGCCGCCAGCCTGGGTTATTTCCTCAATCCGCTCGTCAACGTCGGGCTGGGCATGCTGCTGCTCGGCGAGCGGCTGAGGCTGGGACAACTGGCGGCGGTGGCGATCGCCGCAGTCGGCGTCGCCATCATGGCCGCAACGGCGCTGACGACGCTCTGGATCAGCGTGGCGCTGGCATTTTCCTTCGGCTTTTATGGACTGATTCGGAAAATGACGCCGGTTGCCCCCATGGTCGGACTGGGTGTCGAGACCTTTCTGCTGATGCCGCCGGCCATAGCCTATCTGTTCTGGCTGTCGATGCACGGCGGCGCCAGCTTTGGACAGGATGTGCCCACCACCACCCTGCTGATCGCAGCCGGCGCAGTTACGACCTTTCCTTTGGTCCTGTTTGCGATCGCCGCGCATCGATTGCCCATGGCGACGCTTGGCCTGTTGCAATATCTGGCGCCATCCATCCAGTTCCTGTGCGCTATCCTGCTGTTCGGCGAAAAGCTTACGATGGGACAGATGGCGAGCTTCGGATTGATCTGGCTCAGCCTTGTCGTGTTCGCGGCGGACGGCCTGAGCGCCGCCCGCCGCAACCACCTGGCAGCGGTTTAGGCGAACTCGGTCGCTTCGAAACGGACAGACTCACCCACTGCCTCATTCGCCAGTGCATCTTCCCACATGACGCGATGGCCGCGGATGATGGTGCCGACAGCCTTGCCGGTCAGGTCCATCCCCTCAAAAGGCGACCAGTTGCAGCGGGAGGACAGCCAGTCGCCACCCACCGTCCAGCGCTTCTTCAGGTCGACTACGGTGAAATCGGCGTCATAACCGATCGCGATGCGGCCCTTGCCCACCAGGCCGAAGACGCGCTGCGGCCCCGAAGAAGTCAGTTCGATGAAGCGACGGAGCGACAACCGCCCCTCCGCCACGTGATTGAGCAGCAGCGGGACCAGCGTCTGCACGCCCGGCATGCCGCTGGGCGAGGCGGGATAGGATTTCGCCTTCTCCTCGATCGTATGTGGCGCGTGATCGCTGCCCAGAACGTCGGGCACCCCCTGGTTCAGCCAGTGCCACAGCCCGTCGCGATGCGCGCCGGAGCGGATCGGGGGGTTCATCTGCGCATATGTGCCAAGACGCGGATAGGCATCCTCCGCCGCCAGGGTGAGATGCTGGGGCGTGACTTCACAGGTCGCGATATCCTTGTTCCGGCCGATATACTCCAGTTCGGCGGGCGTCGTCACATGCAGGATGTGGATGCGCCGGCGCGCCTTGCGGGCAAGATCGATGATCCGCCTGGTGGCGATCATCGCGCTTTCATCGTCACGCCACACGGGGTGAGACGACGGATCGCCTTCCACCCGCAGATCCTTGCGCGCGTTCATCCGTGCCTCATCCTCGGCATGGATGGCGACGCGGCGGGTGCCGCTGGCGAGGACACGGGACAATGCGTCGTCATCGTCGACCAGCAGGCTGCCGGTGGAGGCACCCATGAAGATCTTGACCCCCGAGGTGCCGGGTATCCGCTCCAGTTCCTTCAACTGCTCGGCATTGTCCGCGGTGGCGCCGACATAGAAGGCATGGTCGCACCACATACGATGATGGGCGCGTTTCAACTTGTCCCGTACCCGCTCGGCGGTGTCGGTGTTGGGATTTGTGTTCGGCATCTCGAACACGGCGGTGATGCCGCCCAGCACGGCGGCGCGGCTGCCCGATTCCAGATCTTCCTTATGCTCCAGCCCGGGCTCGCGAAAATGGACCTGGCTGTCTATGCAGCCCGGCAGCACGTCCAGGCCCGCGCAGTCGATCACTTCGCCCGCATCGCCCAGGGATGCGCCGATGGCGACGATCCTGCCGCCGCTCACGCCCACATCCACACTTTCCGCGCCGCCAGGGGTGTGCACGGTTCCGTTCTTCAGGAGGAGGTCGAAAGTCATGTCGGTCTCGCCAGCTTGGGGTGGGCTTGGATATGATGGGCGTTTGTCCTACCTAAAGCCGATGACCGGCACCACCCTTACCGACCGCGCGCTCCTCAGAATTTCCGGCGAGGATGCGAAAAGCTTCCTGCAGGGCCTGCTCACCCGCGACGTCCTGAAGCTGAAGGAGGGGGAGCCGCGCTGGACCGCGCTGCTGACGCCGCAGGGCAAGGTGCTGTTCGATTTCATCCTCTGGGCAGGGGGTGACGATGTGCTCATCGATTGCGAGGGCGCTCAGGCGGATGCCCTGATGAAGCGACTTACGATCTACCGGCTGCGGCGCAAGGTGGCGATCATGCGGGAGGATGTGCTGGCGGTGCATTGGGCTCTCGAAGCGCCCGGCAAGCCGTTCGATCCGCGCTTGTCGGAACTCGGCCACCGCTGGATCGCAACGCAGGATGAAGGCGATGCATCCGCGGCATTCCGGGCGCACAGATTGTCGCTCGGCATATTCGAAGGCGCGGGCGAACTCGGTCAGGACCAGCTCCTCTGGCTGGAAACCAATGCCGGCGAACTGAGTGGCGTGGATTATGACAAGGGATGCTATGTGGGGCAGGAAAACACCGCGCGCATGCATTATCGCAACAAGGTGAGCCGGCGCCTGGTCGCGGTGCCGATGGCACAGGCCGACGAGAAGCGGCAGAAGGCTGCGCTGACTGATCTTGGCCTCTCCATCGAATTGCGGCGGATGGAGGATATGGATCCCGCCGCCCTGCCAGGCTGGCTTGCCGCGGCCATGGCGGACCAGGCCGCCGAATGAGGCACGTCTTCGTCGCGCTGCTGGGCGCGTGGCTGCTGATCCTTCCCGCGCAGGCGGAGACGCGCTGGAAACTCGTCCGAAGCTATCCGCACGACCCCGGCGCCTTTACCGAGGGGCTCTTCTACCATGATGGCGCCCTGTATGAGAGCACGGGCCTGGAGGGCGAGTCGGAGATTCGGAAGGTCGATCTCAAGAGCGGCAAGGCGCTGGCCCACCGGATCATTCCCCGCCCCTATTTCGGAGAGGGCATCGTCAACTGGAAGGACCGGTTGATCAGCCTGACCTGGCGGCACCGGCAGGGCTTCGTGTGGAAGCTGAACGATTTTTCCCCGGTTTCCCAGTTCCGCTATGAGGGCGAAGGCTGGGGGCTGACGCAGGACGGGCACAGCCTCATCATGAGCGACGGCACTGCGCAGCTTCGCTTTCTGGACCCCGAAAGGCTGACCGAGGAACGCCGGATCACCGTGACGTGGAATGGCCGTCCTGTGGACCGCCTCAATGAACTGGAATATGTGAAGGGCGAAATATGGGCCAATATCTGGTACGATACCCATATCGCCCGGATTGATCCGCGCACCGGCGCGGTGATCGACTGGCTCGACATCGCCCCTCTCCTGCAGGCAAGCGGCGCCAGGGACAGCGAGGCGGTCGCCAATGGCATAGCCTATGACGCGAGGACCGACCGTCTGTTCGTCACGGGGAAGAATTGGGCCAGATTGTTCGAGATAAAGGTCGAGAAATAGGTCGGGCCAGTGAACTTCAGCGCCAGAAGCGCAATTCGCCGGAACCCGCCATGGCAGGGACAACGTCCCTCTCTCAGCGCCCGGAGCATGCCAAATGGATGGGGAGAAAAGGTCCGGAGGGTTCTGTTGCCCGGCCCCTCCGGAGGCCGCTGAATTCCCTTCTGTTGCCCGGTGGGTTCAACCGCGTTCTTTTTGAGTAATGTCAGGCCGTGAGGCCATCAATTACGCAGCAAGAGCAAGAGCCTCGTTATCGTTGGCACTTGTGAGTTTTGAACCTTTTTACGGCGTACTCAGGCCGGGTAAAGGCACCGCTTTTCAACACACGTCGATCCTAGTTCGGCCCCGTCACGCGCCCCGAAAACCGGGGAATGTGGTGGAGCCGCCGGGTACCGCCCCCGGGTCCGCTGCGCCTATTGCACGATACGATTTATCACCATAGCCGGGCGAACCCGGCACCGCCCTATATGGAGAGGCGCATCCGGTTTATCAAGCCGTCGCCGTTCGCAGGTCCAGGACAGTTCTCCCGTCGATCCGGAATCCCGACTCTTCCCCTGCCTCCGATCCGGCGCTAAAGCCGCGGCATGATCCTCGTCATCGACAATTATGACAGCTTCACCTGGAACCTCGTCCATTACCTCATGGAACTGGGCGCGCAGGTTGAGGTCGTCCGCAACGACGCCATTTCCGCCGGCCAGGCCCTTTCCACCGGCGCGCAGGCATTTCTGCTCTCGCCGGGCCCCTGCACACCCAACGAAGCGGGCGTCAGCCTTGATCTCGTCGCCGCCTGCGCCGATGCCGGCGCGCCGCTGTTGGGCGTGTGCCTCGGCCATCAGTCGATCGGCCAGCATTTCGGCGGTCAGGTCGTGCGCGGCGGGCTGATGCACGGAAAGACATCGCCGGTCACGCATGATGGCACCGGGCTGTTCCAGGGGCTGCCTTCGCCCTTTACGGCCACCCGCTATCATTCGCTGATCGTCGAGAACATTCCCGAAAGCCTTGTCGTCAACGCCACCAGCGAAGACGGTTCGGTCATGGGATTCCGGCACCGTGACCTGCCGATTCATTCGGTGCAGTTCCACCCGGAAAGCATCGCCACGGAACATGGCCACGACATGCTGGCGAATTTCATGCGGATCGCCGGCATTCCGGTCCGCGAACGTGTGGCGGGCTGAACCGCTTTCCCCGGCAGTCCGGCCGCCTGTCCTCCTGCTTCCTCAACGCCGGAAAATTGATCACCGTCAGTCCTGCGAATCCGGAAGTAGACGGCGCGATATGGCACCGCCCAGTACCACGCTGTTGCACATCCATAGCGACTTTCGCGTATCCCATCTCGACTCTGGCACCTTCCCATGATTAAGGCAGCGACCATGACCCGCCTGCCCGACCCCTGCCAGCCTCTCGACGCGCAACAGGCCGCAATAGCTTTCGATATGCTGTTCGATGCCGAGTTGCCGGAGGAGGAAATCGCCGGTTTCCTTGTCGCCATGGCCCGGCGGGGCGAGACGGCAACGGAAATCGCCGCCGCTGCCCGCGCCATGCGCAAGCGCATGATCCCGGTCACGGCGCCTGCGGGGACGATCGATGTCTGCGGCACGGGCGGCGACGGGCATCACACCCTCAATGTTTCGACCGCGGTGTCGCTGGTCGTCGCCGCTGCCGGCGTCCCCGTGGCCAAGCACGGCAACCGTGCCGCCTCCTCCAAGGCGGGCGCGGCCGATACGCTGGAGGCGCTCGGCCTGGACCTGGCTCGAGCAGCCGCGACAGCAGAAGCAACGCTGGCCGATCTTGGCATCTGCTTCCTTTTTGCGCAGAATTATCATCCCGCGCTCAAACGGCTTGGTCCCATTCGCAGGGCGATCGGGGAACGCACCATCTTCAACCTGATGGGGCCGCTCGCCAATCCCGCAGGGGTGCGCCGCCAGCTGGTCGGCATCGCCCGCCCTGACTATGTCCCCGTCTATGCGGAGGCGCTGGCGGAACTCGGCGTCGATCACGCGATGATCGTTTCCGGCGACGAGGGACTGGATGAATTGTCGCTGGCCGGCGGCAACGAACTGGCGGAGGTGAAAGGCAGCAGCCTTGTCGCGATGCGTCGCCTGACCGCTGCGGAACTCGGGCTTTCCACCCATCCGGTCGATGCGATCAGAGGGGGCGACCCCGCCTATAACGCTGCCGCCCTGCGCGCCCTGTTGCAGGGCGAAGCTGGTCCCTATCGCGATGCGGTACTGCTGAACGCTGCTGCCGCCCTTGTCGTGGCGGATGCCGTATCCGATTTTCGCGAAGGCGTGGGGGAAGCCGCCGAAACCATCGATCGCGGCCTTGCCAATGCACTCCTCAATTGCTGGATTGCCTATAAATGACGAACAAGCTGATCGAAATCTGCAATATGAAGCGAGAAGAGGTCGCCAGCCGAAAGGTGGCAACCGCCATTTCCGCGCTGCACGCCCGCGCCGCCGAGCAGACGCCGCCGCGCGGCTTTCGCAAGGCGCTGGACGACGCAGCCCGCTCCGGATTCGGCCTGATCGCCGAGGTCAAGAAGGCCAGCCCGTCCAAGGGCCTGATCCGCCCGGACTTTGATCCCCCCGCACATGCCCGCGCCTATGCGGCTGGCGGCGCGGCCTGTCTGTCGGTGCTGACCGACGCACCCTTTTTCCAGGGGCATGACGACTATCTGGTCGCGGCCCGCGCCGCCTGCGCCCTGCCGGTGCTGCGCAAGGATTTCATGATCGATCCCTGGCAGGTGCTGGAAAGCCGCGCATTGGGGGCCGACGCGATCCTGATCATCGTCGCGGCGCTCGATGACAATCAGATGGCGGAGATAGAGGACGCCGCGCTCGGCCTGGGCATGGACGCGCTGGTCGAAGTGCATGACGCGCAGGAACTGGAGCGGGCGATGAAACTCCGCTCACGCCTGATTGGCGTCAACAATCGTGACCTTAGAGACTTCACGGTCGATTTCGCCCGGACATATGAATTGGTCGGCCATGCTCCGGAAGGCTGCACCTTCGTCGCGGAAAGTGGCATAGGCAGCCATGACGACCTGATCGCCATGGCGGATCATGGCGTCCGCTGCTTCCTGGTGGGGGAAACGTTGATGAGACAGGCGGACGTCGAAACGGCCACATGCAAGCTGCTGACCGGCCAATGAGCAAGCTCACCCATCTGGACGAGGAGGGATCGGCCCATATGGTCGATGTTTCCGCCAAGGCGACAACCGCGCGCAAGGCCGTCGCGAGCGGCCGCATCAGCATGAGCGCCGAAGCGGCGGCGGCCATCGCGCAAGGGTTGGTGAAGAAGGGCGATGTGCTGGCCGTCGCCCGCGTCGCCGGTATCATGGCGGCCAAGCGGACCTCCGACCTGATCCCGCTCTGCCACCCCATTGCGCTCAGTTCCGTCAGCGTCGACCTCGACCTGGACGGCACCGGCGTGTCCGTGACGGCGACTGCGAAGACGGCCGGACAGACCGGCGTGGAAATGGAGGCGCTGACCGCCGCCTCGGTCGCGCTGCTGACGGTCTATGACATGGCGAAGGCGCTGGACAAGGGCATGATCATCAGCAACGTGCGGCTGCTGGCCAAGAGCGGCGGCAAGTCCGGCGACTGGACAGCTGGGGAAGAGGGCGCGGCATGAGCCTGCTTCCCGTCGCGGAAGCGCAGAGCCGCCTGATGGCGCTGGCAAGGCCGCTGCCGACGGATCATGCGCCTGTAGCCGCCTGCGCCGGGCGCTGGCTGACGGAAGATGTCGCAGCACTGCGCGAGCAGCCCTGGGCCGACCTTTCCGCGATGGACGGCTATGCCGTTCGCGCCACCGAATCGCCGGGGCCATGGCAGGTGGTTGCCGAAAGCGCGGCGGGTGGGGCGCTTCCTCCGCCGCTCGAGCCCGGCCAGGCTTGCCGCATCTTCACCGGAGCGCCCCTGCCGCCGGGCGCAGACGCCATATTGATCCAGGAAAATGCTGCCCGCGAAGGAAATGAGCTGCGCGGGCTCGAAGAGGCGCTGGCTGCGGGCCGCCATGTCCGCTCGGCCGGCTCCGATTTCCGCAAGGACGATCTCCTGCTGACGGCCGGCAGCGCGCTTGGCCCCGCGCAGATCGCGCTTGCCGTAGTGGCGGGGCATGGCGCACTGCCCGTTTCCCGCCGGGCGCGGGTCGCGTTGATCTCCACCGGCAATGAACTGGTGCCGCCCGGCGCGTCGACGCAGCCAGGCCAGCTTCCGTCATCTAACGCACCCATGCTGGCGGCCCTGCTTGCCAGCCTCCCCTGCGACATCATCGACCTGGGGATCGTGCGAGATGACCTGCCCGGCATGGCCCAGGCCTTTGCCCGCGCCGCCGATGCCGACATCATCGTTTCGACCGGCGGCGCGTCGGTCGGCGACCATGATGTGGTCCGTCCAGCCTTCGCCCAGGCTGGCGGCTCGCTCGATTTCTGGAAAATTCGCATGCGGCCGGGCAAGCCGCTGATGGCGGGGACATTGGATTCCGCCATCTTCCTGGGCCTGCCGGGCAATCCGGTATCGGCCTTCGTAACCGCGACGCTGTTCCTGCTGCCGCTAGTCCGCCACATGATGGGCGCGGCGTCGCCCCTGCCGCGCACCGCGGTCGCGACATTGGCAGCGCAGCTACCCGCCACGGGGGAACGGGACGACTATCTTCGCGCCTTCCGCACCGAAGCCGGCATCGTTTCGGTGACGTCGCAGGACAGTGCCGCCACCGCCGCCCTGGCCATGGCAGACTGCCTCATCCTGCGTCCCGGAGGCTCCGCTCCGGTGGCGGCAGGCGATCCCGTCACGGTGCTTCCCCTAATATAAGGGCCTTGCATAAGGAAAGGGGTCGCCATGCGACCCCTTCCAGTGCGAAGCTGATGAATGTTCAGCGCTGCTGCTTGCCGGGCGACTTGTCCTGACGGCGCTCATCACCCATTTGGCCCTGCCGGTCTTCCTGCTGTTGCTGGCGTCCACCCTGATTGGCACGGTCGCCGCCCTGCTGATCGCGACGTTGATCGCCGCCCTGGTTGTTCTGGTTGGCCATCTTACTCTCCTATTCACCTTCTTCGGCGAAGGCAGGCTTGAAAACGGCCCGGCGGCCGGCACGTTCCCTTAAACGCGGCGAACCGTTAGGCGCTTGACTTGCCCCGTTCCGTTTCCTATGCGTTCCCTATCCGTTCCAAAGAAGGGCAGGCGAAATGTTGACACCCAAGCAACAGGAATTGCTGAGCTTCATTCAGATCCGGCTGGAAGAGGGAGGCGTATCTCCTTCTTTCGAGGAGATGAAGGAAGCGCTGGACCTGCGGTCGAAATCCGGCATCCATCGCCTGATCAATGCGCTGGAGGAGCGCGGCTTCATCCGCCGCCTGCCCAATCGTGCCCGCGCTCTTGAAGTGCTCAAGCTGCCCGATGCCATGCATCGCGCGCCCAGGCTGGTCGTGCCTGCCAAGGCGCCGGTGACAACTGCTCCTGCCTTGAGCAAACCACCGATCGTCGCCAATGACATATTGGAGATTCCCCTGCATGGCCGCATCGCGGCCGGTGTTCCGATAGAGGCATTGGAGGGACAGAATATGCTCTCCGTACCCGCGGCGCTGCTTGGGACCGGGGATCATTATGCGCTGGAAGTCGCAGGGGACTCCATGGTCGAGGCAGGCATACTCGACGGCGATTTCGCGCTTATCCAGCGTACCGAAGTCGCGCGGGAGGGGCAGATTGTCGTCGCTCTGATCGATGAAAATGAAGCGACGCTCAAATATTTCCGGCGAGAGGGGCCCAAAGTCAGACTCGATCCTGCCAATAGTGCCTATGAACCGCAGATCTACGACCCGCGTCAGGTTCGCATTCAGGGCAAGTTGGCCGGGCTGCTGCGACGCTATAACTGACCGCCTCCGGATCGGCGCGGCCAAACGGAAGGTCGCGCAATCCACGGATGCCCGTCGTTCCGCATTTTCGCGCTGCGCACGGTACCATGGTCCAGATCGATGGCCAGCCCCCCGGTCTGAGCGAGGAATCGCCTATCCACCTTCAGCCAGCGAGGACGGCAGGCACCTGGCAGTCTACGGTCGCTGACGACGATATCGGCATTGGCGCAATCCCGCGCCAATATCGCATGGTCGATATTTACATTGCTCCGAGTGAGCAAAAGGTTCCACTTACGTCCCCCGCCCACCAGGCGGACGGCGCAGAGATCAAGCGAACAATGTGCCTGGGGCAACGTCGGCAGTGCTTCCAACGCGCCACCGTAACCAGCGCTTTCCGCCAGCATGTCGCGTGTGTAACTTCCGGCCCGTGCCCGCAGTATCGCCATGCCACTTGCGGTGCGAACCGCGACGTGGCGGCCATCGCTGCTGATCAATATGCCAGGCATCGGGGTCGCGAGGATCATGGTTACGCCTGCGGCAACGGGCATCAGGCCAGCCCAGCGCCAGTGACTCCGCCATAGGAGGCACCACAGCATGCCGAGCATCACGAGGCCGAAAACAGCGCCGGATTGGGCGGGCGTCAACATCACTGCCCAAGGGCTGGATGCTACGCCATGGGCCACCAGCAGCAGCAGATCCAACGCCCGCGCAGCAAGCCACCAGAAGGGCGCGCCCCACCCGCCCAGATCGAACAGCAAGGCCAGCGCTTCCAGCGGCATGACGACCAGAGTGGTAAGAGGTATCGCGACCAGATTGGCGACCGATCCCATCATGCCCGCCTTGTGGAAATGGAACAGAGCGATCGGCGCGAGCACCAGTTCGACCACCAGACCCGTAAGCAACATGCCCGCAAGACTGCGCCCCAGCCGGCGCCATGCCGCCTCGTCGCGCCCGGCTGCAAAGCGTCGGAAAGCGGGATGCTCGCCCAGTGAAACCAGAGCGACCACGGCGGCGAAGCTCATCTGGAAACTCGGTCCCATCAATGCTTCGGGCCATATGGCGAGCACGACCAGCGCCCCGGCCGCGACCAGGCGGAGGGTGATCGCATCCCGCCCCATCGCCAGTCCTCCGAGCACCAGCAGGGCAGCGATGCAGGACCGCACGGTCGGCACTTCGGCGCCGGTCAGGATCGTATAGCCGAGGCCGGCCAAAGCCCCACCGCCCGCCGCAAGGAGCATCAGCGGCCAATCGAGCGCTGCCCGGCGGCTGAGCGCCATCAGCCGCATCAGCAAAAAGATCACCACACCGATCAGTGCCGTCACATGCAGGCCGCTGATCGACAGGAGATGCGCAAGGCCGCTCCGCCGCATCGCCTCCGCATCGGCTTGCATGATCGCGCCCTGATCACCCGTGGCCAGGGCAGCGGCAATGCCGGCCCCCTGGCCGGGAACGCGCGTCAGAATGTGCTCGAACAAACGCGTTCTCAGGCGCGGACCTGTGGTGGCGGGCCGCAGGATCGTGATGGGCGGCAGCGCACGGCCCGTTGCGCCGATACCATCGAAATAGGCCCGGCGCGCAAAATCATAGCCACCCGGCAAGCTGGGCGGCGCTGGCGGCATCAGCCTGGTACGGACGGCCACGACGGCCCCCTCACCCAGTCCAGCCGGCGTCGAGGACTCGTCAAGATTGATGCGTACCAGGGCGGGCAGCGCCGGCATGCCGATCGGCCGGATCAAAAGCCGACTCATGTGCTGAGCAGGCAATCTATGAACGGATTGGACTTCTCCCTTCAGCGTGAGGACGACAGGGCGGGCCAGAGGAGGCGATCCCACCACCATGGCCTTGCCCCAGACCAGCAGGCAACCAGCGCAGGCCAGCAGGCTGCCAGCGACGAGCGCCTGACGCGTCCGGCCACCCGGTGGCAAAAGCAGCGCAGTGAAGGCGACTCCCAGCATCACGCAGCAGAAAGCAAGCCAATCCAGCCGGTTGGACAGAACGAACCAGGCGGCTATGCCCGCCGCCAATGCCACGGGGACCCAAAGCGGCAACCGCTCGCGCTCTTCCTCCAGCCACAGTTCCAGCGGGCGCCAGAGCGGCGCCATCCTCCCTCCAACCCAAGTGGCAACGGAGGTTTGTCGTGGCTCGAAAGCCATGCTAGGGGGCGTCGCGATCATGGATAGGTCGGGTGGATATCTGGGCAAATGTCAGGGAATGAAGCGGTGAGTGCTACGGGATTGAACAAGCAGGTAGTAACCCGTTTTGCGCCTTCGCCCACAGGTTTTCTTCACATTGGCGGCGCGCGCACCGCGCTGTTCAACTGGCTGTTCGCCCGCCACCACGGCGGCAAGTTCCTGCTGCGGATAGAGGATACCGACCGGACCCGTTCGACGGAGGAAGCGGTCGCCGCGATCTTCGATGGCCTGGAATGGCTCGGCCTGAGCGGGGATGAACCAGCAGTCTTCCAATTCGAACGCGCGCCGCGCCATGCCGAAGTGGCGAACCAGATGCTTGCGGCAGGCCATGCCTATCGCTGCTATGCGACGGCCGAGGAATTGGCCGAGCTGCGCGAACAGCAGCGTGCCGCCAGGCAGCCGATGCGCTATGACGGGCGCTGGCGTGACCGCGATCCTTCGGAAGCGCCCGAAGGTGCGCCCTTCGTCATCCGCCTGAAGGCGCCCCGCGAAGGCGAGACGGTGATCGAGGATGCCGTGCAGGGCCGCGTCGTCGTACAGAATGCGGAACTGGACGACATGATCCTGCTACGGTCGGACGGGACGCCCACCTATATGCTGGCCGTCGTGGTCGACGATCATGATATGGGCGTCACCCACGTCATTCGCGGCGACGATCACCTCAACAATGCATTCCGCCAGCTAGGCATCATAAAGGCGATGAATTGGGAAGAACCCGTCTACGCCCATATCCCGCTGATCCACGGTTCCGACGGCGCAAAGCTGTCGAAGCGACATGGTGCGCTGGGCGTGGACGCCTATCGCGACGAGATGGGCATGCTCCCCGAGGCGGTGCTCAACTATCTGCTGAGACTGGGCTGGGGCCATGGCGACGAGGAGATCATCTCCCGCCAACGCGCCGTGGAACTCTTTGATATCACAGGCGTCGGCCGCTCGCCCTCTCGCTTCGACATCAAGAAGCTCGAAAATCTGAACGGCCATTATCTGCGTGAGGCGGACGATGCGCGCCTTGCCGCGCTGGTTGCTCCCAGGGTCGCGGCGAGGCTGAACATGGCTCTGCCCGAGAGCGGAGAGAAGCTGCTCACAGAGGCCATGCCCTCGCTCAAGCCGCGTGCCAGGACGCTTAACGAAATTGCCGAAGGCGCCGAGTTCCTGTTCAAGAATGGCCCGCTGGATTTTGACGAGAAGGCGCTTGCTCTGCTAGACGATTCTGCGCGCGTGCTGCTGGGACAGACAGCCGACGCTCTTGCACCCGTCCAGTCCTGGACGGTCGAAGCGATCGAAGAAGCCATTCGCCGCGTGGCAGAGGATGCCGGCCTCGGGCTTGGAAAGGTCGCGCAGCCATTGCGCGCGGCGCTGACCGGTCGCACGGTTTCGCCGGGAATTTTCGACGTCCTTTTCCTTCTGGGAAAGGCGGAGAGCTTGGAACGATTGGCCGCTGCAAGGCACGCATCGGCCAATTGAAGTATCAGGAGAACACCATGTCGGATAACAATGCCACTTTGAGCGTCGGCGGCGATGCAAAGGACTATGCCATTCTGAACGGCACGGTCGGACCGCAGGTGATCGACGTTCGCAAGCTCTACGCCAACACCGGCATGTTCACCTATGATCCCGGCTTCACCTCGACCGCGAGCTGCGATTCAGGGCTGACCTATATTGACGGCGATGCCGGCGTGCTGCTCCATCGCGGCTATCCGATCGATCAGCTCGCCGAACAGTCGAGCTTCATGGAAGTGTCCTACCTCCTGCTCAACGGCGAACTGCCGTCGAAGAAGACGCTGGAGGATTTCACCCGCACCATCACACGCCACACAATGGTGCATGAACAGCTCACCACCTTCTACCGCGGTTTCCGCCGCGATGCGCACCCCATGGCGATCATGTGCGGCGTGGTGGGTGCGCTGTCGGCCTTCTACCACGATTCGACGGACATCAACGATCCGGAACAGCGCAAGATCGCGAGCCATCGCCTGATCGCCAAGATGCCGACGATCGCGGCCATGGCCTATAAATATTCGGTTGGTCAGCCCTTCGTCTATCCGCGCAACGACCTCAGCTACACCGCCAACTTCCTCAACATGACCTTCTCGGTCCCGGCGGAAGAATATGTGATCGATCCGGTCGTCGTCGACGCGATGGACAAGATCTTCACACTGCACGCCGATCACGAACAGAATGCGTCGACATCGACCGTGCGCCTCGCCGGTTCGTCGGGCGCCAACCCCTTCGCATGCATCGCGGCCGGCATCGCCTGCCTGTGGGGCCCGGCGCATGGCGGTGCGAACGAGGCCGCGCTCAACATGCTGCGCGAGATCGGCACTGTGGATCGCATTCCGGAATATATCGCCCGCGCCAAGAACAAGGACGATCCGTTCCGCCTGATGGGCTTTGGTCACCGGGTCTACAAGAATTACGATCCGCGCGCGACGGTGATGCAGAAGACCGCAAAGGAGGTTCTCGCCAAGCTGGGGGTCGACGATCCGATCTTCGACGTGGCCAAGGAACTGGAGCATATCGCGCTCAACGATCCTTATTTCATCGAAAAGAAGCTCTATCCCAACGTCGATTTCTATTCGGGCGTGATCCTTTCGGCCATTGGTTTCCCGACCGAAATGTTCACCGTGCTTTTCGCCCTTGCCCGCACTGTCGGCTGGGTCGCGCAGTGGAACGAGATGATTTCCGATCCCGCGCAGAAGATCGGCCGTCCGCGCCAGCTTTACACTGGTCCGACGCAGCGGGATTATGTCCCCGTCGAAAAGCGCTGAGCGCCACCCTCGACAGGATATGGATATGGAAACGGCGCCCCGCGGGCGCCGTTTTCGTTTGAGCAGAAGCCCCAAAGGCACGCGACTGTCGCCCCGGTGATCAGCTGTTTTTTTTCCGCATCCATGTCACACCAGCCGGAGCTGGCTCGTCATACAGGCACAATCCAGGAAGAAAGGTGCCGACATGACTGCCAAGCTAGATCCCTTTGCCGCCGCCCCCCAGCTTATGAAGAGCTGGTTTGCCACCTCCAACGCCATTAATGGCAGCCTTGAGCCCAGCCTCACCGAACTGGTGAAGATCCGCGCGTCGCAGATCAACCAGTGCGCCAACTGCCTCAACATGCACACCGCCGATGCCCGCGCGCAGGGCGAAAGCGAACAGCGCATCTATCTGCTCTCCGCCTGGCGCGAGGCGCCTTGCTATACGGCACGCGAACGTGCCGCACTGGAATGGACCGAGGCCTTGACGCGCCTCTCCGAAGGGCACAGCCATGAAGCGGCCCACAAGGCCCTGGCAGCCGAATTTTCGGAGGAGGAGCAGGTGAAACTGACCCTGATGATCAACATCATCAACGGCTGGAACCGCATCGCAGTGGGTTTCGGCCTCTGGTACGATACACCGGCCAAGGCGGCCGCGTGATGGCGCCGGGGATGCACGGGGACGCGGCGGAGAGCTTCGATCCGCTGCGTCCCCGACTTGTCCGCGTCGCCTATCGCATGCTGGGTTCGGTGTCGGATGCCGAGGATGTGGTGCAGGAGGCCTTCATCCGTTGGATGAGCGCGGACCGGGAGGCAGTGCGCGAGCCGGAGGCGTTCCTGCGCCGCACGGTCACGCGGCTGTGCCTGGACCAGCTCAAATCTGCTCGGCACAGGCGTGAAACCTATATTGGCCCCTGGCTGCCCGATCCGTTGGTGGAAGAGGCCGAGGAAGAAGAGGACGTCACGCTGCCACTGATGTTGGCCCTGGAACGATTGTCGCCGCTGGAGCGGGCTGCTTTCCTGCTCCACGACGTTTTCGGCGTCGGCTTTGAGGAAATCGCCGCAACGGTCGAGCGCGACGCGGCGGCCTGCCGCCAACTGGCGGCCCGGGCACGCACCCATGTGCGAGAGGCGAGGCCCCGTTACAAGGTGGAAAGGCAGCGCGGGCTGGAGATCGCCGGAGCCTTCTTCGCCGCCTCGCGAAGCGGCGACATGACGGCGCTGGGTGCCATGCTTGCCCAGGATGTCAGCCTGCACAGCGACGGCGGCGGCAAGCGTCCCGCGGCGATAGTTCCCGTGCTGGGTTTCGGCCAGGTGATGCAGGTTCACAAGGCGCTGGCCGTGCTGTTCGGCAAATATGGATCGACGCTGGTGCATGTGGGCCTGATCAACGGCCTTCCCGGTTTCGTCACTCGGGAGGCGGACGGCGAATTCCAGACCACGGCACTCGACATCGAGGACGGGCACATCACTGGCATCTATGTGATGCGCAATCCCGACAAGCTGCGCCACCTGCACTGAATGGGCTTGAGCCTAAAGAAAAATGCGTCGCGCGGTGGGAACGGACCGGATCAGATAATAGGCGCCCAGCGGCAACAGCAACGCCTGCATCAGCAGCCAAGGCTTGGCCACATAGGGCGAGAGATAGTGGATCACCGCGACGTGGAGATACATGATGACCAACGATGCGCGGCCGATCGCAGCGATCCAACCGGAAAAGGGCGCGATCCGCACCGAAAGACGGAACAGCAGCAGGCTGGTGGCCATGGCCGAGCCAAGGGACAAAAAGGGCCAGCCATAATCAGCCGCCTTCATGTTGAGCGTCGGGATCAGTGTCATCAGCCCGGCCAGCGATAGCGGCACCAGCAACGGAAGCATCCAGCTTCGCCAGCGTACAAGCTGCCATGCCGCCCCTAGCCAGAGGAGGACCAGCGCCATGGGTACGGTCAACACGCCCATCGGCGACAGGCTGGTGAGCCGGCCCGCGCCATAGGCGATCAGCAGCACCGGCAGCATCAGCAACGCCCAACGCCGATCAAGCGGATCGGGCCAGCGGACGAGCGCCATATTGAACAGGATACGCGCCAGCACCAGGCAGGGCACGAACCAGAAGATCGTGAACGGCCCCCGCAACCACGACCCGCCCAGCAGGATCGGCACCAGGTCCAACGGCCAGTCATGGAAGATCGGCCTGCCTCCCTTCATCCTTTCGATGAACTGGTCCGCCAGGATCAACAGGATAAGGAAAGCCGCATAAGGCCGCATCTGGGAGAGAAGCTGGCGACGGGTGAAGCGTCCCGCCGGCTGCGGCCGCGAAAGCAGGCCGGAAAGCAGGAAGAACAGCGGCATGTGAAAGCTATACATGGCATCGCGCAGCCCGCCGCGCGTCCACACATGCCCAACCACCACGGCGACGATCCCGATGCCGCGCGCGACATCGATCCATTCCAGCCGCCCTCCCGCCGGCGGATGCGCCTCATGCCCCCTGTTCTCCATCCCTTCCACGCCCTATAGGAAGCGGCACGCGCGTCAATCGCCAGCCTTCATTCACGGAAAAACGCCTCTTGTCCCTGCTTCATGACCGAGTCCTGTTCATCGATGGCGAGGCCATCATCCTCGACAAGCCGGCGGGCCTGCCGGTCGATGCGCCGCGTGACGGATCTCTTTCGCTGGAAAACCATCTTTCCTCGCTGACCTTCGGCTTTCAACGCTGGCCGCTGCCGGTTCACCGGCTGGACCGCGACACCAGCGGCTGCCTGCTGCTTGCCCGCAATCCCAAGGCGCACAAACGTTTTGCCGCAGCTTTCGAAGCCGGAACGGTCGCAAAGCGCTATGTCGCGGTGGTCGACGGCGTTCCCGCGGAGGACAGCGGCACCATCGAACTGTCGCTCAAGAAGATCAGCACAGCCACTCAGGGCTGGCGAATGATCCCGGCAAAGGCGGGCAAGACAGCGCTCACCGAATGGCGCAAGATCGCAGAGAAAAATGGCCGTGCGCTGATCGTCTTTACTCCCCGCACAGGCCGGACCCATCAGATCCGTACCCATGCGTTGCACGGCCTGGGCTTCGGCATAGCGGGCGACCCCGTCTATGGATCGGGGGAAGGCCCGATGTTGCTGCACAGCCGTTTCCTCAGCATCCCGCGTGGAGAGAAGCCGCCTGCTGAAGCAAGCGCCCCCTTGCCTCCCACCTTCGTGGCGGCGGGATTCGGGCAGGAACTGCTCGAACAGGCCGGGCTCTAGGCCTCTTGCCGCGCATTCCCGTCACCCGGTCGATCTCCATCGACAGCGATGAACTGTCGGAGAGCTTCGTCCGATCGACAGGCGCGGGTGGCCAGCACGTCAACACGACAGACAGCGCGGTGCAACTGCGCTTCGACGTGGCGAACAGCCCGTCGCTGCCCGATGCGGTCAAGTACCGGCTGGCGGCGATCGCCGGACGAAGGATGACGGCGGACGGGGTGCTGATCCTCCGTTCCGAAGGCTCGCGATCGCAGCTTTTGAACCGGCAGGAAGTGTTGGCTCGCCTGATCGAACTCGTCCGGGAGGCCACGGTCGTGCCCAAGGCGCGCAAGGCGACAAAACCCGGCAAAGCCGCCAAGGCGCGTCGCGTCGATGCGAAGAAAGCGCGCAGCTCGGTCAAGGCCGGACGTGGCAAGGTGCGGTTGGATTAGCCGGTCTGGCCTGTACATGCGGCGTCCCCTATATGAAGGCCATGTTCGATTTTTCTCCCGCGGCCAACGCCGACAAAGCCACGCTCTACGATGACCTGCTCTCCGCAGCCGATGCGCTGACGGCAGGGGAACCCGATGCCATCGCCAATATGGCCAATGTCGCGGCACTGATCTGGCAGTTCCTGCCCGACCTCAATTGGGCAGGCTTTTACCGGATGGCAGAAGACGAGCTGGTCCTCGGCCCCTTCCAGGGCAAGACGGCCTGCATTCGCATTCCACTGGGCAAGGGCGTCTGCGGCGCGGCGGCCGCCAGCGGCGAGACGCAACTGGTCGAGGACGTGCACGCTTTTCCGGGCCACATAGCCTGCGATGCCGCCAGCGCTTCGGAAGTCGTGGTGCCGGTGATCATCGAAGGCAGGGTCGTCGCTGTACTCGACCTCGACAGTCCGCTGCCTGCGCGCTTCGACAGGACCGACCAAGAGGGACTGGAAACACTGGTCGAACGGATCGCGGCGCGTCTAGCCTAGGATCAACCCTTCCGGATTTACTGCCCCTTTTCGGGACAGGCATCAGAATGCCGACGCTTGGTCGGCGACTTCGCATCATGCTAAACAAATCCTTAAATATCAGCCGAAAACGGGGATTCGAGCATGCATATCCGGAGCTTCATCCTGGCCGGGACCTTTCTGGCGATCGGGTTGACGACGCCAGCGTCCGCTAATGGCCCGGTCAGGGGTGGAAGCATGGTTTCCCGGTCGGCAGTGCATGCAGGGACCGCAGTTCACCGCTGGGGACCGCGTTATCAAGGCCGCTGGTATGCCGGTTGGTACGCGCCGGGCGGCTGGGCAGCCTATCGTCGGCCGGTGATGGGCTATGTCCTGCCGCGTTACTGGATCAGCCCGGCCTATCAGATCCGCAACTATGGCGCTTACGGCTTGCCGGTGCCGGCCAGCGGCTATGGCTGGTCACGCTATTATGATGACGCGGTGATGACGGACCGGGACGGCCGGGTGCACGACTATCGCAACGGCGTCGCATGGGAGGCGGGCGATGCGCCGCCACCGCCGGGCCTGCGCTATGATGACGAGGTTACAGCGCGGGATGGCGCACCCCTGCCGCCGATGGACTATGAAGGACGCTGGAGCGGTACATGGCGTGACAAGGACGGAAAAACCTTCAGCGGCGATTATGAAGGCCGCTTCGAGGGACAGGTCCACGGTGGACCGGGCGTGGATTTCAGCCCGCCGCCTTATGCGGGTACGCCGGACCGGATGAAGCGGCGTACCGCGCCGGGGGAACCCGTTGTGACCACGACGCAGACGCCGGGTTTCATTTCAGGGGGCTATTATTATCCCGGCACCACGACCACCACGGTCGTTGTCCAGCCTGCCGTCACCACCACCCGGACCTATGTGACCGAAGTTCCGGTGAGAAAGCGCAGAGTGCGGTAAGAGCGCATCAACAGCTTTTCGAAGCGGAGGGAACGGCCCAAAGCTGAACCATGCTTCTGCAAGGGCAGGGACATGTTGCGCTCCAGCACGATGCCAGGGAAGTAGAACGGGTTTCGATCGCCTGGAAACCCCTAAGCTGCGCGGGATCGGATCGCTGCCCAGGGCCGGGGCCTTCCCATCAGATAGCCCTGACCGATTGTGCAGCCGCGCGCGATCAGCATTTCGACCTGGCCGACGGTTTCCACGCCTTCGGCCACCACCTCCATGCCAAGGCTGCTGCCCAATTTCACGATGGCGTCGACGATGACGGCGTCGCCTGGATCCTGTTCGATGTTGCTGATGAAGCTGCGGTCGATCTTGAGCACGTCGACCGGATATTGCTTCAAATGGCTGAGCGATGCGTAGCCAGTGCCGAAATCGTCCAGCGCGATCCGCACGCCCGCCAAGGACAGGCGATGCAGTGCCCGCTCCACCTGCTCGGCGCCGCGGCCCAGGAAAACCGTCTCCGTCACCTCTATCTCGAATCGCTGCGGTGGGATCGCGCAGCGTGCCAGATGGGCGAGGACATAGTCCGCAAAATCATGCTGCATGAAATCGGCGGCGGACGCATTAATGGCTACTCGACCAGGATCCTGGCCGGCCCGGCGCCACCGGTCGACGTCGCGAACGACCTTCGCCAGCATCTTTTCCGTAAGCTCGACAGCCAGTTCCGTATTGTCGAAGGCCGCGGCGATCGTGTCGGGCGCATGTACGCCGGTACGAGGGTGCCGCCAGCGGAGCAGCGCCTCATACCCCAGAACGCGGCCGGTCCGCATATCCACCTTTGGCTGATAATAAGGGACGACAAGATCGTCCACCAACGCCTGGCGGGCCATATGGATCATCGAGCTGCGGTGCTGCGCGTCAGCACGCAGTTGCGACTGGAACAGCGTCAGCCGCCCCCGCCCAGAGGATTTGGAGGCATAGAGCGCCAGGTCCGCCGCCTTCAGCAACTCCGTCGCATCATCGCCATGTTCGCCGAACACCGCGCCACCCATGCTGATCCCATAGTCGAGCGATCGGCCATTATGGACATAGGGCGCCCGCACCCCACCCAGCAATTCGACGCTCCAGTCAGAAAGCGCCGCGCTGCTGGCAAGGGAGGGTGCGATCATGCCAAACTCGTCACCGCCCAGCCGCCCGATCATCGCATCGGCCGGCGCACAGGCGGCAAAGCGTTGCGCAAAGCCGCAGAGAAGCGCGTCGCCCGCGTCATGGCCGAGCGTGTCGTTGGTCCGCTTCAGATCGTCGATATCGACCAGGATCAGACCGAAGCTCTCGCCTGTCCGGCGCGCCTGCTCGGTCATTTCCTCCAATGTCGCCTGCCACAGCGCCCGGTTGGGCATGTGCGTCATGGGATCATGGGTGGCGGCCCAGCGTATGCGTTCCTCGCTGTTCCTTTCCTCCGTCACGTCCTGAAACGTGACGATGACGCGCAGCGGCTTTCCGCAATCCGAAAAACTGCTCCATCCGACGCTCTTGATCCATCGCAGGGCGCCGGTATCCGCCCTGTGCACCCTTAACGTGGCTTCGAAATGGGGCGGCATGTGCTCGCTCGCAACTGCGTCCAGCATCGCGGCAAGGCGCGGACGATCCTCCGGATGGACCAGCCGCAATGCGAGTTCACTCGTCGCCGGCTCAGTGTCGGACAGGCCAAGCATCGTCCGGAATTCCCGCGACCAAGTTCGCGTCCCGGCGACGGCGTCGAAATCCCATATGCCAAGACGCGCCGACTGCACCGCCAGGCGGAATCGCTCCTCGCTGTCGGCCAATTCGCGCTGCGCCATTTTCTGCGCGTGAATATCTTCCAGCGTGCCGTACCAGCGCACGACCCTGCCCTTCGCGTCGCGCCGCGCCGAAGCGCGCGCCCGCATCCAGCGATAGCTTCCGTCGCTCAGGCGCAGCCGATAGTCCACGTCGAGGGGATCGCCAGTATGCAGTCTTTCGGTCCAGACGGCCAATGTCCGCTCGACATCGTCCGGATGCAGCGAGTCGATCCACCCCCGGCCCCGTGCATGCTCCGGCGGCATCCCGGTCAGTTCCTGCCAGCGGGGTCCAACCTCATCGATCTCGCCCGTGACCGTTGCGGTCCAGGGGACCTGCGGACTTAGCTCGACCGACCAGCGGTAATGCTGGCGGCTTTCCGCCAACGCATCCGCGAGCGCCCGCCGTTCACCGTCGTAACGCTCGTCCACATCCTCGATCGTTCCGTACCAGAGCGGCGCTTCGTCAGGTTCCTGGACCAACGTCATGCGCACGAGGCCCGATCGCGTCTCGCCGATACGGGTGTGCATCCGCACCAGGACAGGATCGGGCTGCACGGAGCGGTTGGCCGCTTCCGCCAAGGCCCGCCAGTCGGCCTTGGCCAATATGGCGCGCCAGCCCTTGCCCATGATGTCGCAGGAAAAATGGCGGGCGAAGAGGTTCGACATGATCTCCCGGGACAATATGCGTCCGCGACAGTCAGCGATCCACCGAATCAGCGGCGGCGAGACGCGCCCAAAGACCGGCGAGAACAGGAGTTCATTACGATAGTGAAATCCCTCCCATTCCAGCCCGTTCGGAGCCAGTTCAGAAGCGAATTCGCCAAATCTGCGATCAGCAAAACGGTCCATCTACCGATCCTGACCCATCGCCATTTCCGCAATCCATCAGCGATCAGTACCGGAAAAAGTTAAATAAGCTTTCCAACGCCGTAACGCATGATGATCCACAATGGCATGACCCTCCACCGATCAGAGAAGGGCGCAACCCGCCCTTATGATCCAAGGCGGAATCGACGCGGCCTTATTTGCGGAAGATCGCCGCCAGTTCGCGAGGCAAGGCCGGTTCGTCCCGGCTCTCTGCCTGCCGGGTTGCCTGCACCTGCTGCTCCGGATCGAAACGGGTCCAGCCGTTGCGGCTCAACCGTTCCAGCGGGCGATAGCGGATCTTGTACTGCATCCGCTGCGATCCTTCGACCCAATATCCCAGATAGACATAGGGCAGGCCGGCCTTGGCCGCACGCAGGATATGGTCCATGATGATGAAATTGCCCAGCCCCTTGCGATGCTCCAGTTCCGTATCGAAGAAGCTGTAGATCATGGAGAGACCGTCACCCTGCCGATCGGTGAGGCAGGCGCCGATCAGCTTGCCGGGTCGACCATTTTTTCCAGGCTCGCGATATTCGATGACATGGCTTTCGACCGGGGTCTGTTCGACCATGTCCGCGAAATCCATCTCGTCCATTTCGGTCATGCCGCCGCCAGGATGGCGGGCACGCAAATAGCGCTGAAGCAATTCGAACTGCTCCTCTGTCGACCACGGCTTGCAAGCCGTGATGACCAGGTCTTCATTCCGCCGCAGCAACTTGCGCTGGGTAGCGTTGGGTTCGAATTCGCCAGCGACCACACGTACCGATACGCAGGCGGAACAATCCGCGCAACTGGGGCGATAAGCAACGTTCTGGCTGCGGCGGAAACCGATCCTGCCAAGGGCGTCGTTCAGTTCGGACGCATTGTCGCCGTTCAGTTCGGTAAATACCTTCCGCTCGTTTTTGCCGGGCAGATAGGGACAGGGACTGGGATTGGTGACGAAAAAACGCGGAAAGCGGAAAGGCGCACTCACAACCGCATCTCCCCCACAGCGTTGCCCGACCCCTGATTCATGAGGCGACTATGCCGTTCGCGGGCCGCTGTGAAAAGTTTATTTACCACGAAAATTGGTTAAGCGGCAGATAAGAGGCAGAGGCTCCACGGGATGGCCCGGAAATGGCCGATGTCGGACGTCAGGCGACCTCGATTGGCGCGACCTCATAGCCCACTTCGCGCAGGGCCGCGATCAGGCGTTCCAGATGGGCGCCATCCCGCGTCTCGCATTCCACGTCCAGACTGAGTCCCTTGGCCGGCAGATTGGTGAAGATCCGCTGGTGCGACAGTTCGAGAATATTGACCGCTTCCTGATCGAAGATGCGCGCCACATGGAACAATGCGCCCGGCCGATCCTGAAGGATGATGCGCAGCCGCGCCAGCCGCCCCGACCGCGCCAGATCGCGCAGCAGCACATTGGCCAGCAGTCGCGTGTCGATATTGCCCCCGGTCAGGATCAGCCCGACGCTGCGCCCCGCGAACAACTCCTTGTGGGTCAGCAGCGCCGCGAGACCAGCGGCGCCCGCACCCTCCACCACCGTCTTCTCGATCTGCAGCAGCAGGCTGACGGCTTCCTCCAAATGGCGCTCACTCACCAGCAGGACGTCATCAGCCAGCCGCTCGACGAAGCGGCGCGTGAGTTCGCCCGGTTCCTTGACGGCAATGCCCTCCGCCAGCGTATCGCCGTCGCAGGGCAGGTTCGCACCCTTGATATGGTCGTACATCGACGGATAAAGTTCCGCCTGCACACCATAGATCCTGATATCCGCCTTCATCGCCTTGGCCGCCGTCGCCACGCCTGAAAACAGGCCGCCGCCGCCGATGGGCACGATCAGCGTGTCAATCTCCGGCACATCTTCCAGCATTTCCAGCGCGACCGTCCCCTGTCCGGCCATGATGTCCGGCTCGTCGAAGGGATGGATGAAGGTCAGGCCCTGCTCCACCTCAAGCAGCCGGGCATGGGCATAGGCATCATCGAACTTCTCGCCAAATTGGACGACCGTAGCGCCATGACCCTGCGTCTGCGTGACCTTCACCGTGGGCGTCGTGTTGGGCATGACGATGGTGACCGGCACGCCCAGCCGCTTGCCATGATAGGCAAGACCCTGCGCATGATTACCCGCAGAGGCAGCAATCACGCCCTTCTTCTTCGCCGCCTCGTCCAACTGCAGCAGCCGGTTGAGCGCGCCCCGTTCCTTATAGGCGGCGGTGAACTGGAGATTTTCGAACTTCAGATACACCTTGCAGCCGAACATGGCCGACAGCGTCTGGCTGATCAACGTCGGCGTGTGCACGACGGAACCGGAAATTCGCACCCGCGCCGCGAGGATGTCGTCGACGGAAATGGGCAGCGGCACGGCGTTCTCGATCTTGGTCAGCGTGTTCATGGCGCGCCACCTAGCTTAAAATTGCTTCGGAAGGAACTGGCACTGACCGAAAACTCTGCTTATGGCTTGCGGGCGCGCATACAATTGATCGAGGCATATGGCTAAAATCGCGTTTATCGGCCTGGGCGTCATGGGCGGCCCGATTGCTGGGCATCTGGCGAAGGCGGGGCATGAGCTCACTGTCTATAACCGTTCCATCGGCAAGGCGAAGCGCTGGGCCGAGGCCTTTGGCGGGGCGGTCGCGATCAACCCAGCCAAGGCGGCCGAGGATGCGGAGATCGTCATCAGCTGCGTCGGCACCGATGATGATCTTAGCCAGATCACCCTGGGCCGGGATGGCGCCTTTCGTTCCATGAAGCCGGGCGGCCTGTTCATCGATCATACGACGGTTTCGGCACGGATCGCCCGGCAATTATTCGTGGAGGGGGAGAGCCGGGGGCTGCATTGCGTCGATGCACCGGTCACGGGCGGCCAGGCGGGGGCCGAAAGCGGCCGCCTGGCCATCATGTGCGGCGGCAGCGAGCCGGCAGTGGCTGCGGCGAAGATCGTGATGCAGGCCTATACCACCCGCATCGTCCATGTCGGGCGCGCGGGCGCCGGGCAGACCGCCAAGATGGTGAACCAGATCTGCATTGCCGGCGTTGTGCAGGGCCTGGCCGAGGCGCTGCGGTTCGCGCAGGCGGCGGAACTCGACTTGGACAAGCTGTTCGAAGCGATTTCCGGCGGGGCGGCGCAAAGCTGGCAGATGGACAAGCATTGGAAGACGATGGCGGCGGACAGTTTCGATTTCGGCTTTGCAGTGGATTGGATGCGCAAGGATCTGGGGCTGGCGCTGGAGGAAGCGCGGGCCAATGGCGCCACCCTGCCGGTGACCGCGCTGATTGACCAATTCTACGCTGATGTGCAGGCGATGGGCGGCCATCGTCAGGACACCAGCGCGCTCGTGCGGCGGATCACGCGGGCATGACCGGCAACGTTGCCGGCTCTGCGCCTGCCCCCAGAAAAAAACGACCCGGCGCCAAGCGACCCGGCATCGCTATCGCTGTTGCCCTGGCCCTGCCCTTCCCTGCCCTGGCCTCCGGCATCATCGACAATGTCAACGGCATCGCGCTGGATGCCAATGGCCATGTCGTCCGCTTCAGGGCGCTTACCATCGACGATGAGGGCAAGGTGGATAAGCTGCTGCCCGACCGCTATCAGGAACCGGAGCAGCCGCGCCCCCGGAAGCGGAAGAAGAACGAGCCGGAGCAGCCCCAGCCCAGTCGTCCCGACTTCAAGCTGGATGCCGGCGGGAAGACGCTGATCCCCGGCCTGATCGACGCGCATGGGCATGTGATGGGTTACGGCCTGTCGCTGATCACCCTGGACTTGTCAGACATGAAATCACTCGCGGAGGCGCAGGCGAAGATCAGGGCCTATGCCGCCGCCAATAGCGGCCGGAAATGGATCATCGGCACGGGCTGGAATCAGGAACTTTGGGGCCTGGGCCGCTTTCCGACGGCGGCAGAGCTGGACGCCGCCGTCAGCGACGTTCCGGTCTGGCTGGAACGGATAGACGGACATGCGGGCTGGGCCAATTCACTGGCGATCAAGGCGGCGGCCGTCTCCGCCGCGACCAAGGAGCCCGCCGGCGGGCGGATCGAAATGGCCGCAGGGAAGCCGGCGGGCGTGTTCGTCGACAAGGCGATGGACCTGATCACGCGGGTCGTGCCTCCCCCGGCGCCCAAGGACCGCGACATCGCGCTGGAAAAGGCGCAGCAGGCGTTGCTGCGGCAGGGCATCACCAGCGTTGCCGACATGGGCACCGGCATCGACGACTGGCAGGCCTTTCGCCGTTCGGCGGACCGCGGCGCATTGCGGGTACGGATCATGTCCTATGCGCTCGGCCTTGAGAATATGGTGCTGATCGCCGGACCGGAGCCGACGCCCTGGCTCTATGATGACCATCTGCGCATGGGCGGGATCAAGCTGATCCTGGATGGCGCGCTCGGATCGCGGGGGGCCTGGCTCAAGGCCGACTATGCCGATGCGCCGGGGCAGCGTGGCCTGCCGATGATCCCGTCAACCCAGCTTCGCAACATCATGAGCCGGGCGGCGATGGACAATTTCCAGATCGCAGTCCACGCCATCGGCGACGCGGCCAACAGCGAAGTGCTGGATGCGGTGCAGGAACTCAGCGAAACCTACAAGGGCGACCGGCGCTGGCGCATCGAACATGCGCAGATCGTCGATCCGGCCGAACTGCCGCGCTTCGGCCAATATGGCATTGTCGCATCGATGCAGCCGATCCATCAGACCTCCGACTGGCGCATGGCCACGGCGCGACTGGGAGAGGCGCGGTTGAAAGGCGCCTATGCCTGGAAAGCGATGCTGGACAATCGCGTGCCGCTTGCCTTCGGGTCGGACGTCCCGGTGGAAAGTCCCAATCCCTTCCCCGGCATCGCCGCCGCCATGACTCGGGAGGATGCGTCGGGCCAGCCAGCGGGCGGCTGGATGCCGGAGCAGCGGGTGAGCTTCGAGGCGGCGTTGGACGGGTTCACCAGGACGGCGGCCTATGCGGGCTTTGCGGAAAAGCGCTTCGGCAGTCTGGTGCCGGGACAGCGGGCGGACTTCCTGCTGATCGACCGGGATATCTCTACGTCCAGTCCGGCTGAAATTCGTGGAACACAGGTGCTTGAAACCTGGATCGGCGGCAAGCGGGTCTATGTGAAGGGACAGTAGCCTGCCGTTGCAAACAGCGCGCCCGGCCACGGGCACGCATCGCCCTTACAACACATCTCCCGCCGCGTTGAACGCCTCATCCTCCGTCTCCGGCAGAGGCGGCTGCACCGGCTTGTCGCACCCCTCTTCCTTCATGTGCGCGCGCAGCGCGTCCATGCGTCCGAGATTCCAGCGCGCCAACGGCACGCCAAGCGGCCGAAACTCAGCGCGATCGAACAACTCCACCACATAATTCCTGCAGAGACTGTCGACCTGCTCAAGCGTCAGCATGCCCAGGTTCATCACCATCGGCTTGCCCGGTACGCCATTGCGTCCTCGCACCAGGTCGGTCACATAAAGCCCGCCGCGCGGATCGACCAACACGACGTCGGCCCTGGATGCGTCGATCATCCTGTGGCTTGCCGCATAGGGCGCAACGAAGCTGTGCGTCCGCCACACCAGAAAAGCGCTGCTGAGCAAGGCCAAGGCCGTTCCCACGAATATGGGTCGCAGGGCGCCAGTGCGGAAACGCGCCCAGCCAAGGCCCGCCAACAGGCAGAAAGGCCCGATGAAGCCGTGGGCATAGCGATAGCCCCAGCCATAGCCCTGCGCCAGGGCGAGCGCGCATCCCGCGAAGCAGCCCAGCGCCAACGGCAGCGCGATCTCCTGCCCCCGGATCGCCTTGCGCCAGCGCATTGCGAACACGCCCAGAGTGGCGAGCGGCACCATCAATATATTGTTCCAGGCGGCGAAACGGCTGAGATTCACCAGCGGCTGCCAGCGGTCGCCCAGCCGTTCGAACAGGCTGCCCACCTTGTCCGCCACGCCCGCAGAAGGGCGCACGTCGGTGGGTTGCCCCAACACATGGGTCAGGAAGGCGGGCCAGAGCTTCGCCCAGACGATAACGATGGCCGCCAACACAAGGATGTGGAATATCGCGACCTTCCACCGCTTGCCCAGCAGCATCCAGAGAATGAAGGGCGCGATGAAGATCGGCGGGAAGTGCCATTGATGCAGGCCGGCCGCGATCAGCGCGATCGCGCCCGCGCTCAGATGACCGATCGGCCCACCGCGCAGCACCAGCGCCAGCCAGACCATGTTGAGTGCGAAATGCCCGGTCATGGCGTAGGGCGTCATCGCCGTGACCCATAGCTGAGCCGACGACAGCGCCAGCAGCATCGTCACCCAGACCGCATCGGGCCTGTCCGGGAAGAGGTGCAGCGCCACCCGCCACAGCGCGAACAGCCCGGCCATCAGCAGCACCGGCCCGGCCAGATTGGGGTCGCCCAACTGCCAAAACAACGCCTGGATCGCGCTGTTCACCGGCAGATAGGCTGCCGTCCAATAATCCGCCGCGCCAAAGGGAGAGAAGAATTCGGGCATGATCGCCCGGCGATAGGCCTCCCACTCCATCGGGATCGGGCGGGCCAGGAAACCCTCCCGCATGTAAGCGGCGGCGAAGCGGGCGACCTCCTCGTCGCGGGAAATGGAATAGTCCTGGAACAGCCAGTAATGGCCCGCCCATGCCACCAGACCGAATACCAGCACCAGCGGCACCATTGTCCGGGCGCGCGGCAGTGGCAGGCGCCAGCCCAGACCCTCCGCAAAGGGCGCGGCCAGCGTCAGGAGCAGCAACGCGCCAAGAAGCGCCGGAAAATCCTGGTCGAGGAACAGGATAACCGCCAGGCTGATCCCCTGCCTGTAGGTCACATGCCAGAGGAAGGTTGCGCCCAGCCAAAGCGTCAGCCCGATCGCCCCCGCAAGGAGCAGGCGAGTGGCACTGACCGGGCGCGCGGGAACGACCATCAGCCTTCCCGCGGCAACAGCGCCTGGTTGACGAAAATCCCGTCCATCTCGACCAGAAGGGGAAAATGCCCCTTGTTGTTGGCGAAGAAGGCGGAGGGGAGGAAGCCGCGCTCGGCCACCCAGTCGATCATCGCGCGATAGCTGGTGCCACCCTCATAGATCGGCCGGACGCCGAGTTCCGTCTGCACGCCAGCCATGTCGCGAAGCACTTCGCCCGCACCTTCACAGACGGACAGGTCATGCCCCTGGGTATCCATCTTCAGAAAGGGTCGGGCAAAGCCATGGGCGCGTTTCAGTTCCGGCAGCAGGCTTTCCAACCGGCGGCATTGCATGTCGACCGTGCGCGTCACCCTGTTGCGGTCGGCGAAAATGGCGTCCTGTTCCCCCGCCGGCTTCCTGAGCGAACTGAACTGGTCGGCCGCCATGATGTTGAAGCTGGCCATGCCATCGAAATCCGACAGGGCCATGTTGAACACATGCCATTGTCGGTCGGATGACGCATTCCGCTCCAGTTCGGAAAATATCTCGGGATTGGGCTCAAAGGACAATATCGTGCCACCGAAGCCCGCATCCTTGCGCAGCATCGTGGCATATTGACCGCGATTGGCGCCCACGTCGAACACGCAATCCACGGCAAAGGCGCCCAGGAAACGGCGCAGCGCCTGAATTTCCGGATATTGATGCACCCGCCCTGCCAGCGCCAGCCGCACCGCCAGCGCCCGATCACGCAGTTCCCGGATATAGCGGCTCATTTCCCGGTCACGCTGCGGTAGATGGCGATGGTGGCCAGGGCCATGTCCTTCCAATTGCCCATTGAATCTCCATAGGTCTGCGCCTGCGCGCCCAAAGCCTGCCTGATGGTCGCGCTTTCTACGAGGGGCAAGAGGGCTTGCGCAAGGGCGTGCGCATTGCCGGCCGGGCTTCTGACGGCCACTTCCTCCGGCAAGCTGGCGAACATGCCGACGTCGGACGTGACCATCGCCTTGCCATGGTGCAGGGCCGACAGGAAAGCGCCGCTGCTGTCGATATGTCGATAGGGGAAGACCAATATGTCCGCCTTTTTCATATGCGCGTCGAGCCGCTGTTCGGCAAGAAAGCCGAGATCGAGGATCAGTCGGTCGCCAAAGCCCGCAGCGTGGACGCTGTCCAGCAATGGGGCGATGTCCATGAAGGGCTTGCCCGCCAGCACCAGTTCGAAACCATGCCCTGCGCGCCAGAGCGACAGGCACGCCTCCAGCAGCAGGTCGACGCCTTTATACGGCCGGATAGTCCCGAAAAAGAGCAGGCGCGGCAGAACCGGGTCCGGTACTTGCGCCAGATCCTGCGGCCCGGCCGTTGCCAGTCGCATCGGCGGGTGCGGCGTCATATGGATGCGTCGGGGATCGACACCTTGACGTTCCAGCGCCTCCCTGGTCGTTCCCCCGTGCACGATCAGTGCATCGAACATGTCGAGCAGGCCGTGATACCCCCTGCCCTGCACCCCGGCATCGGCATGATAGGCATCGGCATTATGCACGGTGTGAACCAGTGCCGTGCCACCCTTCAACCGCCGCAGCATGATCCGGTCGGCAGGCGCGAGCGGCAGCCATTGCATATGCGCGACATCCGCACGCGTCAGCGGCGTCAGGTCGTCCAGCATGCAGCTCAGCCCATATTCCGCCGCCTTGAGCAGGCGGAAGGCCCGCCCTTCCCCCATGCGCAGGCGCAGAGCTTCGCTCCGACGGAAAAAGCGCGGCTCGTAACGATAGCCGTTCGGCGCAATCGCATCCGTGGCCCGCATCGGACGGCCAAGGAGGGCTACGTCCATGCCAGCCGCCGCCAGCGCCGCGCAAAGACTGTCGTCATAGCGTCCAGTGAAAAGCGACGGATCGCACATCGCGACCTTCATGCGCGCTTCCCTACCAGATGCCGCAGGGAAAGGCCGTGGATGAACGCGGCGACAAACAGGGTCAGCGTGTAGAGGATCAGGAACAGCAGGTCGAGCCGTTCCGGCGCGAATATCCTGGCCAGCGGCACGCTGAGCAGCGAACCGGCGAGGAAGGGCAAGGACCGGCCAAGCAGCAGCGTGAACCGTCCCAGCGCGCCTTGCACATAGACAGACACGCAGATCAGGGCGAGCGCCAGCAGCGCGCCGCCGATCAGCAGCAGTTCGACCCGGTCGATCGACGCGCGGCCATCGAACAACTTTGCGAACAACCATTCGCCCAGCAGGAGCAAGGCCGCCGAAGCACCGAACGCAAAGAAGAATGCCACCCCGAGCGCCCGCACCATCAACTGTCGCAGGCGACCTGTCTCCCCCGCATGAAAGGCGCGGGTGATGCGAGGTAATGCGGCCTCCACGGTCGCCCTGACCAGCATGGAAAGGGAACGCGACATCTTGAAGAAGAAGTCGAAGACCAGCATCGGCCGTGCATCAAGGGTTGCGGCGGCGATGGTGAAATAAGGCGCGTTATAGGCGAGGATTTCGGAAATGGTGAAGGCGGCCGAGGCGCCGATGTCCCGCAGATAATGGCGCCTGACATGGCCGCCACCGACCCCGAAGGACAGCCAGTGCCGCGTCTCCATGCCGAGGCGTCGATGCACCAGGGCGATGGCATAGCCGATCACCACCATACTGACGCAAAGTTGCAGAGCGACAGAGGCACGCGGGTCCAGTCCTTGCAGGATGAACAGCAGCAGCGCGATGGTCATCACCCGGCGCAGGCAATCCAGCGCTTCCCAGAGGAAATTGCCGTCCACCGCCGCAAGCGCCCTTTTGGCGAGCAGCGCGGGCAGGTTGAGACAGGCCGACAGGAAGAAGAGCAGGAAAAGCAGCGGCATGCCCGTGTGCAATCCGCCGATCGCCAGCGCGACCAGCAAAATCGCGAAACCGCCGAGGATCAGCAGGCCGAGGAAAAGGAACAGGACGCCCATTTCCTCCACGCGGAAGCCCCCCGCCTCATCCTGACCCAAGCCCAGCCAATGCCGGCGCAGGCGGGCATAGATGATGCTGGTGAGGCCGAACTCGGCGGAAATGGTGAAATTGCCGAACGCGACCAGCAGCAGGAAGGACTGGAACTCACGCAGAGGCAGGGCGCGCACGAAGACATAGGTGACGGCAAAGCCCCAGACCAGCGTCAGCCCGACATTGGCCAGCTTGATAAGGGCAAGGATGCGCGCCGACCCCTCCATCCGGGCGAGCGCGCTGCCGGGCGGCATGCTCACCGGGCGCCGGGCGCGAGCGGCTTGCGGGCGCGGAACAGCCGGTCGTCCAGTGCATAAAAATGCCGCGTATCAGCATCGATGGCGCTGGCGTCGATCTCCTCCAGATCAAAGCCCGCCGCCCGGATGCGGTCGGCAAAATCCAGGCCATATTGCCGCACATGGTCCCACTGGCCAAAACGCCGCTCGCGATCGCGCGGCGGCATGTCGAAGCTGCCGTCCTCGGTCGGCCTGTCCCATAATGGCACGATCAACCAGGCTTCTCCACCGGGCTTCAGCGCGCGATGGATGTTGCGCAGCACGGCATGATCGTCGGGAACATGCTCCATCACATGGCTGGCGTAGAAGAGGTCGTAGCGATCGCTGGCATCAAGCGCCATCAGGTCGACGCGCTGCATGTTCGGCACATGGTAGCGGCCGGGATCGAGATCCGCCGGCGTATAATCGGCGGCGGTGGAAAAGCGGCGCACCAGACTGCCTTCATTCGGCGCCATGTGCAGCACAGCGCCCTGTTCCGGCACGGTCAGCACATGGCCCGCGATCAGATGGTTCATCAGCCGTTCGCGCGGGGAAGCGCCGCAGTTCGGACATCCCCATTCGGCATTGTCACCATAACGGAAAAATCCCACCACCGCCTGCCCGCAGGCCGGGCAGCCCCGGTTCGCCCGCGCGCCCAGAGCCCTGCGCACGGCCAACAGGCTGCGGGTCAGATGCTTGCCGGCGGCTTTCGCCACCCGCTGGAAAGTGATCACGCCTTGGCTCCAAAAAGCAGTTGGCACCGGCCTATACAATATGCCGCCATTTTGGCGAGCGATTCATTCCGTGCGCTGCTGATCCTTTGGCCCGTCGTCCAGGCAGGGCGCACCAATGGGCGGGGAAGCACCGATCAGCGCGACTTGGCTGGATTCCAGATCGTCACGGTACGCCCCGTCATCGCCTTCACGACGCCCTGCAATGTCGCGAAATAGGCGATCACGATGTCCACTATCGCCGCGAACGGCCCGCCCCTGGAACGCAGCCCCCGCCACAGGATGAACACGCCAGCCAGACCGCAGACCATGTAGAGCGTCGGCGAAATCCGCATCGCCAACGTTCCCGCCGCAACGATGCCCGTCAGGATAAAGATCCCGCCAAACCACCGCACGATCTTGCGCGAGGCATATTTGAACCTGTCGATCGCGCGCATCCGTCGTAATTGCGGCCGCAAATGGCTGTGGGTATGCCAGGCGCGGGCAGCGATGCGGACCTTGCGGCGATATTCGTCACCGCGCGCCGCCACCAGCCTTTCGCGGGCGATCACGTCCTTCGCTTTCACCAGCCGCTTGCCCGCGAAGACGACCGCCATCGACACGGTCAGATCGTCCAGCACGCTGTCAGGGAATTCCGGATAAAGCGCGCGCCTGATGGAGAAGATCGAGCCGTCGGCCCCCAGCACATTGCCGGTGCGCGATTCCTCGTCTTTCAACCGTTCCTCGATCCGCCAGTAGAGCGACCCGACCGAAGCTGTGGCGCTGTCCCCATCGCCCATATAGTGCAGCGACCCCAGCACGCCACCGATCTCCGGATCGGAATAACGCGCCAGCAGATTCTCAATCGCATCGGCGTCCAGCGTCACATTGGCGTCGGTGAAGATCAGCACATCGCCCTCCGCCCGCGCCGCCAGCAGCTTCATGCCATGCGCCTTGCCGCTGCGGCCCGGACCGCGCAGCAACGTCACCAGATCGCCCTGCGCCGCGATCAGCGCGGCAGTCTCATCCGAGGAGCCATCGTCGAAGGCGAGAATTTCAAGCTTTGGGTAGCGCGCCTTCAGCATCGCCAGATTGGCCAGCTTTTCCGGCATCGCCCCTGCCTCATTATAGGCGCAGAAAAGCAGCGAGGCGGACGGCGCCGGCCCTGCCACCGGCTTTTCCGGCCGGGTGGGCAGCAGGCGCAGAACCAGCGGATAGAAGAGGAACGGCCATGCCACCGCCGTCAGAGACAACAGCAGCGCCAGGGTCGCGATCAGATCGGTCCGGTCCATCAATAGGCCCACCTCTCAATAAGCCTTGTGATGCACGAGCACGCCAATGGTCGCGACGATGATGCGCAGGTCACGCCAGATCGACCATTTGGTGACATATTCCAGGTCCGACTGAAGCCGGTCGATCAGATCCTGATGATCATCGGTAGAACCGCGATGACCGCGCACCTGCGCCAGCCCGGTCATGCCCGGCTTGATGCAATGCCGCTCCCAATAGCGCTCGTCCACTTCCCAATAGAGGCTGTCACCGGCCTTGGCGGCGGCGGCGTGAGGGCGCGGGCCGACGATGCTCATGTCGCCGCGCAGGACATTGAACAGTTGCGGCAGCTCATCGATGCTGGTCTTGCGCAGAAAACGGCCCACGGCCGTCACCCTATCGTCGTCGCGCGTGGTCAACTTGTCGGCCTTCCGGTCACTCGCCTCCGTCCGCATCGAACGGAATTTGTAGATGTTGAACGGCCGGGCATCCCGCCCGATCCGCGGCTGGCGGAAGATGACCGGACCGGGACTGGTCAGTTTCACGGCCAGCGCAGCGGCGATCAGCACCGGGGACAGCGCAATGGTTGCCGCCGTCGCGACGATGATGTCGAAGAATCGTTTGATGAGGCGGTCGCGAAACTGGAACGGCCCGCCCGCGACGATGATCGTCGGCTGGCCGTCGAACTCGTCCACCCGCGCGGGGGCGAAACGCAGCAGTTCCGGCACCACTATCTCGCCCCGCGCGGACAGGGACTTCAGGGCCACCGACCAGTCGTCCATCCGATCCATCGGGCAGGCGACGATCACCCGTTCCGCCATGCCGACGGCGGCGGCCAGCCTGGCGGCCATTTCGGCATCATGCCCCTTTGGATGCAGGCCGGCAGCGGCGGCCTCTATCAAATGCATGTGCGGACCGGTATCGATCGTCACCCCGTCCATGATGACCACGGTCAGATGCGGCACCTCACCCAGCAGGTGGGCGCTCAGCCGCCCGATGGCGAGCCGCACGGTCGCCACGCCGGCCGCCGAAATCCCCAACCCGACGATGAAGGTCAGACGCGAAAGCTGCTCCGCGATCTTGCCCAGATAGACGATCAGCAGCATCAGCATCGCCGCCTGCGCCAAGGCCATCAACCCCTGGAAGATGCCCCGCCGCAGGTTTTCCAGCATATGGATGCCATAGGCGCCGCCCTGCACCCCCAGCAGCACATAGATCGGCGCGATCATCGCGAACATGACGATGCCGTGCGGCTTGCCCGGTTCGCCCAGCCATGCGCCCAGCACCAGATAATTGGCGAGCAGGAAGGACAGGAAAAGTCCCGCCATGTCCCCCAGCAGACACAGCAGGTACAGGCGCACCCGCAATATTTCCTTGGAGACTGTCACTTATGGACCCTGATCAGCTTGGCGTGTCCGTCCCGTTGGCACTGCTTCGCACGGCTTGCAAGGATTTGATCGGCCACCCGCCCGGCGCGCAGCCCCGTCATAGGGCGATCCCGCATCAGAGGCTGAACAATCGCGTCAAAGCCTTGTCCAGCATCAGCAATTGCCACAGCAGCCGCCCATGATCGGCCAGCCCTGATTTATGGTCCGCCGCCGCCTTCCCCAGCACCCGCGGATCGAACCACCCCGTCCGGGCCAGAGCGGAGCCGCCCGCGATCGCCGTCGCTTCACCCGCCAGCGGGCCGCGAAACCATGCGCTGATCGGGGTCACGAAGCCCATTTTCGGGCGATAGAGTATGTCCTGCGGCAGGAACGGCTCCATCGCCTTCTTCATCAGATATTTGCCGCTGTTCCCGCGAATCCTTTGCGCCACGGGCAGGCGGGCGGCGAACTCGACCAGCCGGTGATCCAGCAGGGGCTCCCGCGCTTCCAGGCTGACGGCCATGCTCATCCGGTCGGTCTTGGTCAGGATGTCGCCGGGCAGCCAGATGCGCATGTCCGCATATTGCGCGCGGTCGAGCGGATCGCGTGCCGGCGCCTGCGCCATCGTCCTGATATAGCGATCCTCCGCCCGATAGGCGCCGAGGCGGGTCTTCATATCCTGGCTGAACAGTCGCTGCCGCAAGGCATGGGGCGTTACCCCGACTGACGCGGCATAGGCTTCCCCGCCCTCCCCCGCCAGTTCGAGCAGGGTCGATTTGGCCCGCAGGGGCCGGGGAGCCCAGTCCGCCTTGGGATACCAGCGCCCCAGGGTTCCGAACAAGGGCTGCCGCACCGAAGCGGGGATCAGACCGCGCAGTCGCTCCCCCTGCATCTGGAAACGATGCCGCCGATAGCCGGCAAAGGCCTCATCCGCACCATCTCCGGAAAGGGCCACCGTCACCTTCTCTCGCGCCAGTTCACACACCCGATAGGTCGGCAGCGCCGAGGCATCGGCGAAGGGTTCGTCGAAATGGAGCGCCAATATGTCGATCAGCCCATAATCGTCCGGCGACACGATGCGGGTGCGATGATCGGTGGCAAAGCGCCGCGCAACCCTGTCGGCATAGGCGGTTTCATCCAGTTCCTTGACGTCGAAGCCGATGGTGCAGGTCCTGACCGCCTGTTTCGACGCCTCCGCCATCAGCGCGACGACGCTGCTGCTGTCCACCCCACCCGAGAGGAAGGCGCCCAGCGGCACGTCCGCCACCATGCGGGATCGCACCGCCTGCCGCATCAGCGCGACCAGTTCCTCCTCCAGCGCCTCTGGCTTCGCGCTGCTGCGATCGGCAAAGCTGACGTCCCAGTAGCGCTGCGGTTGCGGCAGGGGCCGACCACGCACGATGCGGAGCGTCTCGCCCGCGCCCAGCTTCCGCACGCCGGCCACCATGCAGGCGTCATCGGGCACATAGCCAAAAGCAAGATAATCCTCGACCGCAGACAGGTCCGGAGCGCGCCGCAAAAGCGGATGGGCGAGCAGGCTCTTGAGTTCCGATCCGAAGATCAGGCTGCCGTCCGACAGCAGCGCATAATGGAGCGGCTTCACGCCAAGCCTGTCGCGCACCAGCCAGAGCGCCTGCGCCCGCGCATCGAACAGGGCGAAGGCGAACATGCCATTGAACTTCTCGACGCAGGCCTCGCCCCATTGGCGATAGCCGTGCAGGATGACTTCCGTATCGCTATGCGTGCGGAAGACATGGCCCTTGGCCTCCAGTTCGGCGCGCACCTCCCGGAAATTGTAGATTTCGCCGTTGAAGACGACGGCCAGGCTGTCATCCTCCGTCAGCATAGGTTGCGCGCCGCTGCCCAGGTCGATGATCGAGAGGCGCAGATGGCCCAGCCCAATGCCCGGCGCGGTCCAGATGCCGCTGTCGTCCGGTCCGCGCCAGGGCATGGCATCCAGCATCAGCCCGACCCGCGCCGGATCGACCGGCTTGGCCGTTTCAAGGTGGAAAATGCCCGCTATTCCGCACATTCGACGGGTCTTAGCGGGTTCGGAGGCTGCGGTCAGCCAAATCCTTCACATCGCCCAAATCATGAAGGAAGGTTGCGATGGCGGCATTCGAAGGGCGCCCGGCTCGTTCCTCCGCCGAAACCAGCACCGCGGCGGCGCGCTGGTCGCGACCCAGGATGCGCGCCTTCATCGTCTCCAGCTTGACCAGATGAGCGCTTCCCGTGGGCTGGCCGTTGCCCACGACATAGAAGCTGACCACATGGCGCACCATCCGGCCGGGCCCGGTGATCCGCTCACCCCGCGCGCCGTCGGGCGCCGCGGCAGGTTGCGACCAGGTCCATCCGCTATCTGCTCCGGCGGCGCCCTGACCGAAACCGACCAGTTCGCGCCCCTCATCCTGCCGGTCGAAGGTCGCAATGGCGAGATCGACGACCTGCCCTGCCGCGTTGCCATATCTTGCCATCGCCAGATAATCGGCGCCATCGAAGCGCGGCCGCCATGAAGAAAGCGGCGGCTCATCGACCCGCGTCCAGCCCTTCACGTCCGGCATGACGGGCGGACTGGCAAGCGGCGCGCCGGCCATGCCGCTCGTCGCCAGCCATAGCGGCGCGGCCACGATCATGGCCAGCGCGCCGCAGGCGAGGATGCCGGGCGAAGAATGGCCTTCACCGCGCAATCGTTCGGGATCGAACCAGGGATCGCCGGGCTGCCGGTCGAAAAATGGCCAGGCGGCTGCCATCACGATCGTCATGATGATGGCGAAGAACAGCCAGCCATAAACCACATGATCGAAACCGGCCGCCGCATCGATGGTGGTCACTTCAGCGACGAAGATGGTGGCGAAGGCACGCACCCCGTTAGCCAATATGGACAGGGAGAGCGCGCCCGCCATGAAAATGATCCGTCGCCGCCAGCTGGTGAAGCAGACATTGCAGACCAATAGGCCATAGGCCGTCATGGCGATCACGAATTTCGCGCCGGAGCAGGCCTCCGCCACCTCGAAATAGCCGTTGGGCGTGGTAATGAAGATGCCCTGCATCTGCGCCGGAACGCCGGTCAGATGGAGCAGGACCATGCTGATATGCGCGGTCAGCAATTGGAGAGGGGCGACGATTTCCTCACCGAAGGGGACCATGAAAAAGGCGTAGAACAGCGGAAAGAGCAACGCCCGCGTCACGGCGGGGCCCAGCAAGGCGATCACCGAACCCTGCAACATCAGGATCAGCGCGCCGTGGCGCACCACGGCCACGCCCGCCGCAGCGCCCAGCATCCAGGAAAATACGCCCAGCCCCAGCCAGAGCAGCCCCGGCGCCCAGGCCGACGGCTCCAGCCGGCGCAGGCCCGGCAAACGCTGCTGCACCAGCCATGCGACCAGGATGGGGATGAACAGGCAATGCCCGTAGGTCGATGCGGTCCACCAGATCGCCATCATGCCCAGCAGGTCGCGGTGGAACAACGCCAGGATCGTGCCGGCAATGATGGCAAGCGCGGTCAGATGACCACGCCAGCCTGACAGCTTTACCTCCCGCCGTATTTGAAGCGCGTCTTCCATCACGCGGCCCTCGCGTCGTCGGCATCCGACGATCCGAACAGAAGGTTCGGCAGATTCGCCAGCGTCGCGGACCAGCGGTAGCGCTCCTCCATCCGCGATCGTGCCGCACGGCCGAGGCGCGCGGCATGGGCCGGATCGGCGAGCAGAGCAAGGATTTTCCCCGCCTCCTGCGCGGGGTCAGCGGCAATCAGCAGATGCTCGCCATCGCGGGCGTCAATCCCTTCGGCAGCCTGGGGCGACGCGAGGACGGGCCGCGCCATGGCCATCGCCTCCAGCACCTTGTTCTGGATACCCCGCGCGATCCGCAGCGGCGCCACCACCACGTCAGCCGCCGCCAGCCAGCCGCGAACATCAGGCACGGCGCCGGTCACGATCACGCCGGGCAAAGCCGCCAGCGCCTGCACCGATTTCGTCGGATTGCGGCCGACAATGACGAAAATCGCTTCCGGACAGCGGGCACGGATCGCGGGCAGGGTTTCGCGGGCGAAGCTCTCCACCGCCTCCACATTGGGACGATAGTCCATCTGGCCGGTGAAGACGAGCAGCCGCCCCTCGGGCCGATCGACGGCGGGGAAATCCGCTGCGGGATCGAAGAAATCCAGCGCGACGCCATTATCGATGCCGACGATGCGATCCGGCCCCAGACCGCTTGCACGCCGGAACAGCTCCGCCTCCGCCTCGCTCACAAAGGCGCAGAGGTCGGCGCGCTCCGCCACCTGCCGCTCGAAGTTCAGCAGCATGCGTCCTTCGCGCCGGTTGATCCACGCCATGGGACCGGAGCCTTGCGCGCCATAAGCGGCATATTTGGCCGAATCGAGATCCACGAAATCCATGACGAAGCGCACGCCGTCCGCCAGCACCGGCACGAAATGCGCCATCTGCGCCGAATAGGTAACCACCGCCGCGATGGGTCGCTCCGCCAGCGTCTTCGCGACCCAGCGATGCAGGTCGGGATGATCGAACAATGAAACCAGCAGGGGCTGGCGCTGCACCAGCCCCTTGAGGCCCGCCAGGATGCGCGAGTGGTCGCGCGTCAGCACGCATTGGCTGGCGGTGATCTTCGCCATGTCGGCGGCAAAGCCCATGTCCCGCGCATCGTCGGCAAAGCAGCCGACGTGGACGGGCGCGATCTCCGCCATCCGCTTCAGCAGATGACAGGACCGAATCTTGTCGCCCCGGTCCGGCGGAAAGGGGATGCGATGGCAGAGGAACAGAATGTCTCCCCTCATCCCAACCCTCGCGCGATAAGCGGCCCGATGAGGTTGGCGACCGGCAAGGGCAGCTTCTTCCAGAGGTCGATCCGCCGCTGATAGTGCGGGCTGTTGGGATTGATGTCCCGCCGCTCGCCCGTGGACGACCAGCTATGATAGGAAAGCGGAACGGGGTCGAAGCCGAAGCTCCTCTTCCAGGCCGCCTGGCCGCTGCCCGCCTTGGAACGGCCGAAGTCGAAGATGCGCATGCCCCGCGCGCGGCCATGACCCATCAGTCGGTAATACATGAGTTCGTTCGATCGCAGCCGCCGCGCGTCCGCGATACCCCCGCCCCAGAAGGGCATGACCCGCCCCTGATGATAGAGGGTCAGCACCGCCGAAACCGGCCGATCGCCATCATAGACGACCAATATATCGGCATCCTCGCCAAAGACCGCCAGCACCTCGCGGAACAGCCGCGCCGGGAAGACCGGCGTGCCGAGATTGCGCACGCTTTCCGAATAGACCCGGTAATGCGCCTGCCGATGTCGCGCTTCCCGCCCGATCTCGACGCGCAGCGCATCGTTGGCGAGCGCCTTGCGTAGTTCCGCCCGATGCTTGCGCGGCACGGCGAGCAGCTCCGCCTCATCATCCGCAGCGATAGGCCGCGCAAAGCCAAGATGGCTGTCCTCATGCAGCGTCCAGTCACTGCCCGGCACCGGCCCGCCGCGAATTTCGACCGAGGCGATGCCGCCGTCCCGCGCCATGCCCTCGCAGGCCGCCGCCAGCGCAGGCACTGCCGCCGGATCGCTGGCGAGAATCCCGCCATCGACGGCAAAGCCCGAAGACACCAGGGCCTGGCCGAACAGGGCGCTCTTCACATGATGCAGCGGCAGCAGCCCGACCACCTCCCCGGAAGGAGCCACGGCGGCCAGCATATGTGCCCGATTGCCCGTCCCCCGCTCCACGCCCGTCAACCAGGCGGGCCGGTGAAAGGGCGTCCCCGCCGGATGCGCCATGACGAAATCATCCGCTGCCGCCCGCTGCGCCGGATCGGCGAGATTCAACGTCGTGACGAGCATCTCCCCCGCCATCATGCTGCCCGCTCCACTTCCTGCGCCGCCAGCGCATCCACGCGGGTCCAGGAAAAGTCCCGCGTCAGGCGGCGCAGCTTGGCTGCCATGACCGACAGATTGCTGTAATGCCGCACCCGCGAGCGCAAGGGCGCGCCGTCGACGCGCGGCTGGTCAGGGTCGATTTCCCAGGGATGGAAATAGATGATCGCCGGTCGCCCTTCCCGCTGGTTCACCTGCCGGATAGCCCAGCGCGAAAAACCATAGGGTAGCAGCCGGAAGAAGCCGCCGCCGCCAGCCGCCAGCGTCCGACCGGCAAACTTCGCGGTGGTCACGGGCAATTCGACGAGCGGCGATCCCTTGACCGGCCTCCAGGCGAAGCGGGGCGATTCGGGCCAGCCATAATGATCATGCCGGATCGGCGCGACGCTGCTGGAATAGGCATAGCCTTCCTCCGCCAGCACCTCATGGGCCCAGGGGTTGCGCCGGTCGATGGAAAAGCTGGGCGCGCGATAACCGGTCACCGCCTGGCCGGTCGCATCCTCCAATATCGCCCGCGACCTGCGCAGATCAGCGCGGAATTGCGCTCCGTCGAAGGTGAAGACCCGCTTATGGTCATAGCCATGGCTGGCGACCTCATGCCCCGCCGTGACAATGCGCCGCATCAGCGCCGGATAGCGCTCCGCCACCCAGCCGAGCGTGAAGAAGGTCGCGTGGACCCCTGCCTCCTCGAACAGCGCCAGCACCGCATCGGTATTGCGCTCGACGCGATGGGCCAGACTGGTCCAATCCTCGCGCCGGATCGTATGCTCAAAGGCGCCAACCTGGAACCAGTCCTCGACGTCGACGGATAGGGCGTTCCGCATGAGTCCGGTCAGGCGGCGGCGCTTTGCTGCGCCTCGCCCAGCCTTTCCTCGCGCTCGACCCACTCGACGAGCAGCGTCAGTACCCGGCGCAGTGCCGTGTCCTGTTCCGTCACCCGGAATTCCAGCGTGGAAAGCCGTTCCTCGACGAGGGCGAAGCAATCCTTGAGCGCTTCGGGATCGACGCTCGGCGCGCTGCGGGCAAAGTCGTTCTCAGCCCGAAGCGTGTCGATCTCGGCTCGCAGAGAGGCGATCTCGTCCAGCAGGTGCATGGACGGATCGGGCCGGGCGGCGCGCAGCGCGTCGACCTCTGCGCGCAAGGCCGCGACCTCCTCGGACACGATCGGATCGGCTGCAACAGGCGCAGCGGCAGGTATGTCCGCCAGCTCCTCCGCCTCGTCCAGCACGTTGCGCGCCATCGGTTCGGGGGTCACGTCCGTGTCCGCACCCATGTCATTCACCACCGCATATACCACCTCGGCATCGATCACCGAAAGCTGGTCGAGCGCGCCCAGCAGCAAAACGCGGCTGACCAGCACGTTGATCCGGCGAGGCACGCCGCCCGTTGCGGCATAGATGGCGGCGAAAGCCTCCGCCGTGAATTGCGGGTCGCCCTGCCATCCGGCCAGCGACAGGCGATGCAGGATATAGGGTTCGACCTCCCGCCGCATCATCGGTTCCAGATGATGGGTGGCGATCACGCGCTGGCGAAGCTGCTCCAGTTCCGGTGATTTCAGCAGATCGCGAAATTCCGGCTGGCCCAGCAGGAAAATCTGCAACAGCGACTGCCCACCCAATTGGAAATTGGAGAGCATCCGCAATTCCTCAATGGCCGAGATTGGCAGATTCTGCGCTTCGTCCACGATCAGCAGCGACCGCTTGCCGGCCCGCGCCTGCGCATGGAGAAAAGCCTCGATCTGCCTCAGGATCTGCGCCTTGGGCATGCCGTCCACGCCCAGGCCGAAGCTCTGCGCGGCAAGGCGCAGCATGTCGTCGCCCTCCACCTGGGTAGAAACAACCTTCACCGCCGTCAGCCGCGAAGGATCGATGGTGTTCATGAGGTGACCGACCAGCGTCGTCTTGCCCGCGCCGATATCGCCGGTGATGACGATGAAGCCCTCCCCCTGGGCCAAGCCATAGCCCAGATAGGACAGCGCCTTGCGGTGCGTCGCGCTCTCGAAATAGAAATGCGGGTCCGGCGTCAGCTGGAACGGGCGTCCCTGCAATCCGTAGAACTGATCGTACATATCTATCTCTCCACCCGACGGGGCATTGGCTTAAAATGTGTATCGAAGGCCAAGCTGGCCCATGGCGTTGATGACGGCGTCCAGCTTGTCCGCCTTGGCACTGTCCACGCCGACGGAGGCGGACGCCTGAAGATTGCGCGTGACGAGCCGGTAATAGCTGGCGAAGGCGCCCAGGTTCAGCACATCCAGCCGGTTGCCGCTGGCGTCGAAATAATTGGCGTAGACGGCCGTATCGATACTGGAATGGCTGTCCATCCGGTAGGTGAGAGAGGCGTTGCCGTACCAGTTCTGGTCCCTCGTACCGCGCACCAGCACGGTTTCGCCGGAAGGCGTCACGAATTTGCGTTGCGAATAGCCAAGGCCCACGCCCAAGCCCCAGGGTCCGCGTTCCGCGGCGAACTGCGCGGCGACGCCGCGATAGCGGAAATTGGCGCCGGTGATACCCGCCAGCGCGTCGTTGAAGCACTGGCCGCCGCCAGTGGTCGAGAAAGCGCAGCCAGTGAAATCGCCCGTGAAGGGATTGCGTACGACATTGAGGTTGCTGCCCGAGAGCGCCGCCACATCGGAGGTGATGACCCGTCCGAAGCTGTCGATGCCGTCGAACACCACCAGGGCAAAGGACTTGTCGCGTCCCTGCCAGATGAAGCTGCCGGAATAGGTCATGCCGCCGTAGCGTTCGCCCACGCGCGCGGTCAGCGACGTGCGGTGGCTGGGCCGCCAGAGGACGCCGACATCCCAGATGATGTCGTCGAAATCATAGATGAGCTGGCGGGGCGAACTGCCGTCCGTGACATAGCGGCCGCCGGAGGAAATCACCGGCAGGCCGTTGGCGTCCAGCAAGGGCGAACGCTGGCTTATCTCCATCTTCTCATAGCCGACGCCGCCAATCAGGGCGAGCGTGGGCGACACCGGCAGGGTCGCGTCAAGCCGCGCCCATTTGTCCTCGAACCGCTGGTCGAGCTGGCTCGCATCCTCCCGGCTGTAGCCGGCGCTGGCGACAAGGCCCAGCGGCATCCACACCCCCGGCCCGACGCCGACAGAACCCATCAGGTCATGGGTGGTCGATTCCGCAAATCCTCTGCCCAGTGGCGCGCCGGGGAAGTCGACATTCACGTCGTCCTCGACCCGCGCATAGCCCAGCCGGTAGGAGGCGCTGACGTCCAGATCGCCCAGCCGCGTGACATAGGACGGGCCGACATAGCCGGCATAGACCTGGCTGCTATAGCCGTTATTGCGCACCGAAGCGCCGGAAAACCCGTCCGTACGGACCCGCGTCGCCAATCCACCTGCATTCAGCGTCAGCCCGCGCGCCAGTCCATATTGGCCACTGACGATACCGCTGATGATGTCCTGATCGCTGAGGTTTTCGCCCCAGCCGAAGCTGTGCGCATATTGCACGTCCGCCGCTGCTTCCAGCCGCCGGGTCTGCACGCTGGCCGTCACACCCGCGGTGACGTTGGTATAGGTCAGCACGTCGCCGCCGCCCTGGATCGGCGCGACCACGACCTGGTCGACACCCAGATAGGGGGAGACGTCGACCTTGCGCTCCTCATCGCGTGCAAGCGCGGGCGAGGCCAGGGCCATCCCCGCGAGAAGAAGGGCAATGCGGGAGATCATGAGCCCCCATGCTCCGCATCATGGCCATATGCGTGATAGCTACCGAAACGCCGTCCGCCGCTGGCGAAGTTCACACCGTTCAGGAGCAGCTTCACCTGGGACGCGCCCTTGAGCAGACCGGCCGCGTCGCGCAGCGCGCTTTCGGTCGTCCTGTCCGCGCGCACGACCAGCAGCGCGATGGCGGCGTGGCTCGCCAGCACCGCCGCCGGGGATGCGGCCAGCAAAGGGGGCGAATCGAACAGGATGATGCGGTCGGGGCGTCCCTCGGTCAGCCGGTTGAGCAGCATTTCCGTCCGCGCGGAAGCGAGATATTCGGTGTCGTTATTGCTCCGCTGCCCGGCAGGAAGCACGGACAGGGACGGGATATCGGTGCGCAGCACGATATCCTCTATGGCGATGGCCGGATCGGCCAGCGCGTCCATCAGGCCCGGCCCCGCCGTCAGACCCAGCGCCTCAGGGATGGCAGGCTTGCCGAAATCGGCGTCGACCAACAGGATCTCGCGCTCCTTCTCCGCAGCGAGGCTGAGCGCCAGATTGATCGCGCAGAAGCTCTTGCCTTCGCCACTATGCGCGGAGCAGATCAGCACCCGGTTTCCGCGGTTGTTGCCCGCCAGTTCCGCCAGCAGGTCACGCTTGAGCAGCCGGAATTCCTCGCTCATCGCGGTAACCGGACCGTCGGGCAGCAGATAGCCCGCCTCGACCAGCGCGATGCGGTCGATCGGCTGGACCGGCCCGGTCCAGTCCGGCGCGCGATGGCCGGGGACAGGCGTGTCCACGGCAAGGGCCGCAGGTTGTGCGACCTCCACCACCGGTTCGCCCGCCGGAACCTCGACCGCTGGCGCCGCGCGCCCACGCAGGGCCGCACTGAAATCATAGATCTCGGTCGCCCGCTCGATCAGCGATCCGCCGGAAAGGGACTTGTGCTTGTTCATTTCCAGTCCCTCCTCAGGCCAGCCCGCGCTGGACGAATTCGATGACGATCAGCAGCAGGCACAGCGCCGCCAGGCCGCCGCTGGCGCCTGCGAACCACTTCATCCGCTGCCTTTCCATCGCGAGTTGCGCCGCGTTGACGGTCTGGCTGATCGATCCGATCACGGCGACGCCCAGCGCCTTTTCCAGCCGCGCCGCATTGGGGAAGCCGCCCTTGAGCTGGGCCACGGCAAAGGCCGTGCCGACACCCGCGCCCAGTCCCAGGATCAGCACCCCCAGCAACAGCAGCGGCCGGTTGGGTGCGGCGGGAGCGGTCGGCAGGCTGGGCGGATTGATGACGCGGAACTGGACCGATCCGGTTTCCGACTTCACATCGCCGCGCAGGCGGATTTCCTCGCGGTCGGCCAGCATCTTGTCATATTGGGTCTTGAGCACCTGATAGTCGCGGTCGAGCCGTTCCTGCTCGGCGGCGAGGCCGGGCTCATCGGTCTGGCGCGAAGCCATGGCGTTGAGGTCGGCCTGCAACTGCGCCTTGCGGGCGGACAGCCCCTGCACCGTCGCGGCGCGTTCCGCCTGCATTGACCTGATCGAGAGATAGGCGGGATTGGGCGTGCTGCCCACGCTGCCGCCGCCCTGACCGCGCAGCAGGTCCACCTGCCGCTGGGCCGCGATCACGTCGGGATGGCTGTTGGTGAAGCCGCGCGCCCGCATCGACGCAAGATCCGCCTGCGCCTGCGCCAGGGCCGAAGGACCGCCCGAAGCGCCGACGCCCGGCAAGGTCTGCGGCGTGCCGGCAAGCTGCCCGTTCATCGCCGCCAGCGCGCTCTGCGCCTGCACGAGCTGCGAATCGATGCTGTTGATCTCCGACCGGGCGGCGTCCATGCGCTGGCCGATCGACCCGGCGCCCGGCAGCATGCCCGCATAGCGCTGCTCAAAATCCACGCGGCGCTGTTCGGCGGCGGCAAGCTGCTTGCCCCGCGCCGCCAGTTGCTGGTCGAGGAAGGCGAGGCTCTGGCTCGTCTCCACCTTGTCAGAGGACAGGTTGGTTTCCTGGAAGATGTCGACCAGCTTCTGCACGATCTGCTGCGAAATGCGCGCATTTGCGCCATCCGACAGGCCGGAGTCGGCCCAGGTGGCGCTGATGTCGATCATGCTGGGGTCAAGCTGGGCCATCACCGTGATGTTCTCGCGCAGCCTGGTGATCTTCGCTGCCAGGTCACGCGGCCCGTCAACCGTCCGGTTGAGGTCCGTTTCCTTGACCACCCGTTCCAGATTGGCGGTGCTGGCCAGCGTCTGGCGCAGGCGATCCAGATCCTGCTGCGCCTGGACCTGGGTGATGCCCACCTTGTCCTCCAGCAGCGACTGGGTGTTCACATAGACCCGCGCCTTGGATTCATAGCTGTTGGGGATGAGCGCCACGCCCAGCCAGCCGAGCAGGCACACGCCCCATGCCACCCCCAGCGCCAGCCAGCGGCGGAGCCAGAGGCCATGCAGGATGACCAGCAGTTCGTCGACCAGCGCCGCCATGTCAGAACATGCTTTCGGGAATGATGATGACGTCGCCGGGCGCCAGCATGACGTTCGCCTTGCTGTCCCCGCGCTTCAGCAGGTCGCCGATGCGGACCTGATATTCCTGCTGCTTGCCGTTTTCCTTGTTGTAGCGGACCAGCTTTGCCTTGTTGCCCGCCGCATATTCGCTGAGGCCACCGACCGAGATCATCGCGTCGAGCAGCGTCATGTTGGCGCGATAGGGGATGGAGGCGGGTTTCTCCGTCGCGCCGACGATCCGCACCTGCTGGCTGAAGGTGCCGGAGAAATTGTTGACGATCACCGACACCAGCGGATTTTCGATATATTTGCCGAGCGCGACCTTAAGGTCGTCAGCCAGTTGCCTGGGGGTCTTGCCGACCGCGGGCATGTCGGAAATAAGCGGGGTGGTGATGCGTCCGTCGGGTCGCACCTGCACCTTCGCGCCCAGGTCCGGATTGCGCCAGACGAAGATGGTGAGGTCGTCGAGCGGCCCGATCACATATTCCTCGCCCGGCCCCTCCTGCGTCGAAACGAAGGACGCCGGGGGCAGATTGGGCGCGCTCCCGCCCGAAGCGCAGCCCGAAAGAGCCAGGACCGGCAGTGATACGCCGATCATCGCGCGGGAAACCGACAGGAAACGCATAGATTCAACCCCTTTTGCGGCCACACCGACAGCCGCCAAAGGGGCGCGCCGGCAACCGTCAAGCACTCAGCTTCGACGGCCTTCTTGCCCACAAAGGGTAAAAATAGCGTTAGGAGTTAAGTTATTGGCAAATCAGTTCATTAAAATCAGCCGACGAGCAGTTCCAAAGGCGCCGGATGTCCAAGAAATGCGGCCGGGCTGGCCGAGGCACCATAAGCGCCCGCAAGGAAGATCGCGATAAGATCGCCTTCCTCCACCGGTGGCAGCGCGACCTTGTCCCCCAGCCTGTCGATGGGCGTGCACAGGCAGCCCACGACCGTCACGGCTTCCTCCGCCGGAGCTTCCCCGAAGCGATTGGCGACGGCGATGGGATAGTTGCGGCGGACGACCGTACCGAAATTGCCGCTCGCCGCGAGCTGATGATGCAACCCCCCATCGACGACGACGAAGGTTTCGCCCTGGCTTTTCTTCACATCGACTATGCGGGTGAGGTAGACACCCGCCTCGCCCACCAGCCATCGGCCCAGTTCCATGGCGAAGGCGCTGTCCTTCAATATGTCCGCGCGTCCGTCGAGCAGCCTGGCCAGCGCATCACCGATGGGACGGATATCCAGCCGTTCGTCGCCGGGGAAATAGGGAATGCCGAAGCCGCCGCCCAGATTGACCAGCGGCGGCGCGACGCCCACGCTGTCGGACAGGCGAGTGGCGAGATCGATGGTGGCGGCCTGCGTTTCGATCAATGCCTGCGCGCCCAGAGCCTGGCTGCCGGTGAAGATATGCCAGCCGCGCCATTCGCCCCCGGCATCGATTACCCAGCGCGCCAGCGCGGCCGCCCGCTCCGCATCAACGCCGAAGGGTTTGGCGCCACCGCCCATGCGCATGCCCGACCCCTTGAGGTCGAAATCCGGGTTCACCCGCACCGCCAGCTTCGGTGTCCTGCCGCGCTGCCCGGCAAGGGCGATGGCCCTTCGCGCCTCACCCTCCGATTCCAGGTTGATGGTCGCGCCGCTGTCGATGGCGGCGATCAGTTCATCGTCGCGCTTTCCCGGTCCGGCAAAGCTGATATGGGCGGCGTCCATCCCCGCCTCCAGCGCCCGCGCCAGTTCCCCGCCCGACGCCACGTCGAAGCCGTCGACCAGCTTCGCCATGCGCTCCAGCAGGGGCAGGTAGGGATTGGCCTTCACTGCATAATGAAGCGACAGCATGGCGGGCATGGCGTCGCGGAACGCCCGCACCTGCCCCTCCATTATGCCCATGTCATAGACGAACAGGGGCGTGTCGCCAGCCTCCCCGACCAGGCTCCCCGCGCCGCAGCCCCCGATCAGCAACATGCCCTCCTCGCCGCTGAAGAAGGGCGGGACCGGTCCCATCGGCTTCATGCGGCAAATTCCCTCGCCAGCGCGACGCGGTCGATCTTGCCATTGGGATTGCGGGGGAATTCGGGAAGCATGACGATCTCGCGCGGTTGCATGAAATTGGGAAGCTCCTGCCGAAGCCGGCCCTCCACCTGCGCCTTTAGCTCCGGCGAAGCGGTGCGCAACAACAACAACACAGCCTGTCCCAGCCGCTCGTCCCGGACGCCCAGCGCCACCGCCTCTGCGATGCCGTCCACGGCGACGGCGGCTTCCTCTATCTCCGTCGGGCTGATGCGGTTGCCGGCGGACTTGATCATCGCATCATCGCGTCCGACGAAATAGAGCAGGCCCCCAGCATCCCTCCGCACCGTGTCGCCCGACCATACCGCCATGCCGCCATAGCGGGAAGCGGGCGGTGCGGGCCGGAATCGCTCCCCCGTGCGCACGGGGTCGCGCCAATAGCCCTGCGCCACCAGCGGCCCGCAATGCACCAGTTCGCCGGGCTCATCGTCGCCCGCAATCGAGCCGTCCGGGCGGACGACCAATATCTCCGCATGGGGAATCGCCGATCCCATGCTGTCGGGATGGCTGGCCACCAGCGCGGGCGGCAAATAAGTGGAGCGGAACGCCTCTGTCAGCCCGTACATGGGATAGAGGTCCGCCCTTGGAAACAGCGCCCGCAGCTTCGCCACCAACGGCCGCGTCAGCGCCCCGCCACTATTGGTGAGCCGCCTGAGCTTTACCGCCACATCGGCGGGCCAGTCCAGTTCGACCAGTTGCACCCAGAGCGGCGGCACCCCGGCCAAGGTGGTGATGTCCCGCCGGTCCACCGACTTCACCACGTCGCGCGGCGTCAGATAATCGAGCGGAAAGACGCACCCGCCGGCGCACCAGGTCGAAAACAACTGGTTCTGCCCATAATCGAAGCTGAAGGGGAGCACGCAAAGCGTCCGGTCCTCCGCCGTCAGCTTCAGATATTCCGCCACCGACACGGCCCCCAGCCAGAGATTGGAGTGGCTCAGCATCACGCCCTTGGGCCGCCCGGTCGATCCGCTGGTATAGAGGATCGCGGCCAGTTCGTCCGGCGCGGCGTGGGACGGCCCCAATATCTCCCCGCCGCTCATCGCGCAGGCCGCATCATCCTCCCGGTGCAGGTCGCATCCCGCCGGCACGTCGTCCGGCGTCAGCGTCGCCAGACGGCTGGCGGTTCCGATCAGCAGCGACGCGCCGCTATCGGCCAATATATGCGCGACCTGCGCATGTTTGAGCAGCGGGTTGACCGGCACATGCACGAGCCCGGCGCGGGGCGCAGCGAGCGGCATCAGCGCCGCGACCGGGCCCTTGGCGATCCAGCTTGCGACTCGGGCGCCCCTTTCCAGTCCGAATCCGGCCAGCCATGCCGCCAGCCGCCCCAATGTCGCTTCCAGCTCGGCATAGCTGTGCGTGCCGGACCGGCCGTCCAGCGCGGGCCGTGCCGGGTCGCCGCGCAGCAGCAGATGGTCGATCGGCCGGACCTGCGCGCCGTCGATCGTTGGGGCCGCAATCGGCGCGGGGGAATCGCTTAACTCCATCTCCAGACTTTTTTCCTAAACGCGATGCTGTCGCCGGGGAGATAATGGTTTGCTGGTCGCAAGGGAATATCGCAGCGTCGAACAAGCGCGCCGCGCGCTGGGTTCAGCGCTCGACCGCGCCCGCACGCCGTCGCTGTTCGATCGCATCGACTGGTTCGAATCGCTCCATGCGCATTGCTTTCCGACGACCGGCGTCCGCATCTTCCAGGCGTTGGAGGGGGAGTGCCAGGCATGGTTGTTCCTGCTTTCCCCCGGCGCGGGACGGCTGAGCGCTCTTGCCAACTGGTACAGTTTCGACTGGCGTCCGGTCTTCCTTGGCCCTTCGGACGAGTCGGTCCGACGCCGCCTGGTCGAAGTCATCGCCCAGTCCCTGTTGACGGACAGTGCCCAGGTCGACCTCTATCCCGTTACGTCCGCGTCGGACATGCTGCTCGACGCCTTTCGTCGCGCAGGCTGGTTCAGCGTCCGGCGGCCGATGGGCGGACGGCATATATTGCACCTGAACGGTCGAACCTTCGACGAATATTGGGCGCAGAGGCCCGGGCGCCTGCGTACGCTGATAGCGCGCAAGAAGCGTGCGAGCCGCTTCACCCTCAGCATCGCGGACCGGCTGACCGAGGCGTTGTGGCGCGACTATGCCGCCGTGCAGGAACGAAGCTGGAAGAAGCCCGAAGCCGATCTGCGCTTTCTGCATGCGCTGGCCCAGCGGGAAAGCGACGCTGGCACGCTCCGCCTGGGCTTCGCCCGGCTGGAGGGTCAGCCGGTGGCGACCCAGCTCTGGACGGTGGAGAACGGCACCGCGCTGATCCACAAGCTGGCGCATGACCAGGCGTTCGACGGGGCATCCCCCGGCAGCCTGCTCAGCCATGCGATGTTCACCCACGCCATCGATCAGGATCATGTCGCGACGATCGACTATGGAACCGGCGACAATGGCTACAAGACCGATTGGATGGAGGAGCGCGAAACGCTCTACCGGCTCGATTTCTTCAATCCCAGAAGGGCGTCAATCTGGCTCCCCGCCGCGCGGGCGGCCATTTCCGCGCTTGTAGGCTAGCGGCGGAACGACTAGGTAGGCCCCCATCATGCGGGCGGACAATGCACAACCGGTCGACCGGACCATGGATATCGAAACGATGATGCGCGCCTTGCTGCGCGATGCGCTGGCCCTGTCGCAGGAGCGGGTCGATGCGTTCGATGCGGACACGCCGCTTTTCGGCGCGCTGCCGGAACTGGATTCCATGGCCGTCGCAGGCCTGCTTACCGAAATGGAAGACCGCTTCGGCATCCTGATCGAGGATGAGGATATCGACGGCGACACGTTCGAGACGTTCGGATCGCTTGTTGCCTTTGCGCGGGCGAAGACGGGGGCCTGAGTTCCCGGTTTGGCGGCCGAATTCGGAGGCCGTCCTGATTTAATGGAAACGCGCCCCGCTCCTGCGAAGGCATTCGAACGAGACGAGTGGCCCGTAAGAGCCCGGTTCCGCCCTCAGTGAATCATCGCATCGTCTGAACTGGGCTCCTGCCTTCGCAGGAGCACGCTGTGCTTCATGGCGACAACTGGCCAATTACCGCCAGCGGAAGAACCGCCCTATTCCGCCGCGACGGCCTCAAAATCGGCTTCGGCCAGGAACTTTTCCACGTCCAGCGCGGCCATGCAGCCCATGCCCGCGGCGGTCACGGCCTGGCGATAGACCTTGTCGCTGACGTCGCCCGCCGCGAACACGCCAGGAACAGCGGTCCTCGTCGTGCCTTTTTCCACCAGCAGATAGCCTTCATCCATCGGCAATTTGTCGACGAACAGCTCGGTGGCGGGCTGATGGCCGATGGCGACGAAAGCGCCATCCGTCTCTATATGCGACCTGTGGCCGGTCACCGTGTCGACCAGGTCGACGCCGACCAGACCCTCCGGATTGCCGCCGCCGACGAAACGCTCCACCGCCTGGTTCCAAAGCACCTTGATGTTCGGATGCGCGAACAGGCGCTGCTGGAGGATCTTTTCCGCCCGCAACGAGTCGCGGCGGTGGATCAGCGTGACGTCATGGCTGTGGTTGGTGAGGTAGAGCGCCTCCTCCACCGCCGTATTGCCGCCGCCGATCACCACCACCTTCTTGCCGCGATAGAAGAAACCGTCACAGGTCGCGCAGGCCGAAACGCCCTTGCCCTGCAAGAGCTGCTCGCCCTCGGTGCCCAGCCATTTGGCCTGGGCACCGGTGGCGATCACCAGGCTGTCGGCATAATAGAGCGTGCCGCTGTCCCCCTTCAGGCGGAAGGGCCGCTCCGAAAGGTCCACGTCGACGATCTGGTCATACATCATCTGCGCGCCGACATGCTCCGCCTGCGCCTGCATCTGTTCCATCAGCCAGGGCCCCTGGATCACGTCGCGGAAACCCGGATAATTTTCGACGTCGGTCGTGATCGTCAACTGGCCACCCGGCTGCATGCCCTGGACCACGATCGGCGCGAGCCCCGCGCGCGCGCCATAGATGGCGGCGGACAGGCCGGCCGGGCCGGAACCGAGGATCAGCATGCGGGTCGAATGGGTGGCGGTCATGAATGTCTTTCCGGCTGCGATTCGTCTGTCGGGATGAGATAGGCCAAGCGGCCGGACGCGCAAGCGATGGATTTGCTTGACGGGCGAGAAGCTGAACCTTGGCGGGCGCCAGTCCCGTCAGTCGAGGACGTTGGGTAAATCCTCGAACCCCTTGCGCAGCGCGGCCGACCAACTGTGCGAGAGAAGCTGGAATTCCTCATTGTCCGCTTCGATCCGGGTCCGCACGCGGAAGTCGTAGGCATCCCGCTCGATCACCGTGAGGTCCAGCGGCATCCCCACCGACAGGTTGGAGCGCAGGGTCGAATCCATCGACACCAGCACTGCCTTGGTCGCATCCTCCAGGCTGGTTTCGCGCTTCACGATGCGATCCAGGATCGGCTTGCCATATTTATGCTCGCCGATCTGGAAGAAGGGCGTGTCCTCCGTCGCCTCGATGAAATTGCCCGCCGAATAGATGAGGTAGAGCCGCGGCTTGCCGCCCCTGCGCTGGCCGGCGATCAGGATGGAGGCGTCGGCCGCCGCGCCCTGCATCTCTATGGTGCTGCGATAGCGACCCTGCATCGTGCACATCGCCTCCCCCACGATCTGCGCGACGCGGTGCATGGTGGAGCAGTTGAGGATCGTTTCCACGTCCGGGTCCAGCGCCGCATCCTTGATCGCGCGGCTCAGCATCGCCTTCACCCCCTGGGTGATCGACAGATTGCCCGAACACATCATGGTGATCGCGCGCTCGCCCGGCACGCTGTAGGTGAAGCTCTTGCGGAAGCGGGCAATATTATCCATCCCCGCATTGGTGCGGGTGTCGGACAGCATGACCAGCCCCTGGTCGACCCGCACCGCCACACAATAAGTCATTGCCCCAAGGGCTCCTGTCGTCGTTCAACCCTGCGTGGTGGTCTGCGCACCTTGTTGCTGCTGCCGCTGGAGCTGCCGCTCCTCCACCCCGTCCTCCGCCTGCGCGATCCGGACGTCCGCGTCAATCCAGATATCGCCCGCCACGGTCACGGAACCGCGTATCGGCGCCGCCTCGTCCGCATCCAGCCCGCAGGCGAGGCGCAGATAGCGCTCCGTCACGCAGACCCGGTTGGAAGGATCGAATCCCACCCAGCCCAGTTCGGGCACCAGCGCCTCCGCCCAGCCATGGGTCTCGTGTAGCACATCGCCCTCATCGGCCAGCAGATAGCCGGACACGTAGCGCGCCGGAATGCCCATCGCCCGCGCGCCGGCGATGAACACCTGCGCATGGTCCTGACACACCCCGGCACCCAGCGCGAAAGCCTCCGCCGCCGTGGTGTCGGCGGTCGTCACGCCGGCGCGATAGGCCACGGCATCGCTGACGGCGGCCGACAGCGCATGAAGCCGGGCCAGCGGCCCGTCCTCGTCCGGCAGGGACAGCGCCATTGCCCGGATTTCCGGCGATGTCCCGGTCAGCCGCGTCTCCCGCAGGAAATAGCGCGGGTTCACCGGGCAGCCGAGCCAGCCCACCACGCCATGACCCTCCCGCGTTTCCACCAGTCCTTCCGCGACGATGACGGCATTGTCCATCCGGTCGTGCCGAACCCAGATCGCCTCCATCTCGCCATAGCTGTTGCGGCGGAAACCGGTCAGCGGCTCCTCATTGACGCTCACCTGCCAGTCGAGCACCTTCTGCGTCGGCGTATCGACGGGCATCAGCTTCAACCGCATCGCCACCCGCCCCGCCGCAGCCTCATAGCGATAGACGGTCTGGTGACGGACGAGCAGTTTCATGCGCGCCCTCCCCTCAGCCGAAATGATAGGCCTGGGCGATCTCCACGCCCAGCCGGTTGGTGTTCATCAGGCCGTTCTGGACCGTTTCATGCAGGCCTGCCCGGAAGATTTCGCCGCTGTCCAGCTGCTCCAGATCGGCCACCATCTGGCGCACGGTGTCGTGGCAGGCCGATCGCGCGTCATGCCATCCCGCCAGGCGGTTCAGCCGATAGGCAAGCTGGTCATAGCAATAGGCGACACTGCGCGGGAACAGGCGGTTCAGCATTAGGAAATCCGTGATCTGCCAGGGCGTATAGGTGCCGCCATAGACATGGTGAAAGGCCCGCGCGCCCGACAGCGCGTACAGCACCGACGTCCATTGATAATGGTCGCGATTGCCGCCCACGACCTCCGTCTCCGGCAGCAGCACATAATATTTGACGTCCAGCAGGCGCAGCGTCATCTGCGCCCGTTCCAGCGCGGAGCCGGCACGCAGGAAATCATGCCCCTCATTGCGGAGCTGCCCGGAATGCGCCGCGCCGCGGAAGGTCATTACCCGCGTCTTGACCCAGTCGATCAGCGCCGGAAGCTGCTGCCGCGCCTCCGCCACGTCATAGCTGTCGAGCTTGCGCCAGCCTTCGTTCAGCGCCTCCCACATATCCTGCGTCAGCATGGTACGGGCCGATTTGGCGTTGGCGCGGGCCTTGAGCAGGCAGGAACGGATGGAGGAAGGATTGTCGATGTCGAGCATCAGGAAGGCGATGGCGTCGCTCTCCGTCACCGGCGCGCCTTCGGGGAAATGATTGAGCGCTCCGGTCGCCCGCACCACCGAGCGCCACTCTTCGCGATGATGCGCGCCAGGCAGGATGGCCATGCGCTGCCCCATGGTCAGCAGACGCGCGGTGGCCTCTGCCCGCTCCATATAACGGGCCATCCAGAAGAGATTCTCCGCGGTCCGGCTCAGCATGCGAGAGATTTCCGATCAGATATGGACATGAATGCGCGCATCATCAGTCCTGCAAAACCCAGGTGTCCTTCACCCCGCCCCCCTGGCTGGAGTTCACCACCAGCGATCCTTCGGTCAGCGCCACCCGCGTCAATCCGCCGGGCACCAGCCTGAGCTGCTTGCCCACCAGGCAATAGGGCCGGAAATCCGCATGCCGCCCCACAACCGCCGCCGGTCCCAATGTCGGCACGGTCGACAGGTCGAGGGTCGGCTGGGCGATGAACTCGCCCGGATTGGCACGGATGCGGTCGGCATAGGCCGCGATCTCGTCCCTGGTCGATTTCGGCCCGATCAGCATGCCGTAGCCGCCCGATCCATGAACCTCCTTGGCCACCAGTTCGTGCAGATTTTCCAGCACATAGGCGCATTCGTCCGGCTTACCGCATTGCCAGGTCTGGATATTGTCCAGGATCGGCTGCTCGCCCAGATAGAAGCGGATCATGTCCGGCACGTAGATGTACACGGCCTTGTCGTCCGCGATCCCCGATCCCGGCGCCGACGCCAGCGTCACCCCGCCATTGCGGTAGACATTGAAGATGCCGGGCACGCCCAGCAGGCTGTCCGCCCGAAACACCAGCGGATCGATATATTCATCGTCAATGCGCCGGTAGATGACATCGACAGCCTTTGGCCCCAGCGTGGTCTTCATCCAGACCCGGTCATCGTCGACGAACAGGTCCGCCGGCTCCACCAGTTCCACGCCCATCAGGTCCGCGAGGAAACTGTGCTCATAATAGGCGCTGTTGAGCGAACCGGGCGTCAGCACCACTACCACCGGATCGCCCCTGCACGCGGGCGGCGCGACTTCCTTCAGGCTTTTCAGCAATTCGGCCGGATAGTCATCGACCGGCGCGACCACGCCCTGGGCAAAGAGTTCCGGGAACATGCGAGTCATGATCTCGCGATTTTCCAGCATGTAGGACACGCCGGAGGGAGTGCGGCAATTATCCTCCAGCACCTCGAACCGCGCTGGCCCGGTGCGGACGATGTCGATGCCAACGATATGGCTGTACACCTTTCCCGGCGGGGTGAAATCGGCCATTTCCGCCAGATAGGCGCTGTTCTGGTAGATGATGTCCGCGGGCATGATCCCCGCCTTCACAATCTCGCCGCGATGATAGACATCGTGGAGAAAGGCGTTGAGGGCCCGCGCCCGTTGCCGGATGCCCTTGTCCAGCACGCGCCATTCCTGGGCCATGAAGATGCGGGGCAGCAGGTCGAAGGGGATCAGCCGTTCCGGATCGCCCCCCTCGCCATAGACGGCAAAGGTGATGCCGATGCGCCGGAATATCGCCTCCGCCTCATCCATTCGACGATTGAGCCCGGCAATGCCGGTTCGCTCCACCCAATTCTGCACTTCCGCGTAGCAGGGGCGTATCGAACCATCCGGCTCAAACATTTCGTGGAAGGGCAAAGTATCGATCCTCCCTCAGCCGACAATCGGCTGGTTGTGCGTTGCAACATTAGTGCAACAGGGAAGGACGAATGCAAGCGGAAAATCCGCTTGGGAACGACAGTCTGTAAAGGTGGTAGCGGAGGAGGGACTTGAACCCCCGACACGCGGATTATGATTCCGCTGCTCTAACCAGCTGAGCTACTCCGCCCCATGGGCTGTCCGCCGGGCGGCGCCCTGCGGTGAGGCGGCGCTATAAGCAGAGCGGGCTGATGGGTCAACGGGGTTTCACGGCATCGCGAAATTTCTCTTGCCGGTTATCTGCCCGCGCTGGTGAGGACAGTTGCGAGCCACCATCCCGGCACTGCCGCGATGGCGAGGAAAGTCCCCAGCGGCAGGCGCGTCGCGCCATCGATCCTCCTGCCTGTCGCCATGACCGCGCCGACGGCCAGCAACCCCACGCTCGCGGCAAGCAGCAGGATGAACGGCAAGGCCTGCCAGCCGAACCAGGCGCCCAATGCGCCCAGCAGCTTGGCATCGCCCAGGCCCAGCCCGTCGCGCCCACGAAATCGCCGATATCCGAGCGCGATCAGCAACAGCGTCAGATAGCCGGTCATTGCGCCGATCGCCCGCCCTGCCATCGTCGTGTCGGTGACCCATGGCCCGATGGTGAAGCCCAGGAAGGCCAAGGGCAGGGTCAACCCGTCGGGCAGCCAGAAATGCCGCCTGTCGAGCACCGCCAGCGTCAGGAGGAGCCAGCCCAGCATGGCCCACCCCACCCCGCCCGGATCGGGCGAAAAGCCCAGGGCAAGCGCGCCGATGATCGCGCATCCCGCCTCCACCCGGCCATGCAGCGGGTCGATGGGGGCGCCGCAGCTCCGGCACCGGCCGCGCTGAACCAGCGCGCTCACCATCGGCACGAGATCGACGACGCCAAGAACCCGCCCGCAGCCGTCGCAGGCCGAGCGGCCACGCAGCACGCCGCGCCCGTGCGGCCAGCGCAGGATGATCGTTGCGAGGAAACTCCCGGCTATTGCCCCCGCCGTCGCGCCCAGCAGGGCAGGAAAGGCCTGGATCACAGCGTTCCTTCGATCTTCAGCACGCGCGTGCCGCCAGCATCGACAAAGCCCGCGCTGGCCAATGCCTCGCCCAGGGCAGCATCGGCGGTTTCCACCCGCATTTCCGCCAGGTAACGACCCGATCGCCAGATGCGCAGATTGACCTTTTCCAACCCCGACTGGCTGACGAGCGGCAGCAGCAGCGCATCGCCATCACAACTGGCCACGCCCGACAGGCCCTGGGACAGGTTGAGTCCCGGAAACTGACCCGCCATCTGCGCCCGGACCCGCCCCTCCGCATGGCCGCAGCGGTCGCCGGAGAACCAGGCCGACACGTCTTCCATGACGAAGCTGCTCACCGGCAGAGGCGCGAAGGTCCGGCCCAGCGGCACGGCGCCTGTCACATCGTCGATCCCCATGCGCCCGAAGCCGACCGTCAGCGCGCCGCTCAGATCATCCGCCGCGCCGTTGCGGCGCCAGACGTCGAACCGCGCCCGCCCCACCAGCAACGACAGGGGAGACAGGCCAGCATGGACGGACCCCAGCGATACCGTGCCCAGCATCAACTGGTCGAGCCTGCCGCTCCACACCGTGCCGCGCACCTCCCGCGCCGCCACGCCCAGCCGCTCCAGACCTGTCATGCCGAGCGCGATGCGCATGGGGAGGAAGATGAGGAAGCCCAATGCGAACAGAGCGATGAGCGCGATGCGCATCGGCCGCGAAAGATGGAGCCCCATCATTGCCCGCCCCGAACCAGCACGGCCTGTACCGAGACGCTGCCCGCCGTCGCGGCCGGCCGCGCGCTCATCGTTTCGACTCGGATGCCCCGCGCTTCCAATGCAGCGAGCCACGACAGCAGCGCGACCGGGCGGACGGAGGCGATAGCCATGTCGACGCGGTCCGCGCCCTGCGCCTGCGCGCGTTCCAGCGTCAACCCGGCCTCGCCAGCGCTCTGGCCGATGAACTGCTCCAGCGGCACGGCCGTATCGATCGGCCCCGCCGTGCGTGGCAGCGACTTCAGCAACGTCACCTTCGCGCGGATGGCGGCGTTGCGGTCCGTCGCCTCCCGCAAGGCATCGCGCACCGAACGCTGCGCCGCGGCGAGTGGCCGCGCTATGCCGAGCCAAAGGATCACCGCCGCCAGCAGCGCGAACATCACGCCCAGCATCCACTGTTCGCGAGGGCTTCGTTCACCCCACAAGACCCGTAACCGTTCCATCATGATTGCACCGTGATATCCGCCAGCATCCGTCCGCCGGGCTCCTGCGAAGGCGTGGCGGTGATCGTGAAACCCTCCGCCTGGAGTGCGAGCAGTACCATGTTGATATCTTCCACTTTCGCCGCGGCCAGCGTGGCGCGGATCATGCCGTCGTTATCACGCGACAGCGCGGTCAGCGACACGCCCGGCGCGTCCTGCATCGCACTGAGCAGCCCTGCCACCGGCGCCGTGAAGGCATAGGCCCCCGCTCCTCGCGCCGCGAGCCGGCGCTCCATCTCCGCCTCCGCCTGGTCGAGGTCGGTGGCACCGGGCACGACCTGCCGGGCAAGCGCCAGACTTTCCGCATCGAGACTGTTTGCGGCGACATGCTGCCGCGCAGTCCCGATCAGCGCCATCAGCAAACTGACGAACAGGATGAGCCCACTCCACAGCATGATCCGGGCAATCCTTCGCTTGTCGAACGGCCGTCTCACCCGTTTGGCAAAGTCGCCCTGCCGCAGATCGATCGGTGGCCGCTCCAGCGCCGCAACCGCCAGCGCATCAATCTGAGCAGCGGGCACATCCCGCACAACGGCTTTACCTATCAGTTCCGGCAATACCAGGTCACCCGCCAGCACCAGATCGGTCCCGCGCAGCACTGCTTCGCCGCCGATCATGCCGCGTTCAAACCCCTCCTGCGGTTCCGGCAGCAGCAGCGGGGCGGGCACCATGATGTCGGGGTCGAGCCCATGGTGCTGCGCCCAGAGCAGCCAGTGCTGCATGTCCGCGCGCGCCGCGACGGCGATGCAGTGCGGGCGCGCCGGATCCTCATTCTCATCGGCGGCGGCGAAAAGCTGGTCTGCGGGCACGATAGCGCCGGCGAGCGCCGCTAGCCGCGCCGCCGCGCGCCCCTGACGGGGAGCGAGATCGGGATATTCGATCCAGTTCAGCGTCACTAGCGCGGCAGGCGGCACCAGCAACACGATCGCGTCATCGGGCAGCGCGGTGAGGCCGCAGGCCGCCAGCCAGTTCGCGCCCGTTCCGCTCTGGACGACGGCGCCTTCCACCACCCGCATCCACAACGGCTCGCCCTGTTGCGGCAGGGCGACGATCAATCCTTCCCGCACGCTCATGCGCCGCTGCTCCCGCTACGGCGGATCAATTTAGCCGGGCTCTGCCGCGCATCGATCAGTGCCCATTCCACTACCTCTGTCCCCCCGACATTCACCGACACGTCCACTCTGAAAAACCCTGTCGTCAATTTGACCTGCTGCCCAACCTCTTCCAGCGGGCTGATCCCCTGGCTCGCCAAAGGAGCCCAGAACTGCACCGTGCTGCCGTAGCCTTCCGCAGGCCGCTGCGCCAGCAATTGCCGTGCCTGCGCCACGCTAAGCTGGCCCTGGAGCATCATCGCGAACAAAGGCGCCTGATCGGGCAGCAGCGTGTTGATATTGATCGGCGACAGATCGGCCGTCGGCAGGGCGCAGACCCATGGCCGCACCACATCATAGATTGCAGGCGTCACGCCATTCACCGCGCGCAGCTCACTAGCGTCGACCATGAAGCGGTTGGAGGTGCGATAGGGCCGTGGCGCCCGCGCATAGGTCTCATCCTCCGCGCCGCCGGGCTGGGGCACGCTGTCGGTGTCGATCCAGTCGGCGAGCGAGGCGGCGGCGACCTGTGCCTGCCGGGCGTCGATCCCCAATGCCTGCAGCAAAGCCTGAAATTGCGACACGCCGACCGGACGGACCTTCAGATTCGCCTCATTCTCGCCCGCGACCACGCTGTTGAGGTTGAAGCAATTGCCGCCATCGGTGACGCGCGCGATCGCCGTGCCGCCCGGCATCGGGATCGCCTGCGGCGTACCCATCCAGTTCCCCGCCAGCGTCGTCTTGCCCGGATTGGCCGCCACCAGATCGCCGATCCGCAGGCGCGCGATCTCGGTCCCCGCATCGGCAAAGGCGCGGGCCTGATCGATCGCGCCGCCATTGCCGGTCATCCGCGTGGCCAGCGCCAGCCGCTCCAGCGCGGTCGATGCGACCACCGCCATCACCGCCACCAGCAGCAACACGGTCAACAGCGCCGCGCCGCGCTCGCCCGCCTTTCCGCGATCAGCCATTGGCCGGCACCCCTTCCAGCCTTTCGGCCGGGCCCGGTCCGACCAGGAAGCGCAACGTCACCGGCGATTCGCCCGTCCGCCTCACCGTCATTTCCACGGCGCGGGGCATCAGGTCAGGCTGTGTCGGCACCCATTGGTCGCGCCAGTCGCCGCTGGCGTCGCGAAAGCGGAGCGCGACATCTTCGACCTGCGTGAGCAGTGCGGCCGGCTCATCGCCCGCCGCGCCATCCACCTGTGCATAAGTGCGCCGTTCCAGCCGCCCCTGCCGCACCCAATATTCAACCTTCTGGAGCGAGGGCCGCGCCAGGTCGCCCAGATTGTCCCAGCCACCCCGTACGAACTGGAGGACGGGCAGGTTCTCCCCCTCCCGATGCGACCAGAAAGCAGGCGCCAGCGTACCCGCTTCGGTGCGGCTGATGCGCGGCACAGCCTGCCCCAGATCGGCCGCCAGCGCGCCGCTTGCCCGCTGCACCGCCGCCATGTCGTCGAGCCGCAGCTTGATCTGCGCCTGAGCCGACACGCTGTTGCCCAGCAGCAGCACCCCCGCCGCCGCCAGCATGGCGAAGATCATTAAGGCGACGAGCAGTTCGATCAGCGTGAAGCCGTGCTCGGCGGAACGCTTCAGGGGCGTGAAGCCGTATTCGGCGGAGCGGTTCAGGAAAGTGAAGCCGTGCTCGGCGGAACCCCCAAAAGACTCGAAGCCGTGTTCGGCGGAAACGGCCCGTCTCATTGCACTGCCCGCACGAAGCTCAGCACCACGGGGGACGAGCCCGCCTGCCCGTTTACCGTCAGGTCGACCCGGAGCAGGCGCCTGTCATTGGTCGCCCTGACCGCCCGCGTCCAATGCCAGCGCCGACCGCCATTGTCGACGTCGCCCTCTTCACTGCCAAGCGAAGGCGGTGCGGGATCGGTCTGCACCTCCACCATCAGGTTGCGCGCGACGATCTGGCCCATTGCCTTGCTGTCGAGGTCGGCGGCGGTGTGCAGGGTCACACCCTGCAGGCGGACGAGCGCGAGGGCGGCGAGGCTGAACACCGCCAGCGCCACCAGCATTTCGAGCAGGGTGAAGCCCCGCTCCGCGGTAGGCGGGGTCGCAAGGACGAGGCGCGACCTAGCCACCGACCGCGACCTTCCCGGCCATGTCGACCGAAATCGACACCCGCTCCCCCTCGCGGGCGAGGGTCACGGTCATCGGATCGGTCGGAAGTCCCGTTCCGTCGAAGCCGATCTGCTGCCGTCCATCCTTGCCGACCAGCGCGCGCGTTCCGGCCTTCCAACTGGCGGTGACGAAGGGCTTGTCCTCCAGCCCAACCCATTGGCCGCCGTCGCGGCGCTGAAAGCCGTAACCCGAAGCCGAAACCCACACCCCCATGGGACGCGCGGTGACGACCGCTTCGTCGCGCGCCGCGGCAAGGCGAGCGGCGAAGCGGTCGGCATCCTCGATCACCCGGCCGCGGGGGTCGGGGATCGCCAGCACCACCACGGCTGAAATGAAGCCGATGATCGTCAGCACGACCATCAGTTCGATCAGCGTGAAGCCGTGTTCGGCGGGACGCCTCAGAGACATGAAGCCGTGTTCGGCGGAACGCCTGAAAGACCCGAAGCTATGTTCGGCGGGACGCCTCAAGCACCCGAAGCCGTGCTGCGGGCTATCAAAGATCGCTGGAATAGATGTCGGCATTTTCATTGTCGCCACCCGGCTGTCCGTCCGCCCCCAGCGAACTGATGTCGAACGCGCCCTTCCGCCCCGGCACGGCATAGGTATAGGGACGTCCCCAGGGATCGTTGGGTAGCTTCTTGATATAGCCCCCGCGCCTGTAACGCTGCGGCTGGGTAAGCGAGGCCGGGGGAATGAGGAGCGCCTGCAACCCGTCGGTCGCGGACGGATAGGTCAGGTTGTCGAGCCGATATTGTTCCAGTGCCTGCTCAATGGTGGCGATGTCGGCCTTCGCCTTTTCTACGCGCGCCGTATCCGTGGCCGGAATGACGTTGATCGCCACGATGGTGGCAAGCAGGCCGATGATGACGATCACGACCATCAGTTCGACCAGAGTGAAGCCGTGTTCGGCGGAACGCTTCAGGGACGTGAAGCCGTGTTCGGCGGAACGTCTCGAAGACTCGAGGCCATGTTCGCCCCTTGCGCAGTCATGCTCCTGCCTTCGCAGGAGCATGTCGCACTTCAACGTCTTCAGATTACGCATATTCACTCCTTCAGGCCCCGGTAAGGCTCTGCAATTGCAGGATGGGCAGCAGGATGGACAGGATGATGACGGCGACAATGCCGCCCATCGCTATGATGATCAGCGGCTCCAGCATGGCGAGCGCGGCCGAGGTGAAGCTGTCGAACTCCCGCTCCAGATAATCGGCTGCCCGCTCCAGCATGGTGTCCAGCCGCCCCGCGCTTTCCCCGCTGGCCGTGAGGTAGACGAGCAGCGGCGGGAACACCCCTGCCCGTCGCAGCGCCGCCGACAGGCTGCCGCCACCGCGAATGGCCTCCACAATCTCCTCCGAAGCCTGCCGCAGCACCCGGTTGTGCACCGTTTGGGTGGTGAGCGACAAGCCCTCCATCAACGGCAGGCGGCTCGCCACCATGGTCGAGAGCGTGCGTGCCATCCGCGCTGCGTGCAGGTCGCGGATCAACCGCCCCAGCAATGGGAGGCGCAGCAGCACCGAATCGAAACGATAGCGGAAGCGCTCCACCTTCAGCGCGCGCCAAAGGCCGAAGGCGGCCAGCCCCAGCATGATCGCCAGCAGCCACCAATAGCCCGCCAGGAAGGCCGAAATCCCCATCACCATGCGGGTGAGCAGCGGCAGTTGCTGGCCCACCGTATCGAATTGCTCCACCACCTTGGGCACGACGAAGATCATCAGCGCCGCGACCACGCACACCGCAAAGGCAGCGAGCACGGAAGGATAGGCGATGGCGGTCAGCACCTTCGATCGGATCACCGCCTGCCGCTCCATCAGGTCGGACAGGCGCTCCATGATCGTGGGCAGGCTTCCTGAACTCTCGCCCGCTGAAACCATCGCGCGATAGAGCGGCGGAAAGCTCCTCGGCTCGGCGCCCAGGGCATCGGCCAGCCGACGCCCCTCCAGCACGCCCGAATGCACCTTGCCAACAATCGCCTGGACATGCGCCTGCTCGCTCTGCCGTCCGATGGTGCGGAGCGACTCCTCCAGCGGACTGACCTGGATCAGCGTCGACAATTGCCGGGTGAACAGCGTCAGTTCCTTGGCGGAGAGGCGGGGCGCCCGGAAGGACAGCCCTGTCCGTCTGCGCGCCTTCTCCACCGCGCCAGCCTCGATCCGCACGATGAACAGCTTGCGCGAGTCCAGCTTCGCCCGCGCGTCCTCGACCGTCTCAGCCTTGATCGCGCCGCTGCGCTCCCGTCCGGCGGGGTCGATGGCGATATAGTCGAACTCAGCCATCGGCGATGGTTTCCACCTCGCCCGCGTCGCGCCGCGACACGCGGATCGCCTCCTCCGCCGTGGTCTGGCCGTCGCGCACCAGCGCCCGCGCGGCCGAGCCCAGATTGGGCGCATTCAGAAAGGCGTGGCGCGCGATCAGCGATTCATCGCCGCCATCGTTGATGAGCCGCCGGATGGTGTCGTCCACCCTGATCGCCTCGAACACGCCGATCCGGCCCTTGTAGCCGGTGCCATTGCACGCCTCGCACCCGCGCGCGCGGTAGATGATCGTGCCCGGATCGAAGCCCAGCAGCGCGCTGGCCGACTTGTCCGCCTGCACGGGTTCGCGGCACTTCTGGCAAAGCCGACGCACCAGCCTCTGCGCGATGACGGCGCGCAGGGTGGAAGCCAGCAGGAACGGTTCCACCCGCATGTCGCGCATCCGCGTGATCGCGCCCACTGCATCATTGGTATGGACGGTGGACAGCACCAGATGCCCGGTCAGGGAGGCCTGCACGGCGATCTCCGCCGTTTCCCGGTCGCGGATTTCGCCGACCATGACCACATCGGGGTCCTGTCGCAGGATCGCCCTCAGCCCCGCCGCGAAGGTCAGGCCGACCTTCGCATTGACCTGCGTCTGTCCGACGCCGTCGATCGCATATTCGACCGGGTCTTCGACCGTCAGGATATTGCGCGTGCCGTCATTGAGCTGCCGCAGGCCCGCATAGAGCGTCGTCGTCTTGCCCGACCCGGTCGGTCCGGTGACGAGGATGATGCCGTTCGGCTCCTGCAACCCGTCCCGGAAGATCCGGTCCGCCGCCCCGGCCATGCCGAGCAGGTCGAGGTTCATGCCCGCATTCTCCTTGTCCAGGATACGCAGCACCACCCGCTCCCCCGCCCGGCTGGGCAGGGTCGACACGCGCACATCGAGCAGTTTCCCGCCTAGCGTCAACCCGATCCGCCCGTCCTGCGGCACGCGCCGCTCGGCTATGTCGAGCCGCGCCATCACCTTGATGCGGCTGACGACGACGGGCGCTACATGCGGCGGCATGCGCAGCGTCTCGCGCAGCACGCCGTCGATGCGCATCCGCACGATCAGCCCGGTTTCATAGGGTTCGATATGGATGTCCGACACGCCCTGCCGCGCCGCTTCCGCAATGATGCCGTTGATGAGGCGGATGGCGGGGGCATCGTCGGCGCTGTCGAGCAGGTCGTCGGCGGTCGGGATATCCGCGGCCAATATGTCCAGCTCGTCCGCCCCGACCTCGAGCGATCCGGCCATGGCGGCGGCGCTGCCCTCCATCGCATAATGATCCGACAGATGCCGGTCGAATTGCGCGGCATCGACGAAGCGCACGTCGAAGCTGCGCGCCAGATGCCGCCGCACTTCCAGCAGCACCCGCGGATCGCTGCCCTCGCGCACGGCGATGGTCAGCCTTTCCCCCTCCGGCGGCAGCATCACGACGCCATGCTTGCGGGCGAAGACATAGGGTATGTCCACCGCTCGCGGCGCGACATGCGGGGGGATATCGGCCGTCACGATCAGCGGCTCATTCATATCCACCTCCGTTCGGAAAGCCCCTCACCGCTTCTCTCCGCTGGCAGGAATCTCGACGGGCCGCACCACGCCGCTCGACTGGCGGGCGGTCGGCTCGATGATCTCGGCAGGCGGCTGCACCACCGCATCGCCCGGCTGGGGCGCGGCGGCGGGCGGCGTCGCGCCCATATAGTCGCGCACCAGCTCGTCTATGCCCGGTTCCTGGTCCGGATTGCGCTGCAACTGCATGCCGCGAATATAGCCGTAGCGCTGCTGCGTCAGTTTCTGCGCATCTTCCTTGGACCGCAGGATGGTGGGGCGGATGAAGACCATGAGGTTGGTCTTGGTCCGGCTCTTGCTGCGCGACTTGAACAGTTCGCCAAGGCCGGGAATATCGGACAGCAGCGGAATGCGCTCGATCGTCTTGCGCTCATTGTCGTCCAACAGGCCGCCAAGCGCCAGTATCTCGCCATCGTCGACCGTCACGGTCGTCTCTATCTCGCGCTTGTTGATGATGAGGTCGCTGTCCTTGTTCGACACCGGGCCGGCGACGCTGGACACCTCCTGCTTCAGGAACAGCTTGATCGCGCCGCCGGTGTTGATCTGCGGCTTCACCTCCAGCTTGATGCCGACATCCTGCCTCTGGACAGTGCGGAACTGGTTGTCGAAATTCTGGGAGAGCGCCTCGCCCGTGGTCACCGGCACCTGCTGGCCGACCAGGATCGACGCCTTCTGATTGTCCAGCGTCATCACCGAGGGCGTGGACAGGATGTTGCTGTCGGTGTCGGATTTGACGGCATTGATGATCGCGCCGAATATCCCGTTCCTGCCGAGCGATGTCGCCACGCCGCCGAAGCCGCCGGTCGCATTCATCAGGCTGTCGACGGCCGCCTGTTGCAGCGTATTGGAAAGGTCGCCATTTTGCCGCGTCCTCGTCTCCGTCCGTGTTCCGTCGGGCGCCACGACGGTCGTCGTCGTCTCGCCCAGCCTGTCGGCGGCGATCGCCCCCGCCAGCGTCAGGATATTGGGCTGCGCATTGGAATAGTTGGTCGCCGCAAAACCGGTCTTGGTGCTGCCGATCAGGAACTGCACGCCCAGCTTCTTGGCGGCGGCGTCACTGATCTCGACAATGATCGCCTCCACCAGCACCTGTTCGCGCCGCGTGTCGATCTGGCGGATCGTCTCGCCCAGCATCCGCTGCACATCGCTGTTGGCCGCGACGATGATTGCATTGGCGCCTTCATAGCGCGTGACGATGGCGGGGCCACGCGACGAGATGCCGTTGCTGCCCCCGCCGCCCGAACCGGCTGCGGCGGCAGGCATTGCAGAGGACGCGTTTCCGGCAGCAGGGGTGGAGGCGGTCACGGGCGAGGCAGTTGCCTGCCCGACCAGTTGCTGCAACACCGGCAGCAGTTTTTCCGCGTCGGCATGTTCCAGCCAATAGACGCGGATTTCGGTCCCGCTCGCCGCCTGCCTGTCAAGGTCGCGCGCCATCTGCGCCAGCCGCGCCACCGTCCCGGCATCCCCCCGGATCGCGACGGCGTTGCTGCTGTCGATGGGCACGATCGTCGCCGGCTTCGCCGCGCCGTCGCCGCCTGTCGTCACCAGCGCCTGCAGGGATGTCGCGATCTCCCGCGCTCCGGCATTTTTCAGCATGACCGTGGTGGTCGAGGCAGTATCCCGATCGATCCGCGCGATCACCTGCCGGATGCGCCCGATATTGTCGGCATAGTCGGCCACGACCACGCTGTTGCCCGCCCGGTTCGCCGTCACCGAGCCATCCTTGCTGACAAGCGGCCGCAGCGTTTCCAGCGCGCTCGCCGCGTCGATGGAGCGCAGGCGGAACACCTCCGTCACGAACTGGTTGCGATTGGCCGCCCGGCCCACGGCGCTGGGCTGGCCCGCCGCGCCATCGGCCGGCTGGATGCGATAGGCGCCGCCGGGCGCCGGCACCGCCACCAGCCCGTTCGCGCGCAGGGTGGAAAGGAATATCTCGAAATATTCGGACCGGGACAGGGGGCGGTCAGTCACGACGGACACCTTCCCCGACACACGATTGTCGATGATGAAGGTCCGCCCGGTCACCCGTGCCGCATCCTGGATGAAGGCGCGGATGTCAGCGTCGCGCACGTTCAGCGTCTGCTGCGCCATGACCGGCGATGCGATGGGAGCCGCCAGCGCGAGGGCCATGGCGGCGGTAAGAAGCGGTTTTCTGGTCATTGGCCTTGCAGTGTCAGGTTGATCGTGGCGGGCGAGGCCCCGCGTTCGACGGTCAGGGAAATGCGCGCGCCGGGCACGATCTTGCCCTGCAGCGCCTGGAGATCGCTCATCGATCCGATCGGCTGGCCATCGACCTGGGTGACGATATCGCCGGGCTGGAAGCCCGCCTGTTGAAAGCCCGGCCCCCTGGCCGACAGGATCAGGCCGGTGACGCGTCCATTCTGCATTCGCGGGGTGAAGCCGACGTCGCGCTTCACCATGTCGGCACCTGGATTGTCCATGCCCGCGATCGGCGAAGGCGGCAAGCCAGCCGGCGCTCCTCCATCCGGAGCGGCGGTCGGGGCCGGTTGGGACTGATCGAGGAAAAGCTGTTCCTCCGCCCCGCCGCGATCGATGGTGATATGGTCGAAGGCGACGGCCTTCAGCACCACGCCGGGCATGATCTCTTCCCCCACGGCGAAGCTGTTCTGCACGCCGTCCGGGCCCGCGACGATCGCGGACCCCAGCCCGGACCCTTCGTTCAGGCGAATGCCGTAAACGGTGAGCGCCAGCGAAGTCACGACGCCGCCGCCCGACTGTTGCAGGCCACCGCGATAAAAGGGGTCGAAGCTGGAAAACAGGGCCTGCCGCTCCGCGACGGGGAGGAAATGGGCCTGTCGCCCTTCCCACGGACCAAAACTGCCGACCGGCGTCAGCACCGCCCAGAGCAATCGGGCGCATTGCAGCGCCAGCAGGCCAAGCAACAGCTTCTCGACGACCGACAGCCAGTTGATAGGCGGCAGGCGATTGCCCAGGTTCCGGATAGTATCGCTGAAAGCCTCACGCATGCGCGTCGTTCATCCCCCTTGATATCGGCGCTGCTAGAAAATATGTCTTACTACTGGATGACATTATTGTGACGCTTTGAAGACAATCGCAACGATCGAAGCGACGGCGCTTGCATTTCGAGCGGCCAGCACCCCACCAAATGAGATCGCCCAAAGCGCCGGAGGTGATCGGACAACCATATGCCAGCGGACCTATTTCCTGATCAGCGATCGGTTCCGGTCGCGCCGAAACCGCCTATCCCTGCAATGCGGGAAGCAGCAGGATGAAGCGGGCGCCGCCTTCGGGGGCGTCGTCGATGCGGATGTCGCCGCCCATGGCCCGCGCCAGACGCCGCGAAATGTAAAGGCCAAGACCGCTGCCGCCCGCATCGCTGCGGCCCAGCCGCTCGAACTTGTCAAAGACGCGCTCGCGACTGTCGACGGCTATCCCGCCTCCCTGATCCTGCACGGCGATCCAGGCCTGGCCGCCGGACCGGCCCGTCTCTATCCGCACGGTCAATCCCTCGGGCGCATAGCGCACCGCATTGCCGACCAGGTTCATGAGGATCTGCAAGGCCCGGCGAAACTCCCCTACGGCAGGCTCCGCTGCATCCAGCGCGGGTGGCAGAATGTCGATTTCCCGATCCCGCGCCTTGACCAGGAACAGACCCGCGGCGCGGCGTCCGATGTCGGCCAGGTCGACTTCCTCCGCGATCACGCTGAAATCGGGCCGGTCGATCGCCTGCAGGTCCGCCAGATCGTCGATCAGCGCCATCAGATGACGCCCCGCCGCCGAAATATCATGGGCGTAGCCCAGATAGTCCGGCCGCAGCGCCCCCTCCAGTTGCGCGGCGATCGAATCCGCATTGGCGATGATCCGCCCCAGGGGACGGCGCAGGGAACGATCAAGCCTTTTCCCGAATTCGGCGGGATAGAATAGCAGCGGCTCCGGCGTGGCGAGCGGCGCCGACACCGCGCGGTCCATGGGCAGCGCCTTGCCCCGGTAACCCGCCAGTTGCCCGGCAAGGTCGAACATCGGAAAGCCCGACAGAATGAAGCGCTGCGCGGGGTCGCTCGTCAATCCGGCTACCTGGTCGCGAAAGGCGCGCCGCTGCGCAAAACCGCGCAGGATGGCGAGATCGCCGTCCGCATCGGCACGCAGTTCGAAATAGCTGGTGAAGCGACTGCCCGGCACCGGCGGCGCGGTGGGAAGCGTTCCTTCGCTGCCCAGACCCTCCAGCACGATCTGGAAGCGCAGTTGCGTGTCGATCTGCCATGTCCAGCCGTCCGACAGGGCGGCGATGTCGGTCTCCCGCCGCGCCAGGTCGAGCGGGAGCGCCACTGCTTGCCGCTCATGCCAATCGATGATGGCAAGCTGTACCCGTTCGTCTTCGGGCCTGGCGCGCACCCACATGTCGATGTCGCCGCGCTCCGCCGCCGCGACCACGGGGCGGGACAGGGCGATGCCCAGATGCGTCGCCAGTCGCGCCATCGCCGCCAATTGCGGGATCGCCAGCGCGCTGCCGATGTCGCCACCCGCCTCCTGTTGCAAGGAAAGCAAGGGCGCGTCCGCACTCAGCAGCCGACCGTCCGAGGCGACGGTGGCCCGGATGACGGCGGGATGCGCCGGCATGTTCATCAACCGGCGATCCGCCGCAGATGATCGAGCTTCGCGCGCAGCGCTGCCGGTGCGCGCAGGGCGCCCACTGCCGCGTCGGCCTGGGCCACGCTCAGTTCCTGATAGCGCATGGCTTCCCCGACGATGGTCGCGTCCGACAGGGATGGCCGCACCGGGCGAAGCGCCAGCAGCAATTGCCGGTAATCGCTGTCCGATCCGCCGAGCGCGCGGCAAAGAGCAGCGACCTGCCCCACTGGCCCCATGACCAGTATGTCGGCGACCTGAGCGCTCGCCATCCGCAATCTTCGCCCGGCGAGCGCGGCGAACAGCAGGAAATGCCTGTGCTGCAGCGCGGCCGCCATCAGTTCAGACGCATCGGCATGGGTGTCCAGTTGACGGACCAGCCTGTCCGCCGCCGCGATTGGCCCCGTTGCTTCGTCATGCCGGGCCAGTTGGCGCTGCGCTGCGGCTTCGACCACGGGCAGCACCGCTTCCACCTCGATCAGGCCGCTCCGCTGGGCGATGGCTGCAAGGCAGGCAGCGGCGGTCCACAGCAATTCCGCGAAAAAGCCGGCGGGCAGATCAGGCTGCATCGGCTGATCCTCCGCCGCGGTCAGCAGCCAGCGCCCCTCCGCCAGCATCAGTGCGGCCAGCGCCTCACCCAGGGCCGGGTCGCCCGCTGCGAACAGCGGCTCCACCTCCGATTCGCTGCCCACGCCGCCATCGGGACCACCAAACTGGCGCAGCATCAGGCTGATCCCGCCGCGCATCTGCATATGGGCGAGCAGCGGCGGCGCCAGCAGTGTCGGTTGCGCGCACAGGGTCGGCCAGCAGACGGGTTGCGGCCAAGGTGCCAGCGCAGCCGCAATTTCCGGCGTTTCCTCCAGCGCCAGGCGCAATCCGATCTCGATGGCGGTCAGGCATCCGCCCAAATGCCGCCGGGTCTCCGCCACCAGCGCGTCATGCCGTTCCCGTCCGTCATCGGGAAAGAAAAACGCCAGATCAATGGCATGGCCGACGGGCACGGCGGACAAGCCCGCCATGACTTGCGCCATTGGCCAGCAGTCCGCCTGGGTCGGTCCGATCAGGGACGAAAAGGCGCTCATGCCGGCCAGCATAATGGCACGTCGTTAAAATGCACTAAACCGTAACGGGCAAAATCGTTCAATTCCGGCGGAGCAGGACCATCGTTCCCACCGACGCGATGGCGCACAGCATCGCCAGGTCGAACGTCAGCGCGAGCGCCCCGGCGAGCGACGCCAACAGCAGGGGCAAGAGTGCGCTGGCGGGCGTGAAGATCATCCATGGGCGAGCTGGTCCCGCCTTCTGCCAGCGATCCGCCATCTGGATGATCGCCAGCAGCAGCGCCAGATAGGTCGCGATCGGTCCTTCTCCCGCGAGAGCGATCCCCCCCAGAACAAAAGCCGGCACGATAAAGGCGATCCAGCCGACAGGCAGCGGCCGCAGCGCCATCTCGTCCAGCCGGTCAGCGGTCTCCGCCAGCAGCAGCGACGCCAGCAGCAGGCAGAAGCCGGTGCCCGTCCAGAGCAGTTCGATCGGCACCAGCGCGATCGCCCCCAACGCCATGGCGGCAATCCGCACCTGCAATGCCGGAACCTGCATGCGCATCAGCGCCGGACTGATCAGCCGGGCGGCGGGGCCCAGCAGATAATGTTCGGCTGCACCCCGGACACGCCGGAGCCGCGGTCCGCTGGCAAGCACCGCCTGCGCCGCCAGATCCGCCTGCTCCTGCGTTTCCACCAGCGCGACGCGGCCTTCCATCAGGTCGTCCTGCGGCACGGTAATCCGGCGCGCGCCGGCCTGCACCGCACCGCGCACCAGCGTCAGCGCCAGATCCCAGTCCCCGATCATGTCGAGCGTGTTGAACAACAGGTCCGGACTGACCCGGACGAGCCCGGCCCAGCGTTGTCCGGCGTCGATCCGTTCGAAGGGAGCGCTGGCCCGGCTGTCGTCCGTCACCAGCAGGGCGTCGCCCTGCTGCGCCGCCATGGCTTCGAAATAGTCCTGCCCGATGATTGCGCCGTCCGCGACCAGCAGAGCGTCAGCGTCGCGGGGGGCATCGCGCACCATCGACACCATGTCGCGGACCAGTGCGATGGCGATGCCGTCAGCCGACAGCCGGTCGACGGCCTGCGACAGGGCGGGCGTGATGACGCTGACCAGGATCATCACCCGGTCGGCCCCTGCGCGCACGGCCTGCCGCGCCTGATATTCCACCAGCGTCTGTCCGGCGAAGTGCAGGCCGGCGCGCAGCGATCCGGCCGAATCGCCGCCAGCCCGGCTCGCGCTGAGAATAGCCGCAAAAGTCATGCGTGATGAAACCGACCCGATCCTTGTTTAGCCCACCTTGTTACAAGGCGGACGCGATCGCGCAAGCGGACTGACGCGTCAACCTTGCATGAGATCGTCGAGAGCGGCGCGCAACCGCCGCAAGATGCGCGGATCCCCCGGCGCGGCGTCGGCCGCTTCATCAGCCATCGCCATCAGGGCGGTCAGGCCGAAACTCGCGGCCAGCCCCTTCAGCCGCCATGCGGCGAGCTGCCAGTTCGCGTCGCAGCGCGAACGCCCCAGCAGATCGACCTGCCGCTCCGCGCTTTCGATGAAGGCGACGCGCAGATCCTCGATCAGCGGTCTGTCGTCGCCGACAGCGGCGGCAAGAGCGGCATTCAGGGCGCCTGGATCATAGGACATGGGATCAACGCTATCTGGCTTGCGTTAAGTTTTGGTAACAGGGCATTTTCGTACGCGCAAAAGCTGCTAGGATGGCTCGCATGAATGGGGGCAGCACAATCGTCGAATTCTGGCGGGACAAGGAAGCACCGGCCGATGACACGGCGCAGGCGGACGACACCCTGCTATTGAAACAGGCCGTTCTGGACCTGGAGGATGAGGCCATGGCCGCAGAGGGCGACGGGCATGGCATGCCGGCCGCGGCCTGGGCCTCCCTCGTCGCCGGCCTTGGCTGGACCGGCTTTGCCGGCTGGGCGACGCTGTCGTCGGGGCAATGGCGCGCCGGGCCCGCGGCATGGCCGGGACTGGTTGCGACCATCATGGTCCCGCTTATCCTGCTGGGTGTCTGTTACCTGCTGCTTTTGCGGAACAGCCGCAGCGAATCCCGCCGCTATCTCGACACCGCCCGCGCCCTCAGGACCGAAGCGGAACTGCTGGAGCGGCGGGTTGCGCGAATCGCCAGCCAGCTCCAGACCGCACGCCAGACCATGCAGGACCAGGCGGAACTGCTCGACAGCTATGGTGCGGCCGCCAGCAGCAATATGGAGGCGTCGGCCGAGCTGATCGCGAGCCGCGCCCACAGCACCGCCGAACGCGCCGAAGCGGCCGAACGGGCCGGACTGGCGCTTGTCCAGCGCATGGAAGCGCTGGCCACCTCGATCCCGGCGCTGGAGGATCGCGCGACGCGCATGTCGGCCCAGATCGTCGACAATGGCCACGCGCTGGCGGAACGCATCGACATGCTGGAAGCGCGGCTGCATGCGCTGGGCGAAGTTTCCGACGATGCCCGCAGCCGGACGCTGTCCGCGACCAAGAGCCTGTCCAGCCAGCTCACGGAACTTCAGGAGGCCACGCGCTCGGCGACGCAGGAAGTGACCGGCATGGCCGATCTCGCTTCCGGCCGGATCGAGGCGACGACCCTGAGCGCGCGCAAGGCGATGGAAGAGAGCTGGCTCGACATCGAACAGAAGTCGATCGTGCTGAGCGGCCTCACCGAGCGGACCAAGTCGGAAATAGCGGAGACCACCCAGTCGGTCATCGCCCTGCTGACGCAGGAACTGAACCGCGTCGAGATCGACGTGCTGCACCGCCTGGAAACCACGCATGGGCGCGCCCAGGAAACCATGGCGGCGGTCGACGCCAATCTGACCGCGCAGGCCACATCGCTCAAGGCCCTTATAGAGGGTGCGCAGGCCGGGATCGCAGCTACCAGCCAGTCCGCCCTCTCCACCCTGGCCCGCGATGCCGAAACCGTGGAGGCCGAGCTGCGCCAGCGAGTGGAAGCGGCCGTGGCACAGACCCATGAGGGCATCAGGCTGACGGACGAGGGCATCATCCACCACACGGAGGCGCTGGAGGCGCTCATCGCCCGGTCGCGCGACAGCATCGCCGCCATCGGGGATGAAACCGTCGCCAACCTTGCGGATCATGTGGGTGAGATCGAAAGTCGCCTGCACCTGATCAATAATCTGGTCGAGGGCCAGCGCACGCTTGTCTCCGGCCTGCAGCGCAGCCTGGACGAGGCGGTCGATTCTGCGCAGTCCCGCTTTGCCGCGATGGAAGAGTCTGCTCTCGCCCGCAATGAGCGGCTGACCGAAGCGCTATCGCGCCTGACGGCCGAAACGCAGCGCATCGACGCCGCCCTGGCGGCGGGCGGGCTGACCGCCGAAAAGCTGATAGGCAGCGCAGAAACGCTGATGGTCGCGCTTGATTCCAGCGTCCGCGAACTTGACGAAACCTTCCCTGCGGCGCTCCAGCGCTTCGACGGCAGGATCGAAACCAGCCGCACCCTGCTCGACAGTGCCGCGCCGGAGATCGAGCGGCTGGAGGCCATATCCGAGGCGCTGCTCGGCCGGACCCAGGAGGCGGAGGAGTTGCTCCGCGGCCAGGGACGCCGCCTGTCCGAATGGCTGGAAAGCACGCAAAGCGGCGTCGATGCCAATCGCGAATTGGTGGAAAAGCTGCGCACCGCGCTCGACAATGCGCATCAGGACGCGACCCGCATCACCGAAGGCGCGGGGCCACTGCTCGTCACGGCGTTGCTCCGCGTCAAGGACACGGCCGACCAGGCGGCCGAACGCGCCCGCCAGGCGTTGAGCCGCGCCATTCCCGAAGCGGCAAACGCGCTTGCCGACGCCAGTGAACAGGCCATGCAGCGCGCGATCGACGAAAAGGTCACGGCCCAGATCGAAATGGTCGCCAAGGTGGCGGAGGAAGCCGTCAAGGCCGCCCATCAGGCCTCCGACCGCCTGACCCGCCAGCTCCTGACCATCGCAGACACCAGCGCCAGCCTGGAGGCGCGGATAGAGGAGGCCGATCGCATCGCCGAGGACCGCGACCGCGACCATTTCGCGCGACGGTCCGCGCTGATCATCGAATCGCTCAACAGCACGGCGATCGATGTTTCGAAGATACTCTCCAATGATGTGACGGATTCGGCCTGGTCAGCCTATCTGAAGGGCGACCGCGGCGTCTTCACCCGCCGCGCCGTCAAATTGCTCGACGCCGGCGAATCCCGCGAAATTGCCCTGCATTACGACAATGATCCTGAATTTCAGGAACATGTGAATCGCTACATCCACGACTTCGAATCGATGCTGCGGATCATCCTGTCTGCCCGTGACGGCAATGCGCTGGGCGTGGCGATCCTGTCGTCCGACATGGGCAAGCTCTATGTCGCGCTGGCGCAGGCGATCGAAAGGCTGCGGCAATAGGTGTTATCCTGCCTCATGCTCAAGCGAAGGAGCATGAGGCGCTTACCATCGCCACCCCTTTCGCCAGACAGATTAGTCGGCCGTTGTCGGATCGATCGTCGCGCATATTCGGGCAATGCTGTTTGCGGGGAAACCCGCCATTTCGGCATGCTGGCGGATCAATTCCTCGCTCGGCGCACGATAGATGCAGTAGATCCTGTCGTCCGTCACATAGCTGTGGACCCATTGGATATCCGGGCCGAGCTGGCGCAACACATTGCAGGATCCCTGCGCCGCGCCCTTTAGCTGCTCACCCGATAACTGGCCGACGCCAGGCATGTCCCGTTCGATCACGAATTGCGGCATGACGTCCTCCCTTTCCGAAAAGACGCGCGGATCATAGGCGCTTCGCGCGCCGATTTCGAGGACGATATCGGGTTAGGGCCGGCCTGGAACCTCAACGGCAGGCGCGCCCGCCCCACACGCCGCGTTCCGCCTGATCAAGATGCAGGTGATCGCGGTGGGCCGCATTGTAATCGGGCGACAGGACGGTCGAAAACAGGCCGCAGGCGCCATCACGAACCTCATGCAGAAATTCTGCTTCCTTCCCCTCCCCGCTCCAGTCAGCCGCAACGCCGATCCGGCGGCCGTCCGTCAGGATGAAGCCCGCCACGTCAATGGCATCGGCCGTTGCGTGCTCGCTGAAATCCCCGGCGCTGCGGCCATAAAGCCGACGGCAGCTATAGGCGCCGAAATGCGTGATCCGGCGCACGGCACGGCCGAAATAGCGCTGGGCGGCTGGCTGGACGACCTGCCATTCCCAGACCTTGAGGCCGGCAGCAACCGGACAGGAGGGCGCGACCGCCGCCGGTTCCAGCATGATCGCGTCCCTGGCGGGCGCCAGCCGCACTGCATCGGCATAGGCGCACTGGTCCTTGCCTCCCCGCTTCATGCGCGCATAGGCGACCCCCGCCCGGTCGAGCAGGGCCCGGCATTCGGCGGGATGCGCGGTCAGCAGGGCAAGCTTGCGCCCGGTGAACAGGCCGACCGGCTGGGCCAGATCAAGGGGCGTCCAGGGCACATTCTGAGGCTGGCGACCGACATAGGCATAGCCGATAAGGCAAATGATCAGGATTGCCCCGATCTGGACAAGGCGGCGCAAAAAGAGGTGAAGCCGGCGCATGCCTCAAGCACGCCGGACAGTCCCCATTGGTTCCGACGTAACCGGATAGCCCAGATGATCGGGAATGCAGAGATGCCGCTCCCCTTCTATCTCCTCAAACCAGGGCGTGACCGTCTGGACCGGAATTGACAAGGCATGCGCCGACAGATCATCGAAGCCATTGAATTGAGCCAGCCGTTCCAGATTGCGGCGGGTGGGGAAGATGATCCGCCCCTCCCCCCGGTCGCAGCGAGCGATCGTGTCCGCCGCGCTGCTCCAGAAAAGTTGCACATTTTCGGTGGCGTCCACGCTCGCATTCTGTCCTTCCGGCGCCCGTGCAATATAGAAGCGGGTGTCGAAAACGCGCTGCGCGTGCTCCAGTCGCGCGGGGTGCCAGCGGGCGAAGGGCACCAGCCGATCCAGCGCAATCTCCAGCCCATGCTCGTCAAGCATGTCGCCAAAGGCCATCCCCGCCGCAAGCGCCTGCCGCATGAGGGGGAGCCGATCCGGCGGCGGAGGAGATGTGAAGCCTATGGCAAGGCCGCTTTCCTCCAGGGTTTCCCGAACGGCGGCTATCCGCGCCGCTGCCTCATCCACAGGCAGTCCACCTGCGATCCTTTCGGCAAGCGCATGGTCGCCGGCATCCACGGCCCCACCGGGAAAGACCAGTGCCCCTGCGGCAAAGGCCATGCTCGACGCCCGTTCCATCATCAGGATTTCCGCGGCCGCGCCCGGCCGGTCGCGCAGGATCACCACGGTCGAGGCAGCGCGGCTCTCAGGAAGCATATCTGTCATGAAACCGCCAATAGGCATCCAAATCGCTGGCGGTAAAGTCCCTTGCGTCAACCCCTTGGCCCGACATCGTATGATGCTGATTGCGCCGATCTGGCGCACGGAGGGGGAGCAGATGGCAGAAGGTACATCTTGGCGAAAGCGGAGCTTCCAGATCTGTGAACGGATCGCGCGGGGTCGGTTCTGTACAACCGGACGATGTCACGGGCGAAGATGGAGCAACTTCTGTGCGAGCAGGATTCCTGCATCATTGCGATGGAAGCCTGAGCGACCAGCCATTTCTGGGGCCGCCATGCTCAATCACTCGGGCATGAGGTCCGCTTGATCCTGCCAATCTACGTCAAACCATTCGTCAAACGGCAAAGGAACAATGCTGCCGATGCCGCAGCCGATCCGGCCGAACATGCACCACCTTGCCGCCTTGAGCCGGATAGCCTTCAACGGCAAACCAATCCATGTTAACCACTTTTCATAAGCGGAAAGCGGTCAAGGCCGAGCTGCGCATCTTTCATGCTCCCTCGTCCGTTGCGCAATGGCTCATGAAGCGCTCACGAACGGCCCGGTGGGCATCGGATCAAGGGAGTGCCGCAATGCCGGTCGAGACGGAACTCAAACTGCAACTCGAACCCGACGCCATCCCCTTTCTGGAGGCGAGCGACCTTCTGGGCAAGGCGGCACCCGTGGTCAGACAGCGCTCGCTCTATTTCGACACGCCCGATCAGAAGCTGCGCGCCCAAGCCATGTCATTGCGCATCCGCCGTGCGGGCCGGAGCAGGACCCAGACCCTCAAAGGCTGCGAAGGTCAGGCTGCGGGCCTGTTCGAACGATCGGAATGGGAAATGCCTGTCAAGGACGACCAGCCCAAGGTCGAGGGACTGAGGCCCCTGATCGATGCACTCGGCAAGGAGGTGAACGGCCTGGGCGTCATCTTCGAGGTGCAGAATGAGCGGCGGACTTGGCATTTGCGGTCGGGCGGATCGGACGTCGAACTGGTTCTCGATCATGGCGCGGCTGTGGTTGCAGGGCGGACAAGCGCGATCAACGAAATGGAGCTGGAACTCAAATCCGGACAGCCCGCCGATCTATTTCGGCTCGCCCGGCAGATCGACGCCATCGTCCCCGTTCGCCTGGGTGTTCAGAGCAAGGCGGAACGCGGCTATGATCTGCTCGGCCCGGCACGCACCGCGTTCAAGGCGGAGGCGCTGTCGCTCGCCAAAGACGCCAGCGTTGCTGATGCATTCAGGGCCATCGTCCATGGCTGTCTGCGGCAATATCGGCTGAACGAGACGCTGTTTCTGGAAGCGCCCAATCCCGCCGCCCTGCATCAGGCGCGGGTCGGGCTGCGGCGGCTGCGCTCGGCATTCACGATCTTCAAGCCGATCCTGGAGCGCGAGAGGGCCGAGCGCTTCAAGACCCGGCTGCGCGACCTTTCGGCGGTGCTGGGGGATGCGCGCAATCTCGACGTCCTCAAGGAGAAACCTTTACCGCCAGCAGCGTTGAGCAGGATCGAGGAGGCACGGCAAGCCGCCTATGAAAAGGTGGAGCGGCGACTGCATGCCGCCGAAAGCCGCGCCTTGATGATGGATCTGATCGAATGGCTGGGTGACGACGACTGGTTCACCAACCATGAACTGGCGGGCAGACCCGCCATCGGTTTTGCGGACGACCGGCTTGGCCGGTTGCGGCGATGCATCAAGAAGGACGGTCGCCATCTCGCCCGTGGATCGGACAGCGAGCGGCATGAGGTGCGCAAGGATGCGAAGAAGCTCCGCTACGCTTCGGAATTTTTCGCCCATCTGTTCGACACGCCCAAACAGCAAAGACGTCACGGGAAATTCCTGAAGACGATGGAAAAGCTGCAGGACGATCTCGGCGCCCTCAACGACCTCGCAACCGCTGACGAGATCATCGACAAGCTGGGCATCGACAAGTCCAGCACTCAGCATATCCATGCCGATCGCCACACCCTGATCCGGCACGCCAGCAAGGCATGGGAAGACTTGATCGACCTGAAACGCTTCTGGCGCTGATCCGGCCGCTCAAACAGGCATGCTCCGCATCGCCGGCACTACCCATGTAGAAAGATGAATATTCATTATACTGCCATAAGAACGAAATCGCCACGACCCAATGTTTGGGTAGCTGCCCTTCAAACTTGGGGGGCGCCATGTTCAAAACATCTTTCACAATCCTGTTCGCCTTTATAGGCGCGCTGTCGCCTATCGGCATAGGCGAAACAAGGCTTGGGGATCAGGCAGTCGCGGCAGACACTGTCAGGGTCGAGAGACCAGACAATGTGCTGTCGGTCATGACATATAATATCAAGGGACTGCCCTGGCCGATCGCGCTTGACCGGGATGACGCCCTGGATCGGATTGGCGAGCGATTGGCAATGATGCGCCGTGATCGACGCCAGCCGCACATCGTCCTGATGCAGGAGGTTTTCTCCTCCAAGGCTGCGGAAGTGGCTGCCGTGGCCGGTTACCGGCATGCCGTAATGGGTCCCGATTCAGCCCTGCGCACGACGATGGCCATGGACGGTATCGACAGGCACTATATCAAGGCCGCCCGCTGGGACCGGGGCGAAAATATGGGCAAGTCTCTGAACAGCGGCCTCATGATCCTTTCGGATTATCCTGTCCTCGGGATTGAGCGCATGGCCTTTCCGGACTTTGCCTGTGCCGGTTTTGACTGCCTTGCCAATAAGGGCGTGTTGATCGTCCATCTGAACATTCCCGGCGTCGGGCGAGTCAGCGTCGTCAATGCCCATCTGAACGCCCGTTCGGCGGCGATGGTGCCTGTTGCGCGATCGCAACAGGCCTTTGCCCGTCAGGTCGATCTGATGGCAGGTTTCGTTGCCCGGCATGTGCCGCAGGGACAGGCCATGATCCTGGGTGGGGACATGAATATCGGCAGCGACCAGCAACGCCAGGCCAGTTTCTTTACCGCCTTCGCGCGATCCGGCTTATCCTTCATCACGCCTGCCCTGGGAGGTGCAATCCAGGCGCTCGCGCACGGCCAGCTGGCTGAAGCCACTATGCGGCGAGACCTGTTACACGCCGCCCGCCACGGCAAGGACTGGCTGTTCGGCCGCGACGCGAGCGGCACCGCCCTGCCCGTTCGGCAGGCGCAAGTGCCCTTCGGCAACGAAGTGACAGGCGAACCGCTATCCGATCATTTTGGTTATGTGATCGATTATGCCCCGAAGAGGTACGGAGCGCATGAACTCATCCATTTTGCGGAGCGCGGCGAACTCCCACGACTGGGAGGCCGCTGATGCGCACCCTATATTGCGGGTTCGCGGCGTCGCTCCTGCTGTCTGGAGGGGCCGCGCAGGCGCAGACCGCCGACATGAACGGAGCCTTTTTCCTCAAGCCCGGCCTCGCGCATCGGATTTTGCCGCCTGCGACCAATATGAGCAGGCATTCAAGATTGCCGCGGCTGGCGCGGGTTGCTGTCGACGATCGCACCCATGAAATCGCGATAGTCGTCCGGCGGCAGAAGCAGCGGTTCGTTGGAGGCAGATGGGGCGGTAGCGATCAACCCGTTTCATCCGCTGCCCTATCGCAAAGCCGCATGGTATTGATGACCTTTGAAGACCGCATTCCGCTGGCGGAGCGGCTGACTCTGAGGGCAGGTTTCCAGGGGATGAAGCTCAGCAATCGCGGCGCAAATGTCACTTCGCTCGGCAGCAATGAACGCCTTCGCACGCGCGACTGGTTCATGCCGCGGGTCGCCATAGGCTGGAGGCCGGGAGCGGATCTTGACCTGATGATCGACTATCGGGAAACATTGACCGGCTATGGCGAAACCGGCCGGACCGGGCCAATGGGACTGACCCGGGAGGATTTCAGGACATGGTCGCGGAATTTCAGGCCCGAACGGCACCGCCGCCTGCGCTTCGACGCGGATTGGCTGCCCGCAGCGGATCTGGGCGTGAAGGTAACGGCTTTTCAGGGGCGCCTCGACGATCGGCTGCTCTTTACTGACCATGGATATATGCCGGTGGACGGCGGCTCCGCCCGCCTTCTGGGCGCCGCCGTCAGTATCAGTCATCGCCTCTCCTCAAAATGGCACTGGTCGATGCGCTATGGCGCGACGCAACTGAAGCGGACCGAAAACGGTTCCGTCACCGAACAAAGCATGACGGTCCAGGCTGGCTGGAACAGCGGCCCCTGGAGCGCGACGCTGAGCGGCACAAGAAGCAGCCGGCCCGCCCTGTGGCATGAAGCGACGGAATTGCGGGGGCCGATGCATGTCATGGGGGAGCTGCGGTACGAAATTGCCGGTCTTGATCGCACCCCGCTCAGCGTCGCGCTGCGCCTGACGGATTCCGACCGTCTTGCCAGCAATGCGCTGTTGCGCAATGACCGTTCGGGCATTGCGCATGCGACCGATCAGGCCCGTGGGCTGATGCTGAATGTCGCTTGCAACTGGTAAAACTGGCTGCCTACGACAGCAGTCATTTCCCCATGGAGGGCAATATATGAAATGGCTCCTGCTTGCCGGCTTAGGCCTGTCGGCCCCCGCCCTCGCGCAGGAGGCATCTTCGCCGCCTGCCGAGCGGGTGAGCCTGCGCCTTTCCGCCCCCGAAGCCAATCAGGGCGCCGCGTCGGACGGCAGATTCGTCTATGCCATCGATAATGACCGGATCGGCAAATATCGCATCGATACCGGCAAGCGTGTTGCGCAATGGCAGGGGGATCGGCGACTGTTTCCCCATATGAACAGTTGTACCGTGGCCGGGCGGGAACTGGTATGCGCCGCATCCAACTATCCCGCCGTGCCGCAGACCAGCGCGGTCGAATTTTTCGACACGGCGACACTCCGTCATCTGCGAACCGTAAGCCTGGGTTTCGGCCCGGGGTCGCTGACGGTGCTTGATCGGCATGGCGGCAAATGGTGGGCAATATTCGCCAATTATGCAGGCAAGGGCGGAGAGCCGGGACGCGACACGCGCTACACTTTGCTGGTCCGCATGGACAACGCCTTCCGTCAGGAAGCGGCATGGACCTTTCCGGCAGAGGTCCTGGCCCGTTTCGCCCCTTATAGCTGTTCGGGCGCAAGCTGGAGCAAGGATGGCAGGCTTTATGTGACCGGGCATGACCGGGCGGAAATGTACGAACTCGCCTTGCCCGAAGCGGGTTCGGTGCTGGAACTGCGCCGCACCGTCGCGATCGCGACGCCGGGCCAGGCGATCGATTGGGATCCGGTGCGCGCCGGCCGCCTCTGGTCGATCGACCGCGCGAAGAATGAAATGATCGCCAGCGAGATTCCAGGGGAATAGGATGAGCTTAACTTAGCCGCAAACCCGCCCACAAAGGCCGGACGACCTCAGGCGGCAACCTCATCACGCTCAAGGATGAGGGCGAGGCTTCTGCCCATACGCTTGAGGTCACGCCACGCCTCGACGAACTCTCGGTGTTCGTCCGGGGCGGAAGCATCATTCCGCGTCAGAAGCTGGTTCAGAGCACCAATGAGACACCGACCGGCCCGCTGGATCTGGATGTCTATCCGGGGTCGGATTGCAGCGGCAGCCTGTATCTGAACGACGGCAAAAGCTTTGCTTACCGCAAGGGCTCTTTCGTCAGAAAAGCCCTCACCTGTTCTGTCGGGAAGGACGGCAGCGTTTCCGTGACCATCGGGAAGAGCGAAGGGACCTTCCAACCCTGGTGGCGGGAGTTCAACGTTATCGTGCATGGGATGTCGCATCAGGCCGGGAAGGCGGTGCTCAAAGGCACGAAGTCTGGCGATCTTCCAATCGTCCGCGGCGATGAGGTGATTTCCGTGCTTATTCCTGCGCGCAAGGAGGAAAGGACGCTGATAATTGACTGAAACCGGCTCACTTCGGAGATGGTTTCCGACTGGCGTGGGTGCACCGCGTCCCGCCAGTCCGGTTTCCAACGTAAGGCGCCGACTGTGCTGAGTTGCTCAGCTTGAGGCAAGACCACAGCCAATGGCGGCCGACCGCCGGCGAGATCGTCATTTGCGAGGGTAAGGCACATGCCTGACCCTCGCTCGGAGACAAGATGATCAGGATTACATTTTGAACCGGACACCCAGACTGAAGTAACGTCCCTCGACCCTGAGATCGCGGGGGAAATACTGGGTCTCATTATAGTAGCGATAATTGTTGAACGGCTGGCCCAGGATGTTGCTCACATTGCCGACGATCGTGATCCCCTTGATCGCTTCGTAGGAAGCAGAAAAATCAAGGCGCGAAATGCCGCGGGTAATCTCCCCGGCATATTGATCCTCGTTCGAGTTGCGGTTGTAGCTGTTGATGTAGCTGGAGCGATGATTGTAGGACAGACGAGCCGACACCGGCCCCTTCTCGTAGAAGCCCGTCAGATTATAGGCCCATTTGGAAAGGCCGGTGATCCGCACCTGACGCGCACCCTCACCCAGAACGGTTGGCAGGGCATTGGTCCCGTCGAGATAGGTGACATTGGCCTGGACGCCGAAGCCGGAGAGCAGGCCGGGCAGAAAATCGAAGAATGTCTGGAAGGATGCTTCAGCCCCCTTGATCTCGCCCTTGCCGGCATTTTCCGGCCGGTTGATCTGGATGCGCCCATAGTCGGGGTCCATCAGGTCGCGGGTATAGTTGCTGATGAAGCCTTGCAGATCGCGATAGAAAACCGCCAGCGTCGCCGACCCATTTTTGGAGAAATAATATTCCAGCGTGGCATCGTAATTTTTCGATGTCAGCGGCTTGAGATCCGGATTACCGCCGCTGCCGAAGGCCGCATATTGCGGCGGAGACCCATCAGGCCCGGGGCTGTTCCGGGTGATGTTGAGCGACGGGTTGAGCTGCCCGAAGCTCGGCCGCGTCCGTGTCTGGTTATAGGCCAGGCGCATCTGGAATTCGGGGGTCAAGCGGATCCGTGTCTGAATCGACGGCAGGACGTCCAGATAGTTCTGGCGCGAGATTTGCGAAATGATCTGCGATGTGCCGTCTGCACCATTCACCCGCGAAAAGCCGGAATAGCGGCCATCGGTGTTGACAACGCGGACACCGAAGGTGCCGTCGACATCGATACCGCCAAGTTCAAACTCATATTTGCCCTGGCCGTACATGGCATAGCTGGCTTCCTTGGCCGTAAAGCCATTGAGCGGGTCGAACGGAATTTCCTCGGTCGCAAACTTGGTGACGGCGTCGCGGATGCCGCCGTCATTGGGAAACATGACCGTCAGTTGCTGCACCGACGCATAGGCCAGCTGCCGCAAGGCCTCGACATTGTCCCGAATGGCGCTCCGGGTCGGCGCCAGCCAGTTCTGAAAGCGCTGGGGGTCACCACGGAAGCCGTCGTTTATGAGTTCCAGTTCACCCGTCGGCAGGCTGGCGAGCGGAAGCCCCAGCCCGGCCGTATAGGCATAGCGGTTGTTGTTCTGCATGAGCGCGGTGCGATCGCTTGCCCGGATGCCGACCTGAATCCTGGGTAGCCAATCGATATCGGTTGCAAGGTCGAGATCAAGACGCCCCTGTACGCCATCGCCCTTGGTAACGAAGTGGCGCTGATAATAGCCGCGCCAGACATAGTTGGCCGGATTGGTCTTGTCGAAATCACCCAGGTCGAAAACCGCCGAGCCCTTGACGTCCCAATCGACATTGATGGTCGGCGCGCTGGCGAGCTGACCATCGACGCTGTCTTCGTCCGCTTCATATTTGCTGTAGGTGTAGGCGAAGTCGCCCGACAAGGTGACGCGGTCGCTTTTCCATTTGAAGCCCAGAGCGGCCTGATAGGTGTCGGTCTGGTCGTCCTGGGTGGACCGGAAAAATTCGGGCACATAGCCGCCCGTCTTGGTGAAGCTGGCTGCCTTGAGCGGCTCCCCTTCGACCAGGACCACATTACTCAGCGTCGGCGCGACACCATCGATGCTGCGACGCTCGAAATTGACGTTGAAGCCGTCGCGCAGCACCTTGCCGCGATAGGCCTGCCAGAGGCCCTCCGCATAAATTTCCAGGTCCGGCGTCGGGCGCCACTGGATGGCACCGTTGATGGCGGGCCGATGCCGGACGCCCTTCTCGTAGAAATTGCCGGCATTGGCGGGAAAGCGGAAATTACCCACGCCCGGCGTCGTCACGGTCATGTCGTCGGCGGGATCGTCCGTACCGAAGCCCAGCGGACTGATGATCGCGGAATCGGCATAGCGATCGGCATTACGGTAAGTCATGCGGACATAGCTGAAATTGACGAGTGCGCCGATCTCGCCGATCGACGTGTCCCAGCGCTTGGTCAACAGAAGGTTGGCCGATGGATCGAAGGCCTTGGATTGGTCATTATAGGATCCGCGGACCTCGCCGGCAATTTCCGTGTCCTTGACGTCGAAGGGACGGCGCGCGCGCAGGTTGATAAGGCCTGCAAGGCCGGGTTCGATGAGATCGGATGTCCCGGACTTGTAGACCTCCAGGCCAGCAGCCACGCCTGCGGGGAAATCCTGCAGGTGGAGCACGCGGTCGTCGGCCGTGAAGAACTCACGGCCGTTGAAGGTCGTGTTCACATCGGGAAGGCCGCGAACGAGAACCACACCGGCTTCATCATTGTAACGCAGGACCTGGACACCGACGACGCGGGAGATCGCCTCTGCCGCATTATTGTCGGGTAGCTTGCCGATATCTTCCGAAACAATCGCATCGACGATCGCATCGGATTGCCGCTTCATGTCCTGCGCCGATCCAAGCGCTGCGCGATAGCCGGTCACCACGATGTCGGGAACGGACACGGAATCGGCCGTTTCCTCGCCCTTCTTCAAAGGGACGTCGCTTCCCGCCTCCTGCCCGATGGCAGGCACCGCTAGCAGCAGAGATGCGAGCGAAGTGGAGCCGAGCAATGCAACTGTCTCGAAATTCATGATTATCCTCCCTCTGTTCATAGCTGCGCTGGCCGCACAAAGCCGTTCCCGACTGGCTGCGTCAGCGGAAATCCAAAAATCATCCGATGTGATGGGGCTGTTTCAGCCCTTCAGTGTGGAGATCGTCAGCGCTGCACCTCCGGCTTGATCGGCCATGCCGTGACGTTCAGCATCGCGGGTCCGCCACGGGCCGATGCACTCCAGCGCAGGCCGCCCGAACCGCGGAAGAAGCGATCGGTGATGGTCTGTTCGCCATCATTGATGAACAGTTCAACGATCGATTCATCGACCAGCAGGCGAAGCGAAACCTTGCCCCTGCTCAGGTCTACCCGCGCCACATGGCGGTTGGCAAAGCCGTCATGGAAATGTGGACCGGAGCGGGAGCGGTCGACAAAAACCTCGTTCACCGCCGGGTTGACGCCGATGACCATCTGATAGCCCTCACCGTCGGTCAGCGTGATCGCCACCTGCTCGCTTTGTTCCCAAGACAGATCCGCCTTGAGATCGACGGCGCCGCCCTCGATCGGAAGCGAAACGGGTTCCTTGCCCAATGGCAGCTGCCGCGAGATATGCTCGCCGCTCCGCAAACTTTCCAGCTCCCGGACGGGTCGCTGCGTCAGACGATAGCCCTGGGCTGTTTTCCTCAGGGAAATGGAACGCGCGACGGTCATGATGCCACGGGCGGGATAGGTGGGAATCGCCTCGGCATACCGCCAGTCGTTGGCCCAGCCGATCCAGATGCGACGCGGATCGTCCTTGGGAAGATCGTTCCAGGCAACGGCGGCGTAGAAATCGGCGCCATAGTCGGTCCAGACCGGTTCCCCGCCCCACCCCTCGACGGGAGTGAAGCGACGCCCATCAAAGTCGCCCACGAAATATTGGCCGCCAGAGCCGCCCCCGACCGCCTGGTCGCCAAGATTGATGCTGAGTACCCAGCGCTGTTCGCCCGGCTTCCCGCCTTCAACCGGAAGCAGATTGAGGTCGGGGCATTCCCAATTGCGTCCCCGACCACCCGCTGGTCCGAAGCTGCTGGCGAAGGTCCATTGCTTGAGATTGGACGAAGTGAAAATGACCGCGCGATTTTCAAGCGCCATGACCGCGATCATCACCCATGACTTCGTCGGCTCGTGCCAGAAGACCTTGGGGTCGCGAAATTCGGGTGAACCGACGCTCAGCACCTCGCCATGCACGGTCCAGGTGCGGCCCCGATCATTGCTGTAGGCAAGATATTGGGACTGCAGCTTGGCCTTGGGATTATGTCCCGTGTAGATGGCGATCATTGGCGGCTTGCCGCCCTGGCCAAAACCACTGCTGTTCTTCCAGTCGATCACCGCACTGCCGGAGAAGGCCATGACATCAGCGGTTTCGGGGATCGCGACGGGCAATTCCTGCCAGGTTACCAGATCCCGGCTGACCGCATGACCCCAACTCATATGACCCCAGCGATCGCCATGTGGATTATATTGATAGAAGAGATGATACTCCCCTTCAAAATAGACCAGCCCGTTGGGGTCGTTCATCCAGTTCCGCTTGGGCGCGAAATGATAGGCCGGGCGGGGGTCGGCCCGCTGCGCTTCGGCCTGCACCGGGACCATCAGGGCCGCCGCCGTCAGCAGGGCAATCTTTCCGGTCATGCCTGTGCGCTCCCCAGGTCCATGTCCTCCAGCGCCACGCCGTTGGTTTCCGGCATGGCCTTCCACGTCCAGAAAAACTGAAGCAGCATCATTGCGCCGAAAAAAGCGAATACCCAGCCGCCGACGCTGGCTGCAAACACCGGAAAGGCCCAGGTGATCGCGGCGGCCATGACCCAATGGGTCGTGCTGCCGAGCGCCTGTCCCTTGCCGCGAACAGCACTCGGAAAGACCTCGGAGATAAACACCCAGATGACAGCGCCCTGGGACACGGCAAAGGCGGCGATGAAACCCAGCAGACCAACAAGGATCAGCGTACCGTCGGGATTGGCGCTTTCAAGCTGATAGCCGACGAGAAGCAGGGCGGCGGCACACAATATGGACCCGATGTACAAGAGCGGCTTGCGTCCGAAGCGGTCGATCAGGAAGAGCGCACCTATCGTGAAGAGCAGGTTGGTCCCGCCAATGGCGATGGACTGCAGCAAGGCACTGTCCGCGCCTGCGCCTGCCAGTTCGAAGACACGCGGCGCATAGTAGAGAAGCGCATTGATACCCGAAAGCTGATTGAACATGGCAATCGCGATGGCGCAGGCGACGGGACGGGCATAAGCTGGCTGGAACAGCTTGGGCGCCGCAGACCGATCGACGCGTGCCTCAGCCTCCTGGATGTGGCGAAGTTCGCCGGCCGGATCAAGAAAGCCAAGCTTCCTCATGACACCGAGCGCCTGCGGTCCCCTGCCATTGATCGCCAGCCAGCGCGGGCTCTCAGGCAGCAAAACACTGACTACAAGGAAAAGGGCCGAGGGCAGGGTAACGATGCCGAACATCCACCGCCATGCGGTCTGCGCTGACACAAGGTTGGCAATCATGTAGTTGGACAGGAAGGCGATCAGGATGCCAAGGACGATATTAAGCTGGTTCATCGCGACCAGCCGCCCCCGGAACCGCGCCGGGGAGACTTCGGCGATATAGATCGGCGTCACGACGGACGCAGCGCCAATTGCCAACCCTCCCAGAAATCGGAAAGCCAGAAGCGTCAACCAGGAACCCGCAAGGCCCGTGCCAAGCGATGACACCACATAGCAGATTGCGACCGCCAGCATCACGGCCCGGCGCCCGAAGCGGTCGGCCGGCGCTCCAGCCACCAACGAACCGAGCACGGTGCCGATGAGAGCGGAAGCGACAGTAAAGCCCAACATGCCGTCGCTGAGGCCAAATCGTGCCTGCAGCGCCGAGGTCGTGCCTGAGATGACGGCCGTGTCGAAACCGAACAGGAGGCCGCCGAGCGCCGCGCCGGCCGCGCTCAAGATGATCGCGTTGGTGACCCGGGCATCACCTGCCTCGCCCGTCTGGTGAGCCGCGCGATCCGATACAGAGGGACTATGCAAATGCAGCTCCTGACAGAGAGGATTGGTTGGAGAATGATGGAAGTTCAACGGACCAGTGCATCGGCCACTGGCGTATCGCGGTCCGGTAGGCGAGCGCCAGCGCGCCCGTCAGGCCCGCCGATGCTCCGGCTGTAGGCGCCACGACATAGTCGTTCATTTCCAGGACACGCATGCTGGTGTCATAACCGGCAAGCTTCGCGGTCAGGGCACTCCGGACCCGCTCGTGCATGCCCGGCGATTCCATGACGCCCCCACCGATGATGATGCGGTCCGGACGAACAACGTACGTCAACGTCGCACACAAGCCAGCAAGATAGTCGGCTTCGATCTCCCAGCCCGGGTGATCGATCGGCAGTTGTTCACCCGGCACACCCCAGCGCGCCCGCATCGCAGGGCCGCAAGCCAAGCCCTCCAGGCAGTCGCCGTGAAAGGGACAGATGCCTGGAAACAGCTCATCCCCTGCGGCGCGGGGCAACCGGATATGCCCCGCCTCGGGGTGATTGGCACCACCATGGGGAGCGCCGTCGATCAGCAGACCCACGCCAATGCCGGTTCCAACCGTCACATAACAGAAAGTATCGAGCCCCTGCCCGCTGCCGAACAGCCTTTCTCCAACCGCCGCACAGTTTACATCGGTATCGAGCGCCATTGGGGCGTCGATCATTTGGGAAAAATGACCAAGCAGATCGACATCCTGCCAGCCGACCTTGGGTGTGGACGTGATGCGGCCATAATCCCCGGCGACAGGGTTGAGCGACAGAGGGCCAAAGCTGCCGATCGAGAAAGCCGACAAAGGACCAAGATCAGCACCGGCCTGCACAAAGAATCTGCTCGCGGCGGCGAGGGTATCAGCCGGAAGAGTTGTTGGAATCCGTTGCTGCCGGATAATACGCCCGTCGCGATCTGCGATGCCGCAGAGGAATTTCGTACCGCCGGCTTCAACGGCCCCCAGGAGGAGATTGTCATTCTGCATGATTTACTCGCACGGCAAGCCAACCCCTGCATGGTGAAGCATGGGCTGAAGCTTTAGGAATATAGGATTGATTGCGGGCATGCGGCGCCGCCCAGCGCGAGCCCGGAGACAGAACGCCGTCAAGGCTCAATCTGCGAAAATCAAGTGGGTTAGCCGCCACGACCGTCCTCTTCCCTGCTGTGCAGCACGTATTCGTGCTTGCCCGTCACCACATGTGGCTCTCATTAAATCTACAAATGTGATTTAGTCTGTCAACCGCATTTTTGCGACGATGAAAGATATCGCGCTTCCCAAAAAAATGGGGGAGGATCTGAGCTGAAAGCCCTTATCCTCCCCCCTTACATTTCCAGCGTGCAGTCTGGAAACTGGGCACTTCCCGTCCGGTTCAGACGAGCTTTGTCGGGTTGGTCAGGCGCTCGCAACGGAAGAAAGGAGAGATTCACAGCCGCTGCGCGCCACGGGTCCGAACGAAGCCAAAAGACACGGAACTATGCTGCCCGACCTGTCATAGTCTGAAGCTCGAATCCCCACCTGACCCAATAAATCTATCAATGTGATTTAATGTGTCAAGCGAGTCTCGCGTTCGGTCGCCCTTGCCAATTACCTCAAGGCTGTTCCAAATCATCCATCCCTATCGCGCATCCTCTTGCTGCCGATACTTTGAGCGGAGTCGCAGGTGAACAAACGTGGCAGCAATGCAGTCGGTGTACGGCGGTATAATGAGCGCCTCATCCTTGCCACGGTAAGGCGACTGAACGGCGCCTCCAAGGCTGACCTTTCAAGGATTACCGGTCTGTCACCGCAAGCGGCCGTCCGCATTGTCGAAAGCCTTGCGAACGAAGGGCGCCTGATCAAAGCGGGAAAGCGGACAGGAGGAATGGGCCAGCCTTCGGTCATCTACCAGATCAACGGGGACAGCGGCTGCACGATCGGAGCCGAAATCGGTCGCGACAGGTTGGTATGCACCATGCTCGATTTTGATGGTCGCGTCATCGCATGCGAGAGCACAAGCGCGCCCTATCCCAGCCCAGCGAGTGCCGTGGAGCATATCCAATCCTTTGCGCGAAAATATATGCCGCAACTACGCAAGGAGCAGCGCGAAGGCTTTCTGGGCTTCGGAATCGCAATGCCCTGGTTCATCGGCGAATGGCGCGAAGAAGCGGGCATCGCGGCCCCGCAGGCCGCTGCCTGGGCGGCGCCGGGGCTGGAGGAGTTTTTCCAGAAGGAACTGGATGGCGCGGTTATCTTCGAAAATGACGGTAATGCAGGCGCCCTTGCCGAGTTCATGTCGGGATCGGGCGTGGGGCTGACCAATTTCCTCTATGTGCATATCGGGAATTTTGTCGGCGGCGGGCTGATCCTGAACGGGGAGATCAAGCGCGGCAAGAACGGCAATGCCGGTGCGCTCGCCTCCATGCCGATACCTCAAGGCACCGGCGTGGATTTCCTGTTGCACGCAGCATCCCTTTATCAAATGACGACCAGTACAGCCGAAGCAAACCCGGATTGGGAAGGCTGGATAGCCCGTTGCGCCGATGCGCTGGCTTTCATCATCATCAGCGCAAACAGCCTTCTTGACCTCGACGCTGTGGTCATCGGGGGAGGTCTTTCACAGGAAAAATTGCGCAACCTTGTGGGCCGCATCCACAGCAATATCCAACAGGCAGCTCCGCGGGATTTTTTCTGTCCGGAACTGAAAGTCGGAGAAAATGGCGGAAAAGCTCCTGCAATTGGTGCTGCCTTACTCCCCCTTTTCTCGACCTACGCCCCAAACCTCATATCCCTGCTAAAAAGCGATGCAACCCCGGCAGAGGTCGGTCCATGATGCTTGGCCAACAGATGACGATCGCGTCGTCCGTTAACCAAGATTCGTTTCAATGCAGATGCTTGAGGAACGGCGTGAAGACGCGGGAGAATTGGCTATAACGAAAGCCTGGCTTCGCCGGCCTGCGGCTCAACGGGTCGCTTCGCGACGAACTGCTCAATGGCGAAGTGTTCTATAGGCTCGCCGCCGAGGCAAAGGTGCTGATCGATATCCGGCATCCGGGTCCGATCTTTCATAGACCACAGGATAGAGACGCTATCTACTCGGCCATTGCTGAACGCCTCGTCTCCGGTAGTGGCCAAATCCCCTATTTCCCCAGGAGACGCATTGCATCCAGGGTGAACTTAAACCCCAGGATGAAGGCATCCTTGATGTTCCGCCTACGCTCGGGCGCCCCGGTCTGGTCGGGATGCAAGATATATTGCAGGTTGGGCGACAGGCGGATCGCCGGATTGACCTGAAATCCATAGGCCAGTTCCATCATATACTGATGGCGGCGAATATCGGCACGCCCGCCTGAAGTAACCCGCGCAGCATTCATCCTCTGCATTGCAAGGTCGCTGAAACGCTGATCGTTGATGGCGAAGCCGATCGTGTCCTGATCGCGCCCGGCGAACGTGCCGGTCTGTACGATCCCCATGCCCAGATAGCGGCTTTCCTCAACCCGGCCGGACAGGTTGGTCATTGCCACGCCAAAGATGCTCAGCCCCCGTTGCGAGGCCAGGTCAGGGCGCGTGAGCATCTGATCGAAGCGGACATAGAGGCCTGACCGTCCGTTCCGCGTCTCCGCTGGCCGACCGGTCAGGATCGCGATACCCCCCTGATCATCACGCAGCGGATCGGCATAGTCGCCACGATCAAACCAACCGCCCAGAATATAATGTCCCGGCAGACGATCATCGGCCGAATCCCGACCATAGCTCAACTCCCAGGGCACGATCACCCCGGTCGCATTCTTCGTACTGAAATTGAATCCATGGTCGCTCGCGCGCTTGCGGTCGGGGTTCACTTCGTAGACGCCGGCATGCAGCATGACCTGCGGCGTCACATGCAGCTTGGCATGGGCCATCCAGCTCGATGCCGGGAAATAGGTGAAATTGCTGTTCTTGAAGACGAAGGTTGGATTGCCGCAGGCCGAATTGGTCTGGAAATGACAGTAAAGTGGCGAGTTGAGGAAATGGATGTTCGCCTGACTGCGCCCGGCCTCGACATCCAGACGCCCGTCGAAAAAGGTCTGTTGCCAGGTCAATATTGCCAGATGCGTATTCTGCGTGCCGTAGATTTCCTGCACCGACGTGTTGTTGCCGATGGCCATGGCAGCCAGATTCTTGCCGTGGCGATTGGTGACGGCAAAATGCAGCGTCGCGCCTCCGATGCCGATGATACTGTCAAGATCAAGGTCGGCACCGACATAGACCTGCCCGGCATGGGCCGCTTCGCGGCGAAGCCCGCCAGAAACATTCGCCGCCGCTTCACCTGTATAGCTAAGCGACAGCGTCACACCCTGCTCGGCCAGCGGCTGCCATGAGGCTGGAGCCTCCGACCGGGCGGGTGCTCGATCTCTGCCGGCTTCAGCCTGATCCTGCGCCAGTGTGACGGGCGCGGCAAAGGCCACGGCGCTCGCCACGCAGGCGGCACTCATCTTCCTGAAATACATTGAAACCCTCTCCAATTATGCTTTCGCTTAGGCGTCAGGCCTTCATTTGATTGCGGGGCGCTTGAGCATTCCGACCAGCAGCGCGCTCACGACAGTGCCGACCAATATGGCCAGCGCGTAGACACCTACATGCGTGACCGCGCCCGGAATCGGCAGCACGAACAGGCCGCCATGCGGCACCTTGAGTTCGACGCCCATTGCCATCGAGATGGCGCCAGTCACGGCTGATCCAGCCATCAGTGCCGGAATGACACGCAGCGGATCGCGTGCCGCAAAGGGGATCGCGCCTTCGGTGATAAATGCCAGGCCCAGGACCGCAGCAGCTGCTCCCGCTTCGCGCTCTTCAGGCGTGAAACGATTGCGGAACAGGCGAGTGGCGAGCGCGACGGCAAGCGGCGGCGTCATGCCAGCGGCCATGGTCGCGGCCATGGGCGTATAGACCTGACTGGCGATCAGGCCGACCGAGAAGGCATAGCCCGCCTTGTTGACCGGCCCGCCCATGTCGAATGCCGACATGGCGCCCAGGATGAGGCCGAGCATCAACGCGCTCGATCCTTGCATGCCGCGCAGCCAGTCGGTCAGGAAGGCCAGCACCGCGGCGACCGGTGTGCCCACGGCATAGAGCATTAGTAGCCCGGTCAGCAATGTGCCGAGCAACGGCAAGATCAGGACCGGCTTCAATCCCTGCAAATTCTTGGGAAGCCGGATGCGACGATTGAGCCAGTCGACGCCATAGCCAGCAATGAAGCCGGCAACGATGCCTCCCAGAAAGCCGGCCCCCAGATTGGCAGCCAGCAGGCCGCCGATCATGCCCGGTGCGATGCCGGGACGATCCGCAACCGAATAGGCAATATAGCCCGCCAGCGCCGGCACCATCAGCATGAAGCCGCCCTTGGCGCCGATTTCGAACAGGGCATGCGCCAATGTACCTTGGGCGGCCACATCATTGGCGTGGATGCCACCCAGCGCGAAGGCGAGCGCGATCAGCAGCCCGCCTGACACCACGAAGGGCAGCATGAAGGACACCCCGGTCATCAGATGCTTGTAGGGACCGGCGCGCTTCGCGGCCGCCGCGTCGCCCGACGGGGCCATAGCCGCTTCCCCGCCCTGCACGGTGGCCTCCGCCAATGCCCGCTCGATCAGCTTCGCACCGCCGGTGATGGCAGGCTTGGTGTTGCCCGCAAACACGCGCTTTCCAGCGAAACGGCTGCGGTCGACCTCCCGATCGGCGGCGATCAGAACGACATCGGCGGCGGCGATCTCCTCGGCGGTCAGGGGATTGCCTGCCCCGACCGAGCCTTGCGTCTCGACGCGGATGGGATAGCCAAGCTGCCGTGCGCCTTCGGTCAACCCTTCGGCCGCCATGAAGGTATGAGCGATGCCGGTCGGGCAGGATGTGATCGCGACGATGCGGGGCTTGGTCGCAGCCGAGGCCGGCTCCCCACCGCCAGCCAGAGCGGCGACGGGATCGGCCAGCACCGCCTCCAGGGTAAGGCGGCGATGCGGTCGGGTTTCGGCGGCGCTATCGACGCCTTCCGGACCAACGAGGAGAAAATCGCCCTCGGCATCGCCAGGCAACGGGTTGACAACGCCCTGCGCGGTCCGCAGTTCGATCTCGATGACGCGCCCCTGGGCGCGGGCAGCCTTGCGCAGCGCTTCACCAGCAAGGACGCCGGCAACGCCGGACTCGCCGGCCTCCACCACCGCGAAAATCCTGCTCATTGCTTCTCTCCCATGAGAATTTCCGTCTCGACGCTGGCAGCGAGCGCCTCGATCCTGTCCCTGGCGGGCAGATGCGGACCCGCACATCCCAGTTTGCCGACGGCAAAGGCGGTCGACAGGCGGGCGATACGATCCAGTCCCGCCTCCTCGATCAGAGCTGCCGCCAGACCGGCAACCATGGCGTCGCCTGCGCCGACCGTGCTTTCCACATTGTGCGCCCTCAGGCCCGCGCGCAGCAGTTCCGATCGGGTCAGGAACAATGCCCCCTGTGCGCCCATCGATACGGCAATCAGGTCGACACCGCGATCCAGCAACCCCGTGGCGACCTCTATGATCTGATGTGGGGCATCAATCGGGCTGCCATGCCATTCCGCCAGTTCATGCAGATTGGGTTTCACGATATTGGGCAGGACGGCGCCATCCAGTGCATGGCGCAGGGCAGGGCCGCTGCTGTCGAGCAGAACGATCGCGCCCCGGCCACGCAACATGACGATGAGGCGGGCATAGATATCGGGCGGACATCCGGGCGGAAGGCTGCCCGACAGGATGACGAGATCGCCGGCCTGCACCTGCGCATCGAGGGTCGCGATGACGGCATCGACGCCGGCCGGAGCCACGGCGGTGCCTTCCATATTGATGTCGGTCGTGCCATGGGCGTCCACCAGCTTCAGGTTGACCCGCGTGCTGCCAGCATGGCGCTGGCAACGGTCGACGATCGACTTGGCGGCAAACAGGGCGTCGAAGGGCGCGACATTTTCGCTGCCCAGCAGCCCCATGACCGTCGACGGCACGCCCCAGTCGGCAAGGCAACTGGCAGTGTTGATCCCCTTGCCCCCGGCATCCAGCCTCATCGAACGGGCGCGATGCACCTCACCGGGAATGAGCCGATCAAGCATGACCGTCTGGTCGATCGCGGGGTTGAGCGTCAGGGTGAAGACGGCCATCACGCACCCTCCCCGTCCAGCGCGCGCACATCGGCGGCGCTTGTCGCATCAAGGGCACGGGCGGCGAGCGCCTGAAGTGCGCCAAGGCTGCTTGCGCGGATGCGTGCCTTCACGGCGGGAATGTCGCGCGGCGTCATGGACAGTTCGTGGACGCCAAGACCGGTCAGCAGTGCCGCACCCAGCGGGTCCCCCGCTATGCCGCCGCAGACGCCGACCCAGCGGTCGTGCCTGCGTGCACCCTCGACCGTCATGGCGATCAGGCGGAGCACGGCCGGATGCAGGCTGTCGGCCTCGCTCGCCAGTTCCGGGTTCTGCCGGTCGATGGCGAGCGCATATTGGGTGAGGTCGTTGGTGCCGATCGAGAAGAAATCGGCATGGGCGGCAAGCTTATGGGCCTGGACGGCGGCGGCGGGCACTTCGATCATGATGCCGATGGGGACGAGGGGCGCGTCCAGTTCCGCCCGGATCGCTTCGCAGCGTTCGCGCAGCGCGATGAGTTCGGATGCCGAGGTGATCATCGGGAACATGATCGACAGGTCGCCGCCCCCTTTTGCTGCGCGATAGAGGGCGCGCAGTTGCGGCTCCAGCAGGTCGGGGCGACGCAGCAGCAGGCGCGCGCCGCGCACGCCGAGGAAGGGATTTTCCTCCCTGGGCAGATCAAGATGCGGCACCTGCTTGTCACCGCCGATGTCGAGCGCGCGCACGATCAGCGGCCGATCGCCCAGCGCGCCGATCATCGCGCGATAAATGGCGCATTGCTCCTCTTCGCCGGGGCTGTCGCCGCGTTCGAGGAACAGGAATTCCGTGCGCATGAGGCCCACCCCTTCCCCGCCCTGCGCCAGCGCGAAGGCGACCTGATCGGGCCGGTTCACATTGGCGCCGATAGCCAGTTCATGACCGTCCAGCGTGCGGGCAGGAAGGGCGCGTTCCGCCTCCTCGGCCGCGCGCCTCGCGGCGATGTCGGCGATCCAGGCACGGGCGGAAGCGATATCCTCCGCCGAAGGATCGAGCCAGATGCGGCCGCTGTCGCCATCGACGATCGCGGTGGTCCCGGCCGCCTGCGCCAGCAGATCAGCGCCACCAGCCACCACAGAAGGCAGACCGAGCGTGCGCGCCAGAATCGCACTGTGGGAAGTCGGACCCCCCAGCGCGGTGGCAATGCCCGCCACCCGGCTGATGTCGAGCGTCGCGGTGTCCGACGGCGACAGGTCCGTCGCGACCAGCACGCATGGCTGTTCCGGCAGATCGGCCAATGTGCCCACGCTCAGGCCCGGATCGATATGGGCTAGCACGCGCCGGCCGACGTCGTGCAAGTCGGCAGCACGTGCAGCCAGCACTGGATTGCCCAGTGCGGAAAGCTGTCCTGCCATGCGGTCGATCGCCTGATGCCAGGACCAGGCTACGCCATGACCTTCGACCATCAACTGGCAGGTAAGGGTGATGAGATCGGTATCGTCCAGCAATCCGGCCTGCGCCGCAAAGATCGCGGCCTCCCCCGCACCCAGACGCCGGGTGGTGTCGTCGACCAGTGCCTTCATCTGCGCCCGCGTGCGGACCAGCGCATCGTTGAGCAGCGCGCCGCCGGCAACGAGATCGACCGGCTGGTCCGGCACATCCAGTTCCGCCGCAGCAAGAACATGGACCGGGCCGATCGCCAGACCGGGGCTGGCCGCGACCCCAGCAATCATGGCTGGAGCATTTTCGTGATTGCTGACCGGCTTCCAGCCGCGCACAGGTGCCTTCGCCTTTTCGGCGGCACGGGCGGCATCTGCCTTTTCGCGGGCGGTGAGGCCAGTGACAGTACGCATGAACCGGTCCAGCGCCTGCCGGTCACTTGCCGAAATGGTCGCGCGGTCGCCTGCCTTAAGTCCCAGTTGCAGCAGCGAGACGAGGCTGCGCGGATCGGCAATGTCCCCATCATGGCGGATGCGTATGGGCGTAGCCAAGGTCTTGGCTGCTTCCGCCCAGGCTGAGGCGGGCCGGGCATGCAGACCTGCCGGATAGTCGATCGTCCATTCGATCCGTTCGGCCAGATCCTCTGCGACGGGCCGGGCTTCGCCGGAGTTGGCGTCCTCATGGAGGGCAGCGGCAATATCCGCCGGATCGTCGGTGGCGAGCAGGGTCGCCAGCCGCGCCTCATCCTGAATCAGGCGCGTGAGGCGGCGGAGAATCGCGATATGACTGTCGGAACTGGCAGCGATGCCGACGACGAGATGGGCGCGCTGGCCAGGATTCCACTCGATTCCCTCGCGCAGTTGCAGGACCACGATCCCGTCGCGGCGCACCAGCCCCTTGTCCTCGCCCAGGCCATGTGGAATGGCGACGCCCGATCCCAGATAGGTGTTCGCCACCGCCTCCCGTCGCACCATGCTCTGTTCGTAGCCGGGCGCGACGCAGCCCGCAGCGACCAATATCTGGCCGGCCTGCAGGATCGCAGCCTCCTTGTCGGATGCCCGCGCGTCGATGCGGATCAGGTCTTCATGACGAAGCGCATTCAAGGGTTCGGCAATCATAGCTCTTTGGCATCCTCTCTCTTCCTCTTAAGAAAACGTTTTCTCATGATTCTGTCAATACACTTGCAATATCCCCATATAATCGGCCATATTCTGGGCAGAATTTAGAGAGGATGAGGAAAACGATTTTCCCATGACAGCCGGTATCAAGGATGTTGCGCGAGTCGCCGAGGTATCGCCGGCCACTGTCTCCCGGGTGCTTTCCGGGCGGGCGGTTGATCCAGCCATGCGCGACAGGGTGCTGGCGGCGGTTACGACAACAGGCTACCGTCCCAATCTTGCAGCGCGTCGGCTACGGTCGCGCCACAGCAACACGATCGGCCTCATCGTGGCGGATATCCGCAATCCCTTCTTCACCGCCGTGTCGCGCACGGTCGAGGATATCGCCTATGAACGAGGTCTGCGGGTCATATTGTGCAATACGGATGAAGATCCCGCCAAGGAGGCGATGTATCTCCAGTTGATGCAGGAAGAACGGGTAACGGGGGTGATCCTGGCGCCTACCCGGCAAGGTGCGGAGAAGGTATCGCGGGCCAAGGCAGAGCATCCCATCATCCTGATCGATCGCGTAGCCGCGACAACGACGGATTGCGTCGTCCTCGACAATGAAGCGATGGCAGGCGCCCTGGTTACCCATTTACATGCACAGGGCTTCACTTCGATTACCGGCCTGTTCGGCGCGGCCAGCACTACCGGTGCCGAACGGCGCGCCGGCTTTGAACAAGCCGCCCGTACGATTGGTATCCACACTCAATCCCTCTCCGTGCCGCATGGCGAAGGTGAAGCAGAGAAGCTGGTCAGTGCTCTGTTGCAGGCTCCCGATCGTCCCGAAGCCATCATCGCGAGCAATGGCGTGATGCTGATGTCGGTGCTGCGAGCCGCTCGTTTTCTGGGCCTGAGCGTCCCCAAAGACTTTGCCCTGGCGGGGTTCGACAATGATAGCTGGACAGAATTTGCAGCGGATGGGCTGAGCGTTATCGAACAACCGGTGGAGGAGATCGGGCGCTCGGCCATGGCTATGCTGCTCGACCGGCTCGACCATCCGAATGCCGCCGCTCGCAAGGTCGTCCTGAGCGGACGGCTCATCGCTCGCGGATCCACGATGCGGCGCGACACATCACTAAGCCACAATGGGGACTGAGGACATGAAACCGCCAATCGGCAGAGACACCAGATTGTGCATGTCGCTGTCAGGTCGCCCCGGAAACGCCGGATCACGCTTTCACAATCGCCTCTACGAGATCCTGGGACTGGACTATGTCTATAAAAGTTTCAGTACGCAGGATCTGGCTGCAGCGATCGGTGGCGTCCGCGCATTGGACATCCGCGGCTGCGCCATCTCCATGCCGTTCAAGGAAGTGGTCATTCCCCTGATCGATGAGCTTGAAGCTTCCGCTCGCGTGATCGATAGCGTCAACACCATCGTCAACGACAGTGGCCGACTGACTGGCTACAACACGGATTATGTTGCGGTTCGCCAGTTATTGGAGAAGCGCATTGATAAACCGGTACCATTTCTGCTCCGCGGTAGCGGCGGAATGGCGAAGGCCGTCGCTGCCGCGCTCAAGGATGCAGGCTTCGTCGATGGGATGATCATCGCGCGTAACGAAATGGCCGGGCGGGCGATCGCAGACCAATATGGCTATCACTGGCACATGGATCCGCCGCAGGATGGCGCGCCGTTGCTGATCAATGTCACGCCATTGGGTATGGACGGCAAGGACAGCGCAGCTCTGGCCTTCAGTCAGGAGCAGATCGCCGCCTGCAGCATTGCCTTCGATGTCGTTGCCCAACCGGTCGACACGCCCTTCGTTCGCGCCGCAAGAGCCGCACGAAAGAATATCATCTCCGGTGGCGAAGTCATCGTGCTCCAGGCAGTCGAGCAATTTATTCTGTATACAGGCGTAAGGCCGGAAGCCGCCGATATCCATGAAGCAGCGCGATATGCCCACGGTGCAGACGTTGCCGCAAGAATAGCTGATTAACTCTCCTTCCCTCCCCCATGCAGAGGCGCACCATGCAGGCCATCTCCCTCAGCCGTTTCCTGATCGAGCAGCAACGTCAGGCTCAGGCGTTGCCGGGAGAATTGCGCCTTCTCATCGAAACGGTCGCGCGCGCCTGCAAGACGATCAGTCATGCAGTATCCAAGGGCGCACTGGGCGAAGTCCTTGGCAGCCTTGGCAGCGAAAATGTTCAGGGTGAGGTTCAGAAAAAACTCGATGTCATTGCCAATGAGTTGCTGCTCGACGCCAATGAGTGGGGTGGCCATCTGGCAGCCATGGCGTCCGAGGAGATGGAGACCCTCTATCCCATTCCCAATCGCTTTCCGAAGGGCGAATATCTGCTGCTGTTTGATCCGATCGACGGCTCAAGCAACATTGATGTCGCCCTGAGCGTCGGCACGATCTTTTCTGTACTCAAGGCACCCGAAAATGCTTCAGGGCGCGAGGTAACGGAGCAGGATTTTCTTCAATCCGGCATCCATCAGGTTGCAGCCGGCTATGCGATATATGGACCGCAAACGCTGCTGGTTCTGACGATCGGATCCGGCGTCTACGAATTCACTCTTGATCGCGAAATCGGCTCATGGCGGATGACCGATGGCCCCATGCAGATGCCGCAAGGCAATCGGGAGTTCGCCATCAACATGGCGCGCAGACGTCAATGGTCGCCGCAAATCAAGCGCTATGTCGAGGAACGTATTCAGGGTGCGGAAGGGCCGTTGGCCACGGACTATAATATGCGTTGGACCGCCTCCATGGTGGCCGACGTACACCGAATTCTGAAAAGAGGGGGCACCTTCCTTTACCCCAAAGATGCGCGCCCGGAAGGCGAGGCGAGGCTACGCCTCATGTATGAAGCAAATCCGATGGCTTTTCTGGTAGAACAGGCAGGCGGCGCAGCCATAGACGGTGACCAAAGGATCATGGAAATCTTGCCCACCAAATTGCACCAGCGGGTAGGAGTAATTCTGGGCGACAAGGCAGAAGTCGTTTCACTTCAGAGCGACCGAACAGCCGAAAACTAAAGCCGAGCCGACAACGCCGCACCAGAGAAACTACGTAAATTCAATGGACTAGTTCCACAAGAGATGTCCATAAGTCGCCCCTTCCTGACGGCTTGACGCGATTAAATCACATATATAGATTTAATCGCAAGCGATCATGGAAAAGCATGATGCTGCACAGGAGGAAAAGGGTCATGAAGGCGTTTTCCGTCAGCCGCATCCAATTGGCGGGCACGCAGAGATTGCGAGCCCCTCCTTCGACCTGACTGCAATCAGGCATCGATGCGCTCCGCTCCAAGCGAGCGCGCCGACAACAGCCAGAAAATCAAAGAAGTTGGTGAGAGGAGTAGGCCAGTGGCGTTTACCCCCTTCTATTCACGCAGGCAAACGCTGCAAATGCTCGCTGCCTTTCCAATGCTTTCATCCTGCGGCAGCGAAGCAGAACCTGCAATTGGTGCAACGTCCGCGCCGAGTGGAGCTTCGAATTCTCCGGCCTTGCCAACGGAACCCGAAATAAACGGGCGACCAAGATATCACATCGCAGCCCCGCCAGGGGGCTGGATCAACGACCCACAGCGTCCTGTACGAATGGGCAATCGCTGGACTATGTGGGCCCTATTCAATCCGACCTATCCCACCGATGGCACCGAATGGCGCCGCTGGACCTCTCCCGATCTCGTCACTTGGCAGGATCAGGGTATCTCGATCCCACGCCACACAACAGCCTATGGAGACATCTGGACAGGCAGTGCCATTGTGGACGCTGCCAACACTGCCGGATTCGGCCCCGGTGCGCTGATAGCGCTCGTCACCATGCCTGCCGACAATGCAGCCGGGCAAAATCAATCCTGCGCACTCTGGTACTCTCTTGACGAGGGCGCCAGCTTCACCTTTCACGGCATCGTACTGCCCAACTTCCCAGGAAACAGGCAATTTCGCGACCCTACGGTTTTCTGGCACGAGACCAGCGGGCGTTGGGTCATGACGCTCTCGGAAGAAGGCAAGATCGGCATCTACACTTCGCCAGATCTGAAGCAGTGGGCCTATTCAAGCGGATTTCTGTCAACGGTCGCCGGTGCCGTGATGGAATGCTCTCATCTCTTCAAGCTACATCTATACAATCCGGACGGCACGACCTCCTCGGACAAATGGGTTTTGCTGGTAGGTGGAGATGGAACAGCCTCCGGATTCACTGGCGGAACCTGCTATTGGGTCGGCGAATTCGATGGCGCGACCTTCACGACCGGCAATCCCGATGAACAATGGCTGGATGGCGGAGCCGATTTTTACGCGGCCGTTATCTGGACTGACCCGCAAGCTGCCGATCCCCTTACCCATGCATATTCGATCGGATGGATGAACAACTGGGCGTATGCCAACCGACTGCTGCCGACTTACGATTACCGAGGTCAACTCAGTATTGTTCGAGAATTACGCCTACGGCTTCTTGACAACGTGCCACGGCTTTTCAGCACCCCTCTCCCAGCGCAGAATGATGTATTCACAGATGCGGTTCATGGCACTGATCAGACGATTGCCGAAGGCAATAATTATATCTGGCCCGCAGATGCGGGCTCTCTCGCCGGCCGCATTGACCTCACCCTCACGCGCATCGGATCGAACTGGCCGTCAGGAGTGTGGCTATCCGTGCGCGGAGGCGGCGGCTATTTCACTCAAATAGGCCTCGAGCTAAGCGATAATAGAACTTTCATCAAACGCGACACCAGCGGCCCCGGCGCCCCCGACAGCGATGCCTGGCGTAAAAATCGAAGCCTGCCGTGCGACTTCTCTGACGGCATTGCGAAGATCAGCCTCTTCATCGACACGGGCTCTGTGGAACTGTTCCTGAATGAAGGTGCAGCCACGTTGTCAGAACTGATCAATGCCCGAATGGTTGACATAGCGCTGGACCTCAGCGCGTCAGGAGGCAGTGTTCGGGTATCACAAGTTTCATTATCGAATTCTGGTTGAATAACAATTTTTTACCGAAAATAAACACTTCCTGACAAAACTCATTTACATCTTTTCCATTGGCCATTTTAACTTCACCCTGGCGGAATCCTACTGTTTGTATCCCACGGCATGATGTAGCTGGGGGCTGAGGTTGTCCCCGTTATTTTCGGATAGGTGGCCCGCAGCATATGGCCCTGCTCATCGAGGCCGGGCAGATGACAGCATCCGGCTACGTGCCACATATCCCGATTTACTGCTTGCATCCGGCGGGGCGTCCACAGCCGCCATTCAGGCTACTTCCGCCAGCGGGTACGACGACGAAAAGCGCTGGCGATATTCCTGGGGCGACAGGCCGGTGATCCGATGGAAGAGCTTACGGAACGCAGCGGCATCCTCATAGCCAACCTCCCACGCAATCTGATCGACGGTGCGCTTCGTGAACTCAAGCTGTTCGCGCGCTTTGCCGATGCGGATGTGCTGAACATATTCGACGGGCGTCTTGCCCGTAGCCGCCTTGAACCGCCGCTGGAAGGTACGCTCCTCCATCCCTGCTTCGGCTGCCAAATCGGCGACCGAGATCGGACCCGCCCCCCTGCCCTGTAACCAATGCTGCACCTTGAGGATTGGTTCGTCGCCATGCGTGAGCCGGGGCGCGAAGCTCGCATAATTCTTCTGTTCGCGCCCCGACGGATCGATCAGGAAGAAGCGCGCGGTCTCCATCATCACCGACGGACCCAGCAACCGCTCGACAATGCGCAAACCCAGTTCAGTCCAAGCCATCAGCCCGCCGGCCGTAATGATGTCACCCTCGTCGACCACCATCCGGTCGGCTTCAAGCCTGACATCGGGAAAGCGCGCCCTGAATTCCTCGGCAAAATACCAGTGCGTGGTCGCGGGACGCCCCGCGAGCAAACCGGTCGCGGCAAGCGCGAAAGCGCCGCCGCAATTCGACGCGAGGATGCTCCCTTGCGCGTGGCGGTCGAGCAGCCAGCGCGCATAGGGGACCGCTTCCTCGGCCTCGAGCAACTTGTGCAGGCTCCCCGGCGCGATGACGACGCCCGGCGAATTACCGCAAGGCTCTTCCGGATGGCTGTCGAAGCAACGAGCGAAGCCCCCCGCGTCCTGCAATCGCCAATGACTGACGCGGATCGGTGTACGACCGTGATCGACCGCAAAACGCCCTGCGACATGGAATAGGTCGGTAATCCCGTGGACCATACCGATCTGGCAGTCTGGATATAGCATCATCCCGACCTCGACCAGCGTGGGCGGCCCATCGGGCACCTTCAACTTCGGCATGACAGTTCTCCGATCGATCACTTGTCGGAATCGGCCCGCATATTGTCGGGTCCGCCAATCCCGCGCAAGCGAAGCTGCGTCTATCTCTCCTTTCAACGGCGGACGATCCGTCTCTCACGAAGCGAAAGGAACCACGACATGACCACCATCGCCACCACCGACGGCACGCACATCTTCTACAAGGATTGGGGCCCGAAGGACGGGCAGCCGATCCTCTTCTCCCACGGCTGGCCGCTCAGCGCCGACGCCTGGGATGCCCAGATGGTGTTCTTCGCGAACCAAGGCTTCCGCACCATCGCCCACGACCGCCGCAGCCACGGCCGTTCGGACCAGGTCTGGGATAACAACACCATGGATCAATACGCCGACGACCTCGCCGAGCTGATCGAGCAGCTCGACCTGAAGGACGTCATCCTCGTCGGTCACTCAACCGGTGGCGGCGAAGTCACCCGCTATATCGGGCGCCACGGCACGGATCGCGTTGCCAAGGTTGCGCTGATAGGCGCAGTTCCCCCGCTGATGCTCAAGACCGAAGCCAATCCGATCGGCCTGCCGATCGAGATATTCGACGGAATCCGCAAGGGCACCTTTGACAACCGCCCGCAATTCTTCAAGGATCTGACGCTTCCCTTCTTCGGCTATAACCGCGAGGGCGCCAACGTCAGCGAAGCGGTGCGCGACGACTTCGTCCGGCAAGGCATGAACGGTGGCCTCAAGGGTCTGCTCGACAGCATCCGCGCCTTTTCGGAAAGCGACTTCAACGAGGATCTCAAGAAATTCGACAAGCCCACCCTCGTCCTCCACGGCGACGATGACCAGATCGTCCCGATCGACGCCTCGGCTCGCTCAACCGTCAAAATCGTCAAGCAGGCGGTGCTGAAGATCTACGAAGGCGCCGACCATGGCCTGACCGTCACTCACCAGGACCGGTTCAACGCCGACCTTCTCGACTTCATCAACAGCTGATAAGGAATAGGCGCGGTCCAAAGGGGACTGCGCCTCCTTCCGCAGGAGACGTCAGATGACCAAGCAGACTTTTCTCATCACCGGCGCATCGGACGGCATCGGCGCCGTCTATGCCGATCGCCTTGCCCGCCGCGGACACAACCTCATCCTCGTCGCGCGCCGGGCCGACAAGCTTGCCGACCTCGCCGCCCGCCTGACCAGCGAGACCGGCGTGTCGGTCGAAACCCTCTCGGCCGACCTCGCAAATGCCGACGACCTGAGCCGCGTCGAAGCGCGCCTCCACAGCGACGAGGCAATCACAGGCCTGATCAACAATGCCGGCATCGCGGGCGAAACGACCTTCGTTGACGCCGACCCCGCCTATCTCACCGGGATGATCAACCTCAACATCCTCGCGGTGACACGCCTCTCGGCTGCGATCGCGCCACGTCTAGCGGAAACGGGATCGGGTGCGATCGTCAACATCACCTCGATCACTGCGCTGATGCCCGACGGCTTCACAGCCGTCTATCCAGCCAGCAAGGCCTATGTCCTCGCCTTCACCGAAGCGTTGCAGGTCGAACTTGGCGCGAAGGGAGTCCGCATCCAGGCGGTACTTCCGGGCATCACCCGCACCGCGATCTGGGACGAGGCGCAGCTTGCCAGCATACCGGCCGAAATGGTGATGGACGTAAACGACATGGTCGACGCCGCGCTTTCAGGCTTCGACAAGGGCGAGGTGATCACCATTCCCGCGCTTCCCGACATGGCCGATTACGAAGCCTATATCGCCGCCCGCTCGACGCTTCGTCCTTACCTTTCGCTGTCGCGCCCTGCGGCGCGCTACCTCTGAAGGAGACATGCCATGATCCTTGGATTGACCATAGCGCAGTTCACCATGCTCCATGTCGCGATCAGCTTCGTCGGCATCGGATCGGGCCTGATCGCCCTGCCCGCTTTCGCACGTGGCCGCGTGCTTCCGCGGGCAACCGGGATATTCCTCTGGACAACCCTGCTCACCAGCCTGACGGGTTTCCTTTTCCCGATCGTCGCTTTCACCCCCGCGCTCGGGGTCGGCATCTTTTCGACCCTAATCCTCGGGGTCGCCTTCTGGGCTTGGTATGTTCGCAAGCTCACAGGCAGCGCCTCATCGATCTACGCAGTCACCGCAACGATTGGCCTCTGGCTCAACCTGTTTGTGTTGGTGGTTCAATCTTTCCTGAAAATACCCGCGCTCAATGCGCTGGCGCCGCATGGAAACGAGCCGCCGTTCGCAGCCGCGCAAGGCGTGTTGCTGATCGCGATGCTCAGCCTTGGCTATCGGGCCTTTAGGGCGAGCCGGCGTCTTCTGACAGTCAAATCCGTCTGACATCCGGCAAGGGCGGCCCACATGGTCGCCCTCGTCGCATCGATGTCGAGAAAGATCTCAGCCTGCATCGCCCATAAGTGATCATTTTCGACAACTGGTTCCCCGCGCATATTCGCCGACGCGCGTTCTGACCGGGCGAATTCACACTCCGGACACGGTCGGTGGTTGAGGTGGTTTGCGGCCGATCTAAGCTCATCCCGTTGCTCTCATGCCGCGATGTCGGCGGTTTCAACTCATGCTCGGTCATCGTTTCGACACCATCGGCATCGCCCCGCTGATCAAGGGTGTTGAGTTCGGTGCCTTGCTTGCCAACAACACCTTCGACAGCAACGAGATCATCGCCGAACTCAACGAACGCGGCGCAAAGATCGTTATCTCGCAACACCCCCGCTGCGCCATTCTCATCGGGCTCGATACAGAGATGTATAAATGGCGGCATCTGATCGAAAAATTCTTCTGTAAACTCAAAGAGTTCGAACGCATCATCATGCGCGCATGCAAAACCGATCAGAGCTTTGAGGCCATGATCTACCTTGCCGCCGCCGTCATCAACTCGCCATGAAGCCCCACAGGCCTTGATATATGCGGCATAGGCAGAGGAGCGCAGATTTCTGCATTCTTGATAGACTATAGGCATCGATTGCCAACTTCGCCTTCTACTCGGGCTGTCGGGTGGCTGGCTCGAAATCTCCGGGTTGAGCGACGGCTTTCAGTTCGTCACGGTCTTCCGGTAGCAAATAACCCTGTTTGACAGCGGCCTCCTTCGCTCCCTCATATTTTCTGAGATATGTATTGTACGACCCGTAAAGACGACGCAGCTTGGCGTGGTCATACGGCACCTTCGTGTCATAGATGATATCGCAGTGAGACTCCTGCTCGGTCCAATAAGTGGCAGAGGGAATGGCGATCCAAGGCGGTCGAACGCCGCCGATCATGTTCTGCGTCGTGGCATCCCGAAGGACGCCCTTCCCTTTCCTGACGACACGCGGCGCCCTGGGCATCGGTTTCCCTTCCCGCACCCACTTGTCCATGTCGTCCAGCAAGGCGGAGACTACCATCTCGGCCGGCTCGTCGTACAGCATCTGGCAGCGCGGCACATCGCCCTTGCCAACATCGGCAGCGACATCTTCGGTATGTTGGGTGCCATGATCCGCCAGTCGCAGATGCGGCATACCCGTCACTTCATAATAGCGCAGCATCGGTTGGTCCGTATCTGGCGGGAGGATGATGCCTTCGATCGCGTCATGCATCAGCTCCGACTGGCTATAGACAGTGACGAAGGGCACATCACTCGGCATCTTGCGAGGCACACGGATGACGTCGCCGCCAACTTCCCCAAAGGCCATGCGACCGGTCATATAGGCGTCAATGAGCGGGCGTCCATCGGGCATGCGCCATTGCTGATGACGCCCTTGGTCGAGATAATCCATCCACACCTGCGCAGTCACCGCCCAGCTGTCCACATAGACACGCTGCACGCGCAGCCCACTCATCGGACCATCGGCGAGGTTGGATTTGAGCAGCAGCGCCAGCCCAGCACCAATACCCTGAGACTGCGGCACAAACGGATCAGGCGCTCCGCCGCGTTTGAAGCGGGCCGGGTCGTAATAGGAGCCCAGCGGCGCATAACGGGCATAATCGAAACGCCGCATGAATTCGAAGTTCACGATCCCCGTATAGCGGTTGGGACGGCCCGTCGCCTCATACTCACCCGGCGGAAATTTGGGGTCCTCCGCTGGCTTGTTGATATTGAGGGTATAGCCCACATAGGCATAGCCTTTGCGCAGCAAATAGGCGCGAGTGAGTATCCAACCCGCGCCCCGTTCTCCAAACCAGCTGAAAGGCTCAATGACGACAGTGCCGTTGAATTTGGCCGGATCTTTCGGCTTCCGCACCAAGATGCGCGTAATATATGGTGCCTGGAACAGCGCCTCGCCCGCCGCCGTGATCGCCGGCGCGGTTCCGGACAGATAATACTCCTCCTCGATATACCCGGCCTTCTCGAGATCGCTATATTCGGTTCCTCTCCGCGTTGCGGACGACAGGGGCGGTTGGCCGGTGGACGGCACCGGCAACGCCGAAGGCATGGATGGGACTTCGGCCTGAGCGGGCGAAACTGCCGCCATCAGGGAGGCAGCCAGATAAATCGGCAGGGCGGCCGAGCGATTGGCCCCCTTTTTGCGCCATAGGCACCGGACGACGGTTGACGTCATGACACTGCCACCATGCTTATGCCCTCTCTGAATGACCATATCGCCCCACATTCTGCCTCATGGGCTCCATGCGATGCCAATCCCGCATCAAATGAAGGCTGGCAGGGTCTTGCCCTACCAGCCCTCCGTCCAGGTGCTACGGGATCCACCTGGACACCTCCACAGCTCAGAATTTCAGACGATATTGCACGCCCAGCTGCCGGGGCCGGCTTACGGCCGCCCTGGGCAAGCGCTGTGCGCTGCCGTCCGCCAGGATCTCCTGACGCTCGAACCCCGAACTGTAGAGGTCGCCAAGGTTCAGGCGCTTGTCGAGCAGGTTCTTGCCGAAAAGCATGATTTCCGAAGAGCCGAAGCGCAGACCGAGATTGGCGTTCACGAAATTGAACGGGTGGCGGGTGAGGAAACCCCCTGCGCTATTCGCGACCTTGACCGAGCTTGTGTAGCTATAATCGCCGCTGACAAACAGGCTCATATTCGCGCCGATCTCATGCTCATAATTTGCCCCGACAGTCGCGGTCCATTCCGGAACCTGCACCAGACGCGTATCGGGCGCCTGATTGATGAGGCCCGGATCGATCAGCTTGCCGTTGGTATATCCAAGGCCAAGCTGGATGGTGAGCGGCAATTCGGCAACCGGCCGGCCCGAAATCTCAAGTTCGCCGCCACGGATCCGTGCCTTGCCGGCGTTGGCAATGAAGGAGAAGGTGCAGGTCGGCAGCGCAACCTGCTGCTGGATGTTGGACCAGTCGATCTGGAAGGCGGCTGCCGAAACGTTCAATCGCCCGAAACGGTTCTTCGCGCCGACCTCGTAACTCCACAAGGTATCGGACTTGTATTCCTGCACGTCATCCTGGGTGCGTCCGATCGCCGCCAGATCCCCTGAGCAGAAATCGGGAAGCCTGCCCTGCGATCCGCCCACCCGGAAGCCCTTGGCGGCCGAAGCATAGATGGTGCCATCCGTGCCGATCTTGTAGGAAGCAACCGCTTTGGGAACAAAGCCCTGCTGCCGGCTGCGTCGCTCCGGCGCGAAGTCGCCGCCCGGCGCGTTGAAAATGCCCTGGCTCAGCACCGCATCGGCCTTTTGCTTGATCCAGTAATGGCGCAAACCCAGGGTCACGGTGAGCCGTGGGACCACCTCATAATAGAGTTCACCGAAGATGGCGCTATTATCTTCATGCGCGGGGTAGCGCTGGTTCGTCACATAGGGCGGATCGAAGCCGGCTGCGCCGAGTTCCGGCACGATAACCGCCGGCTGGTAAAAGCTGGTATATTTATGCTGGTAGAAGACGCCCACCGTTCCGGACAGATGCGGCAATAGCGCGCCTTCGTCGAAGGACAGACGCGTTTCCTGCGTGAAACGGCGGTCGCGCGAGATATTGTCCGTGAAAAGCGCAGGATTGCCGGCATCGACCCCTAGCGAGTTTTCGATGAAGAAGTTGGTACCTTCGGTATTGTCTTCGCGCTCATAGGTCTTGCGGGCAAAATAGCTTGTGGACGATATGACGGAAAAGCCGTCGCCCGCATATTTGAGCGCGAGCGATCCCAGGCCCCAACGGTCTTTGGAGAATTCCTGAACATCCCGGTCGCGATCGAGGGTATAGGTTTGCGGCTGATAGCCTGGCAACGGCGCATAAGCCGCCGGGAAGCCATGCAGATCGCTGCTCTGCCCGATCCCGCTCAGCGTCGCTTCGATCGAATCAGACAGCTTGAAGCGTGCCGAGATCGATCCGGAATAGGTGTCGTTGCGGCCCTGCCCGCCTTTCGTGGTGAAGCCCCCCGCGCCATCGGGAAAACGGCGACTGACGAAACCTGATTCGCGCAAATAGCCAAAGGCCATGTTGAGCGCCACGCGATCGGGAACGAGCACGACGTCCGCCCGCGCATTGCCATCGAAGTCGAAGCCGCCACCCTTCGTTCCACCCCCTTGCGCCTGGACGACATAGCTATTGTCGTTGAGCGATGGCTCGCGGGTAATGAAGCGCAGATTGCCGCCCATGGAACTGGCACCGAACAAAGTGCCCTGCGGTCCCTTCAGCACTTCGATCCGGTCCAGATTGAGGACCTGCGGACTGATCGATGCCGGCACAGGAGTATCGTTGATATAATAGGCGGTCGTGTTGGAACCGGCAACGCCGCGAATAACGGTTTGACGGCCACCTACGAAGCCAACCGACGAAAAATCGGTACCTTGACCATATTGAAAGGTCAGGTTGGGAATTTTCGTCGCATAGTCGGCAAAAGTCTGGATATTCTGCTTCTGCAGATAATCGGATGAATAGGCGGTGATCGATGCGGGAACGTCCGTGAGCGTTTCTTCCTTGCGCCGGGCCGTCACCACAATCGCCTCGGCGTCCGTTTTCGCCCGCTGCGCTTGCGGCTCCTCCTGGGCGTGGAGAACCGCCGGACATATTACCATGGTAGCGGATGCAGACGCCGTCAAGGCTATTGCCTGGCGCACCGCCCAATGTTTCCCCGATGTGGAATTATATTTCATAACAACCCTCCCTGCATGTTGTCGCGGCAGTAAAGATTTGGATTGCGACGGTTCAGACAATCGGCGAAATCGCCAGCGATTGTTCCTGCTGCTCAACATATAGTGGCAAGATTTAATCCCGCTCTGTTCGATAATATTTGATACGGTTATTTCTAATTTTGAATTTTTCCGTAATCCAAAATCAATAGCTTCAATGAGGCAGGATCATTCAACTGCCCGATCCGACAAAGGTGTACCGAACGCCGCTCCACTGTCCAATATGCGCAGACCTTTCCTGCCTCCTTGGAGCCACGCGTCGGACATTCGACATTGCCCGCCTGCTCGCACGCCCGGCAAAACCAGGATCGAGGTACCGCGCATCTATCGATAGACGGACACTATCGATGCTTTTTACTAAGAGTCAACAGAATGTCAATTTTATCTATCATTGTTGCATAAATGATGCGTCTCGCCTTGTTCCTTGGCTGTGCTGCATTTCCGGCGAGCAAGCGCTGGCTGCACGACAGCTCCCGTCGAAACCGCAAGCCAGCGCACGGCCTGGTTGAAGTCTTCAGCAAGGTGGAGTGCGCGATCAGGGAACCCTGGCATCAATCGATGTCGAGGCCGAGCGAACAGCCCGGCAATCAAGACAGTCGTTCACGCAGCTGCCCGCCCGCCATCGCTGACGGGCAGGGTCCCGGTATGGGGGACAAGGCCCGGCCGTCACCAATGTCGCAGTCGGCGATCCTTGGCTCCTGCTATTTCGCCGTCACCAGCGATTGGTGCGCAGCCTTTATCTGAGCGACGGCGGGGGTCCAGAGAACGTCAGCGATTTCGCTGAAATCGCGCCATTGCTTGAGCCAGCTGAAGCCGCCATTTTCGGACGTGAACAAATGACCATATTTGGTACCCGCGACGATCTGGCGATCGTTCCAGGGATTGACGGAAATGGCCCAGAAGCAGGAATTGGGCTGCTGGGGAAGAGGCAGAACCTCCCAGCTTTCTCCAGCGTCGCGGGAAATCAGCAGCTTGCTTGTCGTGCCAGGCGTACCATCGGAAATGCTGAGATACAGCACATTCTCGCTCGCCGATGGCTTGTTGAGGGCGCGAACATAGTAGAGCCCGAAAGCCTCGCTCGCTAGAATCCCGGACCAGCTTTGGCCATCATCGAAGCTGCGGTAGACGGCATTGACGCTCGCCACGACCACGACCTTCCGGCCGTGGTTCGGCAGAACCGTAATATTGTGGATGTCGGAATTGAAATCCCACAACAGACGGTCATCCAGCCGGGTCCAGGTTTCGCCGCCATTGTTGCTGTGAAACAGCCCTCCCTCCTCGAGCCCGAACCACAATTTGTTGCGATCAGTCGAGTCATAGGCGAATGCCAGCAGCCGCGGCCGATTGACGCCGGCACAGAATTCGGGGATTTCGACTGGCGCCCGCAACCAGGTCTGGCCGCCATCCTCGGTGCGCCACAACGCGGCGCGCGACGGTGCCCCGGTACCAACAAAAATCCGATCGGCGTCATTGGGATCGACCGCAACTTTCCAGACCGTTTCCCCGTCAAAGGGCGATGCGACCCGTTCCCACTTTCCACCCGTGTCGGTGCTGATGCATAGCCCGATGTCCGTTCCGGCGTAGATCGTCTCCGGCGACGTCGGACTGACGCTTAATGAGCGGGTGATCGCATCGAATTCGAGCTGTTGGCCCACGCCGAGGCGATTCCAGCTTTTGCCATCATCCGCGCTGCGAATGATCGCTTGCCCGACCGTCGCCACTAATATCGTTCCGTTGCTCATTTTACTACCTTTCAAATGTCTGCGCCGCGGCGACCACTCGGCTGTCCAAATCCTTGGATCACAGCATCCAGATCTTTCGGCTCACCAAGTTATCGATGACGTCGTTGCGACGTTCGATCACTTCGTGTCCGGCTGAAGCTGGAGGGACGCCTTGCCCTCAGCGTCCACCTTGGTCTGGTTATTCTCGCAGACAAACTCCCCGATCTTGTAATCGGTCTTCTTGTACTGGAACGTGAAACTATAGGGCCGACTGAGATAATCCGGATCCTCGATCATGACCTTGTTCTCGAGCAGGGTCGGCGATGACCGCCTCAGCCTTTCGGTAATCTTCATGTTTATACTGTGAGGTACATTGAAGAAGAGGACGTCGGGTCGCACGCGCGAGGTTTCAATCACTAGCGTGTCGCCGTCCCAGCGCGCGACCGAATAGCCATTGTAGGAGGGCTCCGTATCATCGGCCGGCGGCATCTTCTCGCCGATATGCACCCTGCGGGTCTGGGAGAGAAATTCGGCAAGCACGACCAGTCGCTTTGCATCCTGCATGATCTCGATCGGGTAAATCGCACCCATGATCGAGGGCATGCCCTCCGGCAGGCATTTCGTGCTCGAATTGGCGATCGGTGTGCCCGCCACGTCAGCCGCGTGGAGCCTGTTGAGTAACGTCGCGTATTGACCCGCGAATGGCTCCTTCAGGGGAAACGGTCCGCCAGGTGGCGGAGGATGGTCGGGATCAGTCCCGTACCAGTCGTCAGGATAGCGCTGCCAGGTTCCCGAGAAATCCGGCCGGCCATCAGAAGTCCGGGGGCCGTCGCGGTCAGCTTGATCCTTCGATAGTCCGCCACAGGCCGCGGTCAGCAGGACGAGTGACAAAAAGGAAACTTGCCAGATCTTCACAGCCGATCCTCCACCAGGCCGCCACAGCAAATCGCAGAAAGATCGCAACCCGCGCCGCTTTGTATCCGCAACATCGAAGCTCTCCCCAATCCAGACGCATATCCGCCATTTTCAGGACGCGAAGAGGCTGGATCGCCCGGCGACTCCCCGCATCATTCATATTTACCGTTATGGCAACACATCGGCATTATGCAAGACTATTGTTGCGTAATGTAAACCTCAAGCTTATATGGGCGAAGAGGTTCAATCCCTGATGCGGCCCCGGTTGCAGGTTCCAGACGATTTGCAGCAAAGTGGTGCAACATCTTGGGGTTCGAAGAGAAGGATTGACAAATGCGCAGGTTTGTAACGGCTTCCGTGTTTCCGACATTGATGGTTCTGGCTTTCACCGGCTGCTCCGGAAAGACGAGCGACAATGAGGCGGACGCTACCGCCAGTTCCACGCCTGCTGCCAAGCCAGTCCAGATGTCGAGCGAACTCGACAAGTTCATGAACAGACCAATCAACCCGGCCGAGGACGGCGTCGTCAATTTCGATGAGCGCAGCGGCGATGGCGGCGCGAGCACCAGACAGGACGACCAGAACGCCAAATAAGTAGGCGGTTGGTTTCAAAAGGCGCTTTCACATTGCTGGTGGGGAAACAAACATGCGGCATGCCATCTCTTTCGTTGCCCTCGCTGCCTTGGCAGGCCCCCTGGTGGGGCTGGGTGGGTGCTCGGACAAGGCCCCGGTTGAGGCAAGCTCCAATCAGACGACGGCCTCATCCCAAAACGAGGCCGAACCCTTCGATACGTCCTTTACGATCAAGCAATTGATGAACGCGACGGTCGATCCGGCGGCCGACGGCCTTTGGGAATCCGTCGCGACCGTTTCGGACGAGAAGGGCGTGGTGAAGCGCGAGCCGCGCACAGCCGAGGAATGGGATGCCGTGCGACGCCATGCGGTGACACTGATCGAAGCGATGAATCTCGTGATGATGAAGGGGCGGCACGCAGCCCCGGCTGGCATTGTCCGACCGTCGGGCGAACTCAGCACGGCACAGATCGACGGCCTGCTCGCCAGCGATCATGAAACGCTGGTGTCCTTCGCCCAGAATATGCAGAGGACAACGAGGACCGCGCTGGCAGCCATCGACCGGCGGGATCCGGTCGCCCTTTTTGAGGCTGGCAGCGAGATCGACCGTGCATGCGAAGGGTGCCATATGACCTTTTGGTATCCCGATGGCGGCGATCCGCGGCTGCAGCATCTCAAGAAATGAGACGGCCTGTCAGCCCACTCGTGAAGCCTTCGCTCAGCGTGCCTGCCACCTCATCGTCGTCCGAAGGGTATCCGCAGCGTCACCCCATAGGTTGCTGGCGGCGCATAGATTGACGTCGTGCCCAATATGCCAAGATTCAGCGCGTACGCACGGAACGCCTTGTTGAAAACGTTCTTGCCCCATGCGGTCAACGCAATCCCTGTCGCCCGATCCGTATAGGTGAGCGATGCGTTGGTCACGTTATAGGCTTTCTGGAGAGATGACAGGCCATTGGTGACTTCCAGATATTGGTCGTCATACCAGGCACCGTCGATCTGGCCCGCCACATTGCCGCCGCCCAGATCCACATTGTAGCGCAGCAGATAATTCAGGCTGAAACGCGGCGCATTGGGAAATTGCGCACCCACAATCGTTTTCTGGGGAAAATCACAGAGAAAGAAACCGCCCTGGTTCGCACAATATTGCGAGTCCGGCGCTCCCGGGAAGAACTCAGGACCCACCTGCGTACCGGTCGCCGGAATGCTGTCGACATGCGATGTTTGCCATGTCGCGCCGAGAACCGCGTCAAAGCGCCGCGAAGGAGACCAGAAAGCCTCAAGCTCCGCGCCGGTCGAATGGGCATCGCTGTTATAGACGTGCGGTACGCCACCGGCGAGGGAGAAGGCCTGATAGTCATTGTAAATATAGTGAAACAGCGTGCCGTTGAGACGCAGCCTGCGGTCCAGCAGCGATGCTTTGAAACCCGCTTCCAAACTGTTGAGCGTTTCGGGCCGATGCTTGAAATCGAGTGGCTGGATGTTCGACGAAAGCGACCAGTTCCCGCCCTTGATGCCGCGGTTCCACGAGGCATAGACAAGCAGGTCGGGCGTTGCCTGAAAATTAAGCGAGACGCGCGCCGCCCAGCCGTCGAACCTGTCCCGATTGACCCCAGGCACGATCGCGGCCAGCCCCTCGCCGGTGAACAGCGTAACCGGATTGGGATTGATCAAAGGATCGACGAGAATGGCGCTATAATCGATCGACTTGCGATCAGACGAAAAGCGCCCTCCCAGGGTGAGCGTCAATCGCTCGGCAAGTGTCAGATCGCCCTGCGCGAATACCGACCAGTTGCGGGATCTGATGCTATAGGGCTGTTGGACGGTTGGCGTCGCGAACGCGCCGTTGGCCGCTAGGGCGAGGTCAATGACGGGGGCACCCGTGATATTGTGGTAGCCCTGATATTTCATGTCGAGAAAATAGCCGCCGAGCTGCCATTTGAAACGGTCGGCTTCTCCGCTCAGCCGCAATTCCTGAGAGAATTGGTGAAAATCCATGGCTGTGTCGACATTCACGGTGAGAAGCGGCGTGGCATCTCCATCCTCTGCATAGACCTGCTTGAGTTGAAGATAATTCGTGATGGACGTGAGGGTAAGGCCATCGCTCGCCTTCCAGTTGAAGTCCGCCTGATAGTCATTCACATGTCGATCGAGGTTGCCACGACGCTCTCCGAAATGCTCCCAGGGCGAGGCTGGCTGACCTGTCAGACCGTTGATCACGCCCCCCGTTCCATCGCTCAGCCCGGCGGCGTCGGTATGGCAGTAGCCGTTGGCCTCGGCATCGCAATTTTCGAAAACATAACCACCGGTCGCGACGTGATCGTCCTCCGAATGTTTGTACCAAAGGCCAAGCGTCGCTTCCGGCGAGAGATCATATTGGAGATTGACCCGCGCCGCCCATCCATTGCGACCGCCCAGATCTTGGCCGCTGCCCGACAATATGGTCCCGTCGGCAAGGACGGTGTCACGCGACTTTATGTAGCCATGGGCCTTGTCGATCCGTCCTGCGACACGAACCCTCAGTCCGGTCGCCAATGCCCCGCCGATCGCCCCCTCGATTGCCCGGCTCTCGAAACGACCATAGTCCCCCTGGACATAGCCGTTGAAAGCATCCTCGCTCGCGTCGTTGCTGATATAATGGATGAGACCGCCGGTTGCGTTGCGGCCAAAAAGCGTGCCCTGAGGACCGCGCAGCACTTCAATCCGTTTGACGTCGAAAAGTTGCCCTGAAATGGCGTTCATCGAAGCGACATAGGCGTTGTCCTGGTAGACGGCGACCGGCGCTTCGAGATTGTCCGTGAAATTGTTCTGCGAGATGCCGCGCAAGCTGAAGATGGTGAGCTTGGGCGACCAGGCATTGACGTGGAGAGCCGGGATTTGTTGCGTGATCTGCGTGGTGTCGCGAATGTTCAGGCGCGCAATCTGCTCGCCGGAAAATGCGCTGACGGAGAGCGGCACCTTCTGCAGATTCTCGCCGCGCTTGTTAGCGGTGACGACAATATCGCCCATTGCGGCCCCGTCCCTGGCTGCGCCTTGATTGCTTCCTTTCTCGGCAACCTGAGCTTGGCCCGCAGGAGCGGCGAGAATGGCGCAAAGTCCGAAAAACCATGCCAAGGTGCGGTACGACGTAGTGTTAGAGAAGTGCATAAATTTCCCCCTACTGTTCAAGGCCGATCTTCCGCTTGAAGCTGTCCTCTGCGGTTTGCCTCATGCGGAAGGGCGTCATTTCCGTTCCGTCGAATAGATTGCTATTCGGTCTTCAGGCCCAGTATTCCGTCTCTCTCCATCACAGTTTTTTTGTTCTCGCAGACAAATTCTGTGATTCCATATTCGTGTATCTCACGCCTATATTTGATAATGAATATAAGGCCTTGATAGACACTTGGGATCTTCGATTGTGATATCGTTCTGCAAAATATCCGACCCGATAAGGTAAAGGCGCTCGACGATCTTCATGGTCCCGCCATGCGGGATATCCTCGTAGCGAACCTCCGCGATTTCTTGACCAGCGATCGGTTCCGATCGCGTGGAAATCGCTCTAAAGATTGCGCGGCTATGCTCGCATCTTTGTGGCCTGCTTCACCAGGCGGCGAGCAATCGGCCGTCCGGAACCTTGACCTTCGCCAGCATCCCACCCGTTTGCCCGTTCTTGAGAGGATGCATGGCCACGCGCACGCGCTCGCCCGCCTTGATCGTGTTGAATTTCCAACCTGCATGGCGCATCAATGCTGGACTGCTGCACTCCAGCGTATAGCGAACCGTCTTTCCATTGACCGGCACGTCGAGCATCACGAACGCATGCGGGTTCGTCCATTCGAACTTGCCCACCTCACCTTGCAGGACGACGGTCTTGGTCTGGTCGAACATTGCAAAGGAATGATGGGCGGAAGCGGGCGCACTGATCACCCCCAGAACTGCGAGAGCAAGTACAGATCGCGCGATTTTCACACTCATCTTCATTCTCCTGAAAGAGCTTGTTTGGCCTGCTGGTCTTTTCATGCCATTGATCGCCAACCGCGACATCGACGCAAGAGCGGCGCCAAAGCGCAACGGTATCGTGAAGCTCGAACGATTGTCTCGCAAAACCAACCGGCTTTCCATCTTCATATGTCGTCCGCCCCCTATCGCTGGCTGTGGCCGGCTCTTCGCTTATGCCAATTGCAGAACGCCAGATAACATTCACGAATCGGGTGACGCCGAATCGGATGCTCAATTTAGGTAACTAATATCCGTATTAACGCAATACTGTTGCGTTATATGAACGGTAACGAACATCACGCGCGACGTAACAATCTTGATTATCAATGAAAGAAAATACCTGTTTATCAATGTATTGATTCAATTTCCGTGAGCCAAAGGATGTTCGTTGGCGCACCCGCATCGATCGGCCTGGAAAGCGGGATATTTTCACCAAACAGCCTATCAAGCGCTACAACAATCATCTATTATTCGAGCGATTTGTTGCGCTGCTGGCGCACCGGGACGACGCATTATAACGCGCAATTCCGGACCGCAGGGAAGGCGCGGCCGTTTTCAACGCCACCAATCGGGAGAAGATCATGCCAATTGCTGGAAGTTTTGCGCGGTGAATGTGTCGCAGGCGACATGGCCGCTGCGCCAAGGGCGCCCGGTCAATCCACGCGCCCGGATCCGCGTTGGCGTCGTGTGGAATGCCAGGCGGACGCAGGAGTGTGCCGGCCAGCATTCGCCCCCCCCAATGTGCGCGCGGCAAGATACGCGGACGTCCCAGCCGCGATACCATCAGGAGAATGACAGATGAGCCTTCAGAGCTTTGCAACATGGCTCTACGCCACCCCGCTGGCAACAACGATCCGTGACGAGCCATGGATCATTCCTTCGGTCCAGAGCGTCCATATTCTCGCCATAGCGGTGGTTGTCGGATCGGCCCTGGTATCGGACCTGCGACTTGCAGGCGTGCTGGCGACCGACACGCTCCCCAATGTCGTCGTGCGTCGTTATCTGCGCTGGATGTGGGTGGCCCTTGCCGTCCTGCTCGCGACAGGCTCACTCATGGCAATCGGCGAACCGGACCGCGTGCTGACGAATTTCACCTTCTGGCTCAAAATGGGGCTGGTGGTCGTCGCATGCCTTCTCACCTGGTATTTTCGGCGTCCACTCCTCCATCCCGAGTTTCAACTCGACAGCGCGAGATGGCGCCCTCTTGTGAAGCCCGCCGCCTGGCTGTCGCTGGCCATCTGGATCTGCGTCATCTTTTGTGGGCGCTGGATCGCCTACACGATCTGAACGCCCCCCCTTTTCAACCCCATTCTACCGGAAGGATCTGCCGTGGATCTGATTACCATCTTCCAGAAACTGGAGGAGACACCGCTAGCCCTGGCGATCAAGGAAGGCGACAACAGCTTCCCGTGGATTGAATCGGTCCATGTTCTCGCCATCGTCCTGGTCGTCGGAACCATTGCGATCGTTGATCTTCGCCTGATCGGCTATGCCTCGCATCGCCGCGGAGCACGGCAACTGATCGTCGAACTGCTGCCTTACACCTGGGCGGCTTTCCTGCTCGCGGTCGTGACAGGATCGCTGCTCTTCATTTCCAACGCGGTCAAATATTCAGAGAACCCCATCTTCCTCGTCAAGATGGGGTTGCTAGTCGCGGCCGGCGTCAACATGGCCATATTCCACATGGGCGCCTATCGGAAAATCGCCGACTGGAACGATGCGCTGCCGCCGCCGGCCTCAGCGCGTTTCGCAGGCGCAAGTTCGCTTGCCCTCTGGATTGCCGTCGTCATTTGCGGCCGTTGGATCGGTTTTATCTGAAAATAGCAGGCTTGCGGCCTTATTGTTGATGTTTGGTAACACTAATCCGATTTTTCGATCAACTGTTGCGTATAGATCAGAATAGGCATATGCAGTGGAGGCAGCCCCGTCTACAGGGCGCGGACAAGCCTCGCGGGTGTTCGCTTGCCGCCACCGACAGGGCTTTGGGACGAAAGGATCACGCATGAAATGTCGACCTTGGCCCCTGACCCGACGTCTTCTTCAACAGCATTTTCAGGATGCCGCTCATGACACTTGACATTCAACGCGCTGGCCAGATCGATCAGGCCACCCATTTCCATCCCTTCACCTGGATCGAGGATCTCAAGCGGGACGGGCCCAACGTCATGACCGAGGGCAAGGGCGTTCGGATCAAGGATATTCACGGCAATGAATATCTCGACGGCATGGCGGGCCTGTGGTGCGTCAACCTGGGCTATGGTTGTGAAGAAGTTACGGAAGCGATCGCCGCGCAAAGCAAGCGCCTGTCTTTCTTCCACGCCTTCAACGGCATGTCGACCGATGTCGTCATCGAGGCAGCCGACGAGTTGCTCAAGCGTGCCCCCGTCCCCATGGCACGCGTGTTCTTTGGCGCGTCCGGCAGCGACGCGAACGAGACGCAGATCAAACTTATCTGGTATTATAACAACCTTCTGGGCCGTCCCAACAAGAAGAAGATCATTGCGCGCTGGAACGCCTATCACGGCTCCGGTGTGATGACCTCGAGCCTCACCGGCCTTCCCAGCATGCACAATCTGTTCGATCTGCCCATCGGCCCAATCCTGCATGTCACCGCGCCGCACCATTACCGCAAGGCGGCCGAAGGCCAGTCCGAACGTGATTTCTCGCGCGCGCTCGCGGCAGAACTTGAAGAACTGATCGCCCGAGAAGGCGCGGATACGATCGCCGCCTTCTTCGCCGAACCTGTCATGGGCGCGGGCGGCCTCATCGCGCCGCCCGAAGGTTATTTCGAAGAGATCGTCCCGATCCTCAAGCGCCACGACATCCTTCTGGTCCTTGATGAAGTCGTCTCCGGCTTCGGACGCCTCGGCACTTACTGGGGTAGCCAGACCTTCAATGTCGAGCCGGACCTGATCACTTCGGCCAAGGGCGTGACGAGCGGCTACTTTCCGATGTCTGCCTGCTTCATCTCACCAAAGATATGGGATGTAATTGAATCAAGCTCTCCCAAAGCGGGCCTGTTCGCTCACGGATACACCTATTCCGCCCATCCCGTTGGCGCTGCGGCGGCATTGGCAGCGCTCAAGGCGATCGATGACAGGAAAGTCGTCGAGAACGTCGCTGAAGTCGGCCCCTATCTCCATAGGTCGATGAAAGCCGCCTTCAGAGACGATCCGCTCGTTGGTGAAATCCGCGGCGTGGGCCTCATGATCGGCATCGAACTGGTCAGGGACAAGGCGACCAAGGAGGCCTTCCCGGCTTCCGACCGTGTGGGTCGCCGCGTACTGCAGGCGGCCGCGAAGGAAGGACTCATAACCCGCGCCCTGGGCGACACCCTTGTCTTCGCGCCGCCGCTCGTCATCAACCATGCGGAAATCGACGAGCTGGTGCAGAAGTTCAAGCAGGCTGTCGAAGCGGTCCGCGGCACCGTCGCCTGATTGAAGACCGGAATGCGGTCGAGCGGCACCTCAGCCGCTCACCCTTTCCTGTATTCGGACATCGTTTCTGGAGAGGCTCGAAGACATATGAAAATGAGCTCGGCGGAATCAGCCAGCGTGCGCACTTCAGTGCACTGCCTAAGTGCTGGAGGCCTTGCCGCGAGTGTCCTGATCGGAATCGTTGGTGCCTGGACCATCCTGATCACGCCGGGCCTCCTTGCGGTCGTGGCCGTGCAGGGCGCGCTCAGCGATCAGCAGCTTGGATATGTCGCTGCCTGGGAAATCAATGCGATGGCCGTCACAATCGGCCTCAGCACCTTCCTGCTTCCGCGCTGGGACTGGCGGCTGTGTGTCGCGGTCGGCCTTACCTTCATCATCGCCGGCAATGTCGCGACCGCGTTCAGCGCCGGCTATGCAGCGATTACATTGACACGAACGATCGCGGGCGCTGGAGAAGGCATTGCCGTGGGTTTTGCTTTCGCGGCGTTCGGTCGCGCCGAAAATCCTGATCGTGCCTTTTCCATCTATCTCGTCACCGGCGCGCTCGCCGGAGCAATTGCCCTGCTTTACCTGCCAAGTTGGCAGGAAAGCGTTGGCACCCGAACCTTGTTCCTTGCGAATGGCGCGCTTGGCGTGCTTACCCTAGGCGGCCTGTTCTGGTTTCCGCACGGCCGTGTCGCTGCCGACGACCCCAGAGCCACGGCGCTTTGTAACCGGCGCCTCGCTTTCCTGGCGCTGATCGGCGTGTTCTTCTATTTCGGCGCAATCAGCGCGATGTGGAGCTATGCGGAACGCATCGGTCAGGCCAGCGGCCTTGACGCCCACCAGATCGCGCGCGGTCTCTCTTACGGAACCTTTGCAGGCATGGGTGGGGCAGCTCTGGCGGGTTTGACGCCCCGACGCCTTGGCCGGATAGGACCCCTTCTTGTGAGCGGCGTCGTTTCCATCATCAGCTTCCGGCTGCTGGACGGCAGGCTGACACCGCACATCTTCATCATTGCCATGGTGCTGCTGCTCTTTGCCTGGAACTATGCCCAACCGCTTCTTTCAGGCGTCTGCTCCGATGCCGACCCGCGCGGCCGCATAGTCTGCGCCATGGGATCGATCCAGACGTTCGGGATGGGCTTTGGCCCGGCAGCCGTTGCCGCGACGCTGGGTTCAGGGAACTTTTCCCTCGCCGTGTGGGGAAGCTGCGCCGTGCTCGGGGCCAGCCTTCTTCTGGTGGTCAGCGCTATTCGTACAAGCTGACCTTTAAACAGCTACCCTATTACTGCCGGTTGAACATTCCGATGTGGAACCGCGCGCTACGTCTGCCTGCCAAGACCCCGATCCGCCTGAGCGCCGCAAACCATTAGGGTCAGGCAGAAGGAGCATTGCCAGGGATCAGCATATGACCAAAGGCGCGCCTGCTTTGCGCCAGGGGGATCGGCGGATCGAAGACGATCCGCCGGAGAGCCGCTCAGAGGAAAACAGCGCGAGACAGGCCGCCATCCACCGCAATGGATTCGCCGGTGATGCCACTGGCGAGCTGCGACGCCAGGAACACGATCGGATCGGCAACTTCCTCCACCTCGAGCATGCGGCGCAGTGCGGCAGGCCCGGCTGCCTCCCGCTCGACGATCGCTTCAAAGGTCGTGCCTTCCTCATCGGCCATCTCGCGGAACCAGCTTTCGACGTGCTCGGTGCGCGTGACGCCGGGATGGATGATATTGGCCGTTATACCATCTTGGCCGACTTCGTCCGATAGCGTCTTGGTGAAATGCACGAGCGCGGTGTTACGCATGCCGCTCAGCGCTTCGGTGCAGCGCGCTGTAAGGCCGCCGACATTGACAATGCGTCCCCACTGGGCCTTGCGCATGTGCGGAACGCTCGCCTTGCACATCCGGAAATACCCCATCAGCTTCGTGTTCAGGTCAAGAAGCAGGGCATCTTCATCGGCTTCCTCGATGGCATTGCGCACCAGGCCGCCGGGCGCGGCGGCGCAATTGACAAGGATATGCAAGCCGCCAAAGAGACGCACGGTCTCGTCGACGGCCGCCTGGACCGACCCCTTGTCGGTCGTATCGACCGCGATCGCCGCGATCTCGCCCCCCGTATCAGCCCGAAGTTCTCCGGCCGCCGCGTCCAGCGCGGCCTTTGTGCGGGCGGCAATCACCACCTTGACGCCCGCTCGCGCCAACTTGCGGGCGGTCTCCTTGCCGATGCCGACACTGCCGCCGGTGATGATGGCAACCTTGCCTGACAAACCAAGATCGATGCTCATTCGTCTCTCCCTTTCAATGGCGCGCGCGCGATGGTCACGGATACAGATCCAAGGCCGCCAAAGTCGGCCAGGATTTCTTCTTCGGATTCAAGATCGGTAATGCCGGTGGCACTGCCGCTCGCCACCAATTGCCCACGGGTCAGGCGCTGGCCGCAGCGAGCAAGCCAGTTGGCGAGCCAGGTGACGGAGCGAAGCGGATTGCCCAGCACCGCCGCGGTCGAACCACGAACCGGATCGCGACCCTTGCAATATAGATTCACAGGAATATCGGAAAAGCGCTCGTCCCAGCCCGAGGCAAGACGGGATCCCACGATGAGCAGTTCGGCATTGCTGTTGTCGGCGACGAGCTGCGCGACTGTTACATCGTCATCGTCGTAGCGCGACGCGCAAAGCTCAATACCCGCGAACAGACCGGAAATGCGTCGTGCGATATCGCTCTCGGACAGGGGGGCAGAGCCGACGGGAAAATCCTCGCCGATCTCGACTATGAGCTCGGCTTCGGCGAAGCGCTGATAGGAGACGGAATCGATCCGAACAGGCGATTGCATGAAATCGCGGCTCCGCAGTCCACCGGCGATGGGTTCGCTCGTTCCCATTGCATGCTGCGCCGCAGAGGTCGTCAAACCGACCTTGTAGCCCCCCAGGGACTCGCCCAGCGCCGCAAGGGTTTCAGACTGGATTGCATAAGCTTCGTCCAAAGAGAAGGGGGCGACGGGTCGCGCTGCCAATCCCTCGCCCTGACGGGCCTTGACCAGTCTCTGCACAACATCGCGCGATGCGGTTTCCACAATGCACTCCAGTTCAGTGTTCCCAGGCCGCCTACATGCCTCCATTGTCTATTCAATGCAACATTCATGCTCAAAAACTATCTATTGTTCAGTTAAACAAGATGATGTAGGTATTGCATCAACACGAACAGGAGGGCCCTCCCCACGGGCCCCGGTTGGAGCATCAGGATGACGGCACTTTCCTCCATTCAAACACCCCGCGCGGTTGCAGCGCGACTCAGCGAGTCGCTGAGCAAGGCCCCTCGCCAGCTTTTTATCGGCGGCAAGCATGTGGACGCCCTGTCCGGCCGTACGTTTGCAACGACCAACCCGGCTACCGGCGAGGAACTGTGCCAAGTCGCCCATGCCGGACCGGAAGACGTCGATCTGGCGGTCAAGGCGGCGCGGCGCGCGTTCGAGGATCCGGCATGGCGCCGGATGAGCGCCATGGACCGTTCGATGCTACTTTATCGTCTCGCCGACCTGATCGAGCGGGACGCCCATGAGCTGGCGGTCCTCGAATGCCTGGACAATGGCAAACCCGCGACCCTGACGCGGCTTGTTGAAATCGAAGGCTCGATCAAGACCTTCCGTTACTTCGCGGGCTGGCCCTCGAAGTTCGGCGGAGAGACTCTCCCCGTTTCACCGCGGGGCGGCCTTCAGATCCTTAACTACACGACGCGTGAACCGGTTGGCGTGGCCGCATTGATCGTGCCGTGGAATTATCCCATGTCGATGGCGGCCTGGAAGATTGCACCGGCGGTGGCGGCCGGCTGCGCCGTCGTGCTCAAGCCTGCGGAGCAGACGCCGCTCACGGCGCTGCGTCTTGCCGAACTGGCGCTCGAAGCAGGCTTTCCGGCGGGCATCATCAACGTCGTGACCGGTTTTGGTGACGCGGGCGCGGCGCTGGTCGAACATCCCGGGGTCGACAAGGTCGCTTTCACCGGCTCAACCGAGGTGGGCAAGGCTATAGTGCGGGCCTCCACGGGCAATCTCAAGAAGGTCTCCCTGGAACTGGGCGGCAAATCGCCCCAGATCGTCCTGCCAGATGCCGATCTGAGCGCGGCGGCGGCGTCGATCGCGCAAGGCATTTTCTTCAACCAGGGGCAGACCTGCACGGCCGGTTCGCGCCTCTATGCTCATGAGGCTGTCTATGACGAGCTCGTGGAAGCGATCGCCGGCCATGCCCGCGCACTCAAGATCGGCAATGGCCTGGACGAAGACGTCAATTTCGGTCCGCTGATCTCCGAGGAACAGTGGAACCAGGTCAGCGGCTATGTCGAGATCGGCGTGAACGAAGGCGCGCGCGTGCTGACAGGCGGTGCCCGTCCATCCGGGCTGGATAATGGCTATTTCTTCGAGCCCACCATCCTGGGCGATGCGCAGGCGGGTATGCGCGTGGTGCGTGAAGAGATATTCGGACCGGTTCTGAGCGCCTTGTCGTGGAAGGATGCGGATCAGTTGATCGCTGAAGCCAATAATTCGGACTTCGGCCTTTCTGCCGGTATCTGGACCAACGATATCAAGAGCGCTCACCGCATCGCCGGTGCTGTGAAGGCCGGTTCGGTGTGGATCAACTGCTTCAATCTCGTCGATCCTGCAACGCCGTTCGGCGGCTTCAAGCAGTCAGGCTGGGGCCGCGAACATGGTCGGCAGGCGATGGAACTCTACAGCGAAACCAAGAGCGTCTGGGTCAACCTGACCTGAGACGAAGTCCATGGAGACACAGAAGGAAGCTCTCATGTTCACTCCTAAAATCCGGCGCATCGCGCACCTCGTCCTCTATGTGAAAGATCCGGAAGCCTCCGCTGCCTGGTACAAGGACGTGCTCGGTATGGAGGTTGTCACCCGCATCAACGGCGGTCCCTATGAAGGCGGCATATTCCTCACCTTCGGGGTTCATGATCATGACATCGCACTTTTCCCCGCTCCTCCCGGCGCCACCAAGGGGCTGGAATTCGAGCATGTGGCTCTGGAGCTCGATAGTCAGCATAGCCTGGAGGATCTTCGCCGGGTCTATGCCACCTTCATCGAAAAGAAGGTGCGAATTCATGAAATTCTGAACCATGGAGTATCGGTGGGCATATATTTCCATGATCCCGATGGACATATGCTCGAAGTCGTCGCCCAGGTCGTCGACCCTGCAGGTGGCGCGGCGATCGAGGAACTGGGCCGAAATGAAGGCCAAGCCGATCCGTTCGAGCTTTCTCCGCTCTACGACTAACCCCCGCCGCCCTCCTTCGCCGAGGCCGAGAGGCAAGCCTATCGCAGCGATATAGGCGCCCACGTCCATGTCCGCGCGACAATATCATCGATCACAACAGGAAGGAATCATCGTTACCATGTCCGAGCGCCCGAGCAATTTCAACGGCCTGCACATCCGCAAATGGTTCACCTATGAGGAAGAAACGCTGGCCATCGAAACTGGCCGGCTGGCCGATGGCGAACCGGTGGTCAAGATCGTCGTCGCCGCCGCCATCGCCAATCCCCATGCAGGAAAGTTCACCAATTCCTTCGACGAGGTGATCGCCGCGTCCGAGCATCTGGGCATCGAATTCGGCCGCCGCATCCAGGAGCGCCTCGCCGGCCGAAAGGTCGAAAGCTATGGCAAGGCCGCCATTGTCGGTGCCAATGGCGAATATGAACATGGCAATGCATTCCTGACGACGAACTTCGCCAATCCCGTCCGCGAAGCCGTGGGCGGCGCAGAGGCGTGGGTACCCTCCACCGGAAAGCGCGGCGGTCCGGGTACCGAAATCGACATTCCGCTCGCCCACAAGGATGCGCTGTATGTGCGCTCGCACTATGATACCTTCTCTGTCAGCTTCGGCGATGCGCCGAGCCCCGATGAAGTCGTCATCGCGATGGCAGTCGCCACAAGAGGCCGTCTGCACCCGCGCCTGGGTGGCCTCACTTCGGCTGAGGCCGTCGGCAAGGACGGCCTTCGCTGATTCCCCTCATCAGGTGATGGAATAAAACCATGCGAGAGACCGCGCCAGTCGCACCGCAGCCCCTTCCAGGCGAGCGTGTCGCCTTTCACGAGGGGAACGGCATCAAGCTTCGCGTCCGGGAATGGGGCGCCAAGGATGCCCCTGCCCTCGTGCTCCTGCACGGATTGCGGGGCTTTTCGGGGACCTGGCGCGGTCTCGCCGAACATCTGGCCGAGGATTATCGCCTCATCGCCATCGATCAGCGAGGTCGGGGCGAAAGCGATTGGGACCCGGGCCGAAACTATTATACCGATGCTTATCTGGGCGACCTTGAGGCAGTGGTGGAAACGCTCGGTCTCCAGCGCTTCGCGCTTCTAGGCCATTCGATGGGGGGGACCACGGCATATGTCTATGCGGCCAAGCACCCCGACCGCCTGTTCGCACTCATCATCGAGGACATTGCGCCTGGCGCCTCCATCCAGGGTGAAGGGGCTGAACGGATCAAGGCCGAAATGGCTGCGCTACCGTCTGATTTCGAGAATTGGGACGCCGCTCGGGCTTATTGGCGCTCGGCACGGCCGACCGTCTCCACCGAAGCCCTTGAGCAGCGCCTTGCAGAGAGTCTGCGGGAAGCCCCCGATGGCAGGATTGCCTGGCAATATGATGCAAAAGGGATCAGCGAGACGCGCCTCCATCCCGATCCCCTGCGCGTCGTAGATCTCTGGCCGGTGATCGAGCGTATCGACACGCCGACATTGATCATTCGCGGAGAGCGTTCGGACTTCTGCGCGATGGAGGCTGTAACGGAAATGCAGCGCCGAAACGCGTATATCCAGTCGCTGACGGTCGCAGGCGCAAGCCACTATGTCCATGATGATGCGCCCGCTGCCTTCGTTCGGCACGTAAGGCGCTTTCTGTCCGCAACGCTGCGACCGTGACATTTGGTGCCGCGTGAATCGCCATGCGGTAATCTGAAAATTTTCCAGGCGAAATGAGAAGTTGGAGGAAATTGTGGCCGCAACAAATGGTGCGCATCTGCTGCTTGAAACGGCGCGCGATCTCGGCGTGGAAATCTGCTTCGCCAATCCCGGCACGACCGAGCTGACGCTCGTCGACGCGCTGGACAGTGTTCCCGAAATCCGGCCGGTGCTGGGCCTGTTCGAAGGCGTCTGCACCGGCGCGGCTGACGGCTATTCCCGTGTATCGGGCAAAACCGCCCTCACGCTTCTCCATCTTGGGCCGGGCTTTGCAAACGGGATTGCAAACCTCCACAATGCGCGCCGCGCCCGCTCTTCGATCATCAACCTGATCGGCGACCACGCGACGTGGCATTTGCCGTATGACGCGCCGCTCACCTCGGATATCGAATCCCTTGCCAGGCCGGTGTCCCAGGCGGTCATCCGCCTGGCCGATGCCGCGACCCTCAGCGCCGATGTGACCCATGCCGTCGCGCTGGCGATGAGTGCGCCGGGCAGCATCGTCACGCTCATCGCACCCACGGACATCATGGACGCACCGGCCGCTGCCAACAGATCGCCTGCGCTCGCGGCCAGGGAACAGTATCGCATTCCGTCACCCGACGAGATCGCCGACCGGGCAAAGGCCATCCCGGCTGACGCGGATGTCATTTTCCTTTTGGGCGGTAGCGGCGCTCTGCACGAAGGCGCGATCCGGGCCGCAGGGCGCGTGGCCGACAAGATCGGCGCACGGCTGCTCATGGAATCTTATCCGCGCATCGTTGATCTCGGCGGCGATCTGCCCCGCCTCGAACGTCTCGCCTATTTTCCCCAGGATGTGATCGCCCAGCTCGGCGATGCAACGATCGTCCTGGTCGGCGCGAAGACGCCGGTCAGCTATTTCGGCTATGAGGGACAACCGAGCCAGCTCGTCAGCGATGAGAAGCTGGTGATCCTTGCCGAGGACAATGAGTGCGGCGCCACCGCGCTGGAACTGCTTTACGAGCGTCTGAAGGAGCGCTCGTCTTCCCCTTCCAGCCCTCCGCCTTCCGCTCGAATCCGCAGCAACGACCTCACGCCAGACGAAATTGTCGAAGAACTGATCGTGCAGTTGCCCGAAGGCGCCATCATTTCCCTTGAAGGATCGACGCTGGGCGGCCCGTTCCTGCGCGAATCCTACCGTGCGGCGCGCCATCGCGTGATGACGAACACGGGCGGTGCGATCGGCCAGGGGCTTCCCTGCGCGGTAGGTGCCTCGCTGGGTGCGCCTGGCGCACGAATCGTCTCCCTGCAATCCGACGGAAGCGCCCAATATACGTTGCAGTCTCTCTGGACGATGGCTCGCGAGAACCTCCCCATCATCATCGTCATGGCCGCCAATCACCGCTACGGGATCCTGCAGACCGAACTGAAGCGGGCCGATGCTGACCTTAGCCTGCCCGCGATCGAGACGCTCACGTGCCTCGATAATCCCAAGACAGACTGGACGGCGCTGGCGCAAGGCTATGGCGTGGCAGCGATCCGGGCGACCAACTCGCAGGAATTCGCCGCAGCACTGAAGCGGGGTTTTTCGCATGACGGTCCCCTCCTCATTCAGGCCGAACTGCCATGAGCCACCTGCAACGGGATACCGATGTCCCCGTCGCCCTCATAACAGGGGGCAGCGGCGGCATGGGCTATGCGATTGCCGCGGTTCTAGCGCGCAAGACATTTGCCGTCGTCATCACGGCCCGCGACATGCAAAGGCTGGAAGACGCCGCCAGCCGGCTCAGGAAGAATAGCCAGGGTGTGATCGAGGCCCTGCATTCCGACGCGACCGATCAGAACTCCGTCGACCACCTGATCGCATCCGTCCTCGAGCGTTTCGGTCGTATCGACCTGCTGGTCAACTGCGCCGCCAGTACATCGAGCGTCTCGGGCGATGTCGCACAGATCGAGGTCGATGCCATTCTCGATGACCTCAATACCAAGGTCTGCGGCTATCTGCGCTACACCCGCGCCGTGACGCCCGCCATGACCAGCCAGCAGGCGGGACGGATCGTCAATATCGGCGGTCTGACCGGCCGTAATTCGGATACGTTGAGCGGGATGCGCAACGTCGCGGTTACGCATATGACCAAGGCCCTTTCCGATGCCTTGGGACCCAAGGGCATCACGGTCAACGCGCTTCACCCCGGCATCGTCCGGACCCCCCATCTTGACGAGCTCTTCGAAGAACTGGCCCATGACGGCCAATGCACGGTAGAGGATGTCGCAGAGGACTTCATCTCGCGCATTCCGCTGCGGCGCGTCATCGATGCCGAGGAGATCGGCGATGTCGTAGCCTTCCTGGCCTCCCCCGCCGGCGCTTCCATTACGGGCGAATCGATCGCCATCGACGGGGGTTTTTCGCGCGGCATTTATCTTTAACGGGGTCCACAAAACAGGAAGACAAGAGATGGAAGAGACGGAGCAGCCCAGGACTGGCGAAAGCGTGGTCGATCGTTACCCCCCCTCCCTCCGGCTCCTTCATTGGACGCGCGCCGTGCTGATCCTGGGCCTTATCATCGTGGGGTGGACCATGACGTCCCTTGCGGATGAAGTCCCCGCCAAATATGGCATCTTCTATCCTTGGCATAAATCCTTCGGACTGCTTGCCTTTCTCGTCGTTGTCGTCCAGCTCATCATACGCGCCCGGACAGATTTGCCCGAACCGCCAGAGGCACTCACGCGCGGTGAGCGGTTTCTCGCCAAGTTCGTGCATCGTGCCATATATGTGCTTCTCGTGCTCGTGCCCGTGATGGGCTATTTCATGTCGAGCACCTATACGATGAGCGATGGCGTCTTTTTCTTCGGTACCAACCTGCCCGAATTGCTCCCGAAGAATGACAATTGGTTCGCCGTCTTCCAATGGCTTCACAAGGTGTTGGCCTATAGCTTGCTGGGATTGATTGCGCTCCATGTCGCCGGCGCCATAAAACACCGCTTCTTCGATCACACGCGTGCGGGCGATGTGCTGCACCGCATGCTTTGAACCGGAGAAACGATGGCCCAGCCTTCTGAACCTAGGCATGATCGCGGCCCTAAACCGGCCGCAATGTCACACGGCAATGAAGCATGGGCTACTGAGGGGCACCGTCATTGCGGCTCGACCTCCCTCAACCAGCTATCCGCTTCGTGGAATGCCGAGAAAATGACGCAATTTTCCATTTGCTTCAGAGTACGGTGCACTTGCATGCGCAAAAGCGCCTGAGGGATGACCATCGCATTGCGGCTGATCGGCCTGCCGATACACAGATCGACGAAACGCTTGTTCAGTTCGACGACTTCCTGGGATTGCGCACCCCATTCCGAAAGATCGTCCAGCAGCGTAAAGGAGCTCCCGGCAGCCATCGCACGGTCAAGCGCCTCTTCGAAAATTGCTTGCGCTTGCAGAGCCTCCGCTACGGACCAGAAACCTTTGTAGCGCAAGTGAAGCCGCCGCGTAGCCGGGTCGAGTGTATAATGGAGCATCGGTCGGCCTTCCCTGAGAAATGCCTCGTCGGGCGTTGCAAGAGATCAGTCTGTCCCTCTGCGGCGCTCCGCGAGCGAAGCGGTCTGGGGGTCTGAATCGGGGAACTGCTGGTCTGGAAATTGACGGGTCCAAACATTTGTAGCAGTCAGGCGACGGGCGAGCAGCAATGCGCTGTCGACGTTCATGTTGCCGATCGAACGCACCCGGAACAGCGCTTCGAAGGGCCCCTGCCCTCCCAAGCGCTTTTGCAGTACCTCCAGCTGTCCCGGATCCGCACTGACCTCAGCCATCTGCATGACCGCCGCATCGCGGGTCCCCGCGATGACGAGGATGGGATTGCCCGAGGGCCCAGGCAGGCTGGCCAGATACCCGATATCGATCTGTGGCTTGGTCTCTCCATCGAACGGACCCCAATTGGCAATATAGTGCTTGCCTGTGGCCCGATCGATCAGCTCATCATAGGTCGCCCCAACTTCGAAGCCGGACGCCTCGAACAGCGGATCGCGCAATATCCCCAGACCGCTGAGAAGCCCGACATAGATGACGTTCGATTTTCGCATGAGATCGGGATTCAAATGGGACATGGCAATGACGCTCGACCGAGGCTTGGCCCGATCGGCATTCTTCACCGCCGGAATGATGTCGTTCAAAGCGGAAGCAACGCTGATCGGCATGTAATTGAGATTGACGTCAGTGTAGCGCCCGAAGTCCTCGGGATGACTCATGAGATATATTTCAAGATCTTCCTTCGAATTGATAGAGAAGTCGCGCACAAGATGCGTTACTCGCCCGCGCGCCTGTTCGCCGATCAGGTAATGGTCGCCCGCCACCACCAGATTAGTGGCGTCATTTTCTGCGAACGGACGCCAGAGAAAACTGTCCGCCAATGGGGCAGATTGTCGATCGCGATGGTCCTTCCAGACCCAGAGCGCAATATTGAGCAGGGACACGAGAGCAATGATACAGAGCAGGCGTCGATGTTCCCGGACGGCGTGAACAGCCCGCCATGCCATCGCTGGCGGACGGGGTGGGTTTAACTCCGCGGGATCGCTCAGCAGGATGCGATATTCACCCTTTGGGATGATGAGGCGCGCGCCCGGACGGTCAGCGTAAACATCGTCCAGCTTGCCGCGCAGCCTGTGCATGTAGACCCGGACGGTCGAATCCTGCCCGCCGTCCTCGGGCGTGCGCTTCGCGAAAACGGCATGGAAGATCTCCATCTCTTTTGGCGCTTGTCCCGCCATCGTGCGTTCAAGCAGATAGTCGAACAGCTTGACCATCGTATCTGATCGAGCCGAGGTGATTTTGGGCCTGACAAGCGCCGCCTCGTTGCAAAGCGCTTCGAATTCCTTGCCGGTTTCAGACGCCACGCATGCTACCCAGGTTTCTGAGCCGCTTGGTACCCTTTTCCGACACACCAATCTCCAGAAAGCTTTGGCTCGGCTTGGAATTTGAACCCTCCAGGTCGAAATCCATGGTGATCACGCTCTCCCCGGTTTCATCCGCGCACCAACCCCAGCACGCCTTTGCGGTAACAATATGAGAGAAATGTCCAAGATTGTAAACTTTCCTGCTGCGGAGTGAGGGGAATGCAATTGCAGATGGGCATTTCGGCGGGTGCCAGCCCTGAGATGGTCGCGATGTTGGGGACGTTTACCGCAAACTCCCTTTACCGCCCAGGCAGCGACGCGCAACAGTATTGCATTTCGTAAACAGTATGGCATAATATCGGCATAGCGTTGCTATTTTTCAATTACGATCGAAACATATCAGCTAAAGAGGATTGCCATGGGCCACGCTGCATTGCAGCCGTCGCGGAACGAAGCGAGCGACGATCTTGCCAATCTACTGCGCGAACGCGCCCGGAACCTCGTTCCGGTCCTTCGCGAACGCGAAGCCGCCGCAAATGCCGGCGGCCAAGTTCCTCCTGAAACCATCGAGGATTTCGAGCAGGCCGGCTTTTTCAAGATTCTCCAGCCCGCCCGCTATGGCGGTTATGAATTGTCGCCCAAAATCTATTGCGATGTGACGCGCATCCTCGCAGAGGGCTGCATGAGCAGCGCCTGGGTCTATGGCGTTGTCGCCGTCCATAATTGGCAACTGGCCTTGTTCGACGAGCGGGCCGCGGAGGATGTCTGGGGGGAAGATAAATCGGTCCGCCTCAGTTCGTCGCAGATGCCGGCGGGTAAGGTGATGCGCGTCGAGGGCGGCTTTCGCCTCAGTGGCCATTGGGCCTTCTCCAGTGGATCAGCCCATTGCAAGTGGGTGATACTGGGCGGCATGGCGCCGGCAGGCGAAGGCGAAAAGCCCGAAGCGCTTCATTTCCTCGTTCCACGTCCCGATTACCGCATCGTCGAAAACTGGGACGTGATGGGCCTTCGCGCAACCGGCAGCAACGACATCGTCGTCGAGGACGTCTTTGTGCCCGAGTATCGCGCGATCAGCGAACATTCCATGTTCATGCTCGATTGTCCCGGCCATGTCGCACATCCCGCGCCCCTGTACAAAATCCCGTTCGCGCAGCTGTTCAACCGGACCGTCGCGATCACCTCATTGGGCGCTCTCAAGCGTGCAGTGGAAGTATTCATCGACAATACCCGCGCAAAACGTGCGACCTATACTGGCTTGCGACTGGCGAACGACCCCTCGATCCAGCAAGCCGTGGTGGAGGCCCAGCGTACGCTCGACGAGCTCGAACTCGTCCTCGATCGGGATCTGAACGAGTTGACACGCCGCGCTGAAAATAATGACTGGCCGATCGAACGGCGCGCCGAACTGGCCGTATCGACGACGATGACCGTGAGCCGTTGCGTCACGGAAGTCGACAAGCTGATGCAGTTTAGCGGAGGCAAGGCAATCTACAGGGGCAATGCCATGCAGCGTGCCTTCCTTGATATTCACTGCGCGCGTGCGCATGCGATGAATAATCCGCTCCCCTATGCCCGCAATCTCGCAGCCGTCTATTTCGGCTTTCCCAATGATTGCGAGGATGTCTGACGATCGCCGCCTGCCTTCGGCATGAGAAAGGCGCGCAATCCCAAGATTCGAGGTAATATCATGACCGTTACTGACGCGCTCCGGGCTGAATCAGGTCCCGCGCTCATCCCGTCGCTGCAGGGCATCGATCTTTTTCGTTCGGCCTCCTACATCGGTGGGAATTGGCTGACCGGGTCCAAATCCATAGCGGTCGACAACCCGGCCACTGGGGAGATCATCGGCCATGTGCCCGATCTTGGCGAGGCTGAAGCCACCGAAGCTGTCGATGCCGCCGAGAAAGCCTTTGCGGGATGGAAGACGCGCACGGGCAAGGAGCGCGGCAAGATCTTGCGGCGCTGGGGCGAGCTCATCACGGAAAACAAGGACGGCCTTGCCCGCATCCTGACAGCCGAACAAGGCAAACCGCTCTCCGAGGCGCGGGACGAAGTGGACTATGCCGCATCCTATCTCGAATGGTTTGCCGAGGAAGCCCGTCGCATCGACGGCGATGTGCTGACACCCCACCGGTCCGATCGACGGATCATGGTGGTTCGCCAGCCCATCGGTGTCGTAGCTGCCATCACGCCTTGGAATTTTCCGCTCGCCATGATCACGCGCAAGGCGGGCCCAGCTTTGGCGGTCGGCTGCACCATGGTTCTGAAGCCCGCCGGCTTCACGCCCTTCTCCGCTCTGGCTTTGGCAAAGCTTGGCGAGGATGCCGGCATTCCCGCCGGCGTCTTTAACGTCATCACCGGGAACGCGCAGGCGATCGGCAACGTCCTCACCAGCGATCAGCGGGTGCGCAAGCTCACTTTCACGGGCTCCACCGCGGTGGGCAAGAGGCTGGCCGCGCAGTGCATGCAGACGGTCAAGCGCCTGTCCTTGGAACTGGGCGGCAACGCACCCTTCATCGTTTTCGATGATGCTGATCTCGATGCCGCGGTCGAAGGCGCCCTCGTCTCCAAGTTCCGCAATACTGGCCAGACCTGTGTCTGCGCCAACCGCTTCCTCGTTCAGGACGGCATCTATGATGAATTTGCGCGAAAACTGGCAGCGCGTGTTGGCCAGTTTGTCGTGGGTGATGGCCTTGCCGGACCCAGCGACCAGGGGCCGCTTATCAACGATCAGGCGGTCGCCGATGTCGCGGCCCATGTGGCGGATGCAGTGAAGCGCGGCGCCAGGATCCTGACGGGCGGTGACAGGATCAAGGGCGGAGGCTCGTTCTTTGCGCCTACCGTCCTGATCGATGTATCCCATGATGCTCTCATGTGCAGCGAAGAGACATTTGGTCCTCTCGCTGGCCTGGTACGCTTCAGGGACGAGGCTGAAGCGATCAAGCTTGCCAATGACACCACGGCAGGCCTCGCATCCTATCTGTTCACGCGCGATCTGGAGCGTATCTGGCGTGTTTCGGAAGGACTGGAATATGGCATGGTCGGGGTCAACACGGGCCTGATCTCCACCGAGATTGCGCCTTTCGGCGGCGTCAAGGAGTCGGGCTTTGGCCGCGAAGGCTCGAAATATGGGGTCGACGACTATCTGGAGATGAAGACGATCTGCCTTTCCGTCGGCAACTGATCGCCCGGCCCTTAAGTCAGCCCTGCCTTGCCGCGCGCAAGGCGGGGCTTCCTCCTTCCCACGATCCGCTGAATTCGCACCGTCGAAGGATTCTTGACCTGCACCCTCTCATCAGCAAGTTCATTCTCATTCCTCCCCGTTCCGATGTGATCCTTCTCCCGCATGGCTTTGTTCGGCGCGCCGAGGAGCAAGAGATCGGTCCTCCGAAGAACAGGAAGACATCCTCCTGTAAAATTTTCAGAAACTGTACTTTACGCCCAGACGTAACGTTCGCGGCTCTACGACACGGCTCAGCCGTCCTTCGACAGGCCCGGCATCGTAGCCAGGAATATAGGACTCATAATAATAGGCGATGTCTTTGTCTCGACTGTTCAAAACGTTGAGAAGTTCGCCGTAAATTTCGAGATTGCGGGGTTTCCATGCCACCCTGGCGTTAACCACCGTGCTCCCTTTATCGCGAACGCTGTTGTCCTCGATCAGCGCATAGGGGCCGAGATGGCGAAGACGCGCGCTTGCAACCCACCCCTTGAATACCGCTGACACGCCCGCCGACGCGGCGTTTTCGAAAGCGTTGGGAATATGGTCGCCATTGTCGTAGCGCGAATGGCTTGCCGTGTAATTGCCGTCGATAGCGAGCCATGGGGTCGGCCGCCAAAAGGCCACCAGTTCGTAGCCGCGACGCCGACTGGCGCCTGTTGGCTCCACCGCATTGGAATCGCCGACAAACCGCAACTCGCTGCCGACATCGAGCCAGAAATAGGTTGCCGTCAGGCTGAACGGCCCATGCTGGAGCCGAGCACCGATCTCCTTGCCGGTGCCTCGCACTAAGACAGGAACAGGCGACGCGCTATTGACTGCGCCGCGGACGTCATTCGAATGAAAACCGCGCCCCAGATTGACGTAGAATTCGAGGATTGGCGCGGGGGAATAGGCAAGCGCGATTTTCGGAGAAACAAGGGTTGCGTGCCCGCTGCCTTCTCCCAGAGCCAGGGCTTCGGCATCCTTCGCACGAACCGAGTAACCATAATGATCGCCACGTAGCCCGGCGATCACGCGAAGGCCGGGCAACGGCCGGAGTGTCGCTTCACCGAACAGCGCGAGCGATCCCTCCTTCACGCGGTAGACGCCGAGGGATTTGACGAAGCGCCGCTGATCAGTGTGGTGCACACCAACAGTACCAATGTCGTCGAAACGATTCTCCGTTCCCACCGTCAGGTCGAGCCAGGGCAGCAGCGTCAAATCCTTGCGCGCATCCAGACCGACAATGAAACGCTTGTCGAACTGATCGATCTGGGCGCTGCTGCCATCTGCGTTGGCATAGGTGGGATTGGAGGTCATCTCCCAATCATAGAATTGCCCATGGAGATTGGCCGACCACCCGTTGCCGCTTGCGCGGACAGCAGCCACCAACCGCGTCGTTCGCCCCCTCGCCGAGGGGTCCGGAGAACAAAAGACATCCGGGCATGACGCCGATCCGACGATCCGTTCCGGAATCTGTTCCGTCGGCCGCCAAGTGGCGTGATAGGCGTGCAGCGTAAAATCCAGCCTGCCAAAGCCCGTAGTGACGAGATATTTGCCGAAGCCCGAAAGATGTCGGAGCTTCTCCGCTTCCTGCCATGGCCCATCATACATCTTGTACTGGCCAACGAGCGTTAAGCTGTTCCCGCCAACATCGATCGAGCCGCCTCCGGCAAGACGCCGCCAGCCATAAGACCCCCCCTCTATCGATGCCCATGGCGCGGCATAGCGATCGATCGTCGTCAGATAGGCCGCGCCCGCAAGGGCAAAATCACCTCCGTCGGCTCGATAGGGACCTTTCCGATAATCTTCGCGGTCGACGATTTCGGGAATCAGCCCGTTAAGATCGAGATAGCCCTGCCCATGACCATGCGAACGCAGGTTCATCTGAACGCCATCGATATAGGTCGTGAAATCCGACCCATGGTCGAGGTTGAAGCCACGCAGGAAATATTGATTGGCCTTGCCGCTTCCGGAATGCTGGGCCGCGATCATGCCTGGAACCGATTCGAGCAGTTCGGCAACCCTGACCAGCGGACGGATGAGAAGGTCGGAGCCAGAGACGCTGCCTTCACTCGCCGCTCCAGCGGAGCCGATCTTGTTCTCGCCGCGACCGAAGACCACGATCGCGCTTCCGTCTCGATCCCCGGACTTGTCCTGCTCGCTCGGGGCCCCTTCATCCCTCAAGGGCGAGAGAGCCGCTTGGGTATCCTCTTCATGGGCAAAAGCAGGCAGGGCAGCCACCGCCAATGCAGCGGAGGCGAAAATGGGAAGTTGCGAATGTTTCAATGATCACCTGTCAGCGCGTGGTCGAAGCCTTTCCTCCTTTGCTGCAGCAACCGCACGCGTCTCGTTGTTTACGGTTTGTAACGGTGTCGATCGCGTTTCCCTCTTGCACAAGTTCGGAGGAAATCGTCGCACCGACCCGCGATCTGAAGGCGATTTTTGCCCGTTATCCGCAACAGATGCTTGCTGCTGAGGGAACTGTTACCTACAGTAAACTCTCAAAAAACGAGAGGCACCAGCCCGGCGGCCCCGGTTTGCAAGAGAGGAGATTGCACGGCGTGACTCTGAGTAACAACTGAAACAATCTCTCGGATGCCACGATCGCAATGTCGCCGAGAGAGTCTGCAAGGAATCGGCAAACCGCATGCATTGAGCGCTATTCGCTCACGAGGACACCCGGCGCAACTCAATGAAATATTCAGCATTGCAAGAGGACAGAAGGTTTTAAGATGGACGACAAGCTGGATATCGGCAACGCGATCGCAATGATGTCGTTTGCGGCGGTAGTGAGCTCCGGCAGCTTTTCTGCCGCTGCCAAGACATTGGGCTATTCCAAGGCCGCGGTCAGCCGGCAGATCTCGCGGCTCGAGGCGACGATCGGACTGAAGTTGCTCGATCGCACTACTCGTACCGTGACGCTGACGCCGTCGGGCAAGGAGATGTACGCCCGCTGCGCGCGGATCGTCGACGAGGTGAGCGAGGCCAATCAGGTCATCTCCGGAATGCTGTCAAAGCCTCGTGGCGATCTGAAGGTGAATGCGCCCGTTGTCGCTTCCCTTTTCAACGTCACCCAAATCATTCCGCGATTCTTGCAGGAATATCCGGACGTCCGGCTGATCATGAACCTGTCGGACACGAGGGCCGATCTGCTCAAGGGCAAGTTCGACGTCGCCTTCTGGGTGGGGGACACCTATGATCCAGATCTGGATTCGGTAAAGCTGCGCGATTATGAAATGGCCCTTGTAGCTTCGGCCGATTATCTGGACGCAAACGGCAGGCCGGCTTCCGCCGCAGATCTCAAGGAGCATCCGTGCATCCTGGAAACTCACTTGTCCAAGCTTGGCGAGTGGCGGTTATCGTCCGACGAGATCGTTTCCGTCAGCCGCGGCTCGCTCGCATCCAACAGCGTCAGGATGACGCGGGAAGCAACCTTGGCGGGAATGGGTATTTCCTATCTTCCGCGGTTCCTTATCGAGGATGACATCAGTTCCGGCGCTCTGGAGGTCATTCTTTCCGACATTGTTTCCGAACGGCTGCCGCTCTACCTCATCTTTCCCAAGGGCAGTTATCAGCTCGCAAAAGTCAAAGCTTTTGTCGATTTTTTCTCGCAGGAGATCATGACCACTGCCAAAGCCAGGAGGAAACGGAAAAGCGGCATACCCCTGGCACGGGCCATATAGCTGATTTTGATGTCGATAGTCCTTGCACCTGCAGTGTTACACGATCCCATGAACTCTCCCTCTCCCAAGGTGAGGAGAAGAGTGCTCTTTTCAGGCGTGTCGCCGCATCCCCCGGCGTGGAATTCGGCGCTGATGGCTGCGCAACTATGAAACGCGGCGCGATCGAGGGTAGCGGACAAGCATTTGAAAAGCTCCATCCCCTTCGGCCCGGCTGACGTGGAATTGAAACGGCTCTTAGCCGAACGGGCCGCGCAATTTCGAGCGACCCTGATAGGGGAGAGCCGTTCCGCAACTCTCGTCCACTTGTTTGACTATCTGCTCGAAAGGTCTGGCGATCCACGCCCACCCAAGGAGATCGAAGTCGCGATGGCGGTGTTCGGCAAAAGCGCCGAGTTCGACACCTCCCAGGACTCGACCGTGCGGGTCCATGTCCACCGCCTTCGCCAGCGGCTCGAAAGTTGCAATGCCGGAAAGAGCGGCCCATTGCTGCAAATCCCCAAGGGGGAATATCGTCTGCTGTTGGCCGATGGGCCCGAAAGCCTGGATGACGCCGCCACGTTTCCCGACCTGCGGAGACCTCACTCCAGGCAAAAGCGGTTATGGGCGGCAATCGCAATCTGTTCTTTGGTTACCCTGGCGCTGTGGACGACATTGTTCCTGGCCAGTGGCCGTGGAAGTCCAGTCAACCTGCCCCTCAGCCAAACCTCTTTCTGGAAACCCGTCGCGACACACAAGCGATTGCCGCTAATCGCGGCGGGTGATTTCTATATGGTCGTCGAGAGCGGACAGGATGGCAAAATCGAACGCCTTTCCATGCGCCCGACAATCCGCTCCGGGCGCGACCTTGACAATTATCTGACAATGCATCCCGATCAATACAGCAAGTTGCGGGACCGTGATATCCGCCGTGTCCCGGCGAAAGTTGCGACAGGCGCTGCGGCGCTTCTGCCGCTGATCGCATCAGTGCGAGCCGACGGAGGCATGCCCGATATTGTTCCAGTCTCTCAGATTTCCCAAGAAACCATCGATTCAGACGATATCATCTACATTGAGCACTTCTCAGAGCTGGGCATGCTGAGATCTGCTGTGCTCGGCCAGTCCCGCTTTGCGCCTGGTCCTGATCCTGACGAGGTAACGGACCTGCCCTCCGGCAGAATTTTCAGGGTGCGCCCAGCTATCGAGAAATCCTTCGATGAAAATATGCCGTCCAGCGACCCCTATGGCTATGATTATGGCTATATCGCCAGCTATCCTGGGCCCTCCGGCAACCAGATACTTGTGATTTCAGGTATTGATGATACGGCGCTGTCTCAAATGGTCAAGCTTGTATCAGACAAACGACAACTCGATCTGCTGTCACGCAAGACTGGCGGCGCGAAAGCGTTTGAAGCGCTCTATCAGATTCGCACGGCAGGTGGACTGATATTCGACACCAGCATCGTGATCGCACGGGCCTTGGATGCCGGCACACGCAAAGCGCCCTCTTCCTAGAGCATGTTCAAGTTGACCGTTACGGTCGACGGCTCGGAAAATGCGGTATCAAAAGACCAGAGCGTTTCCGCTCATAGTGACAACGCTCGAGGGCGCGCCCGATTATTCATCACGCTTCGTTTTGTCCCACATCCGTTGTGAATCGATTGGCCTCGCAATCAGCAACCTGCTGCCATAGCTTCGATTGAACATCGTGCGGACTTGGTAGAGAGCTTCGAAGGACCGCAAGTTTCCGCCAAGGCGCTGGCGCAACTCCTCCACCATTTTTGCGTCCATGACGACATTGGCCATCTGCGCGGCACCGGCATCTCCCGTTCCTGACAGGATCAGTATCTGGTTACCGGAAGGGCCAGGATAGCTGGCGACATAACCATAATCTCGCCGGGGGACAATCCTGTCGTCCAGCAAATAGGGACTGTCGGACAGGAATCGCCGCCCGGACAATGTGTCGATCAGCTCATAACAGGTCGTACCACAACGGAACTTCGAAGCCTGAAACAACGGATTGCTCAGCAAAGGAGAAATTGCATCAAGCGCCCCGAGATAGATGATTCCGGACGACCTCAGCATATCGGGATTGAGTTCGGATGTTGTAACCGGCCGCGACGACACATTTGCAAGAAAAGATGAAATATGGCTAACCGGGCTCAAAACATCTGAACTTACCGAATAGAGATCTTCATTATTAAAGATGTTCCGCATCTCCACATTTTTTGCGATATACGCATAAAATGTATCGGATGATTCTATCGAAAGATCCTGCACAACCTCATCGGAGTTATCCGATTTCTGCTTTCTCACAAACATGAAATAGTCGCCCATGACGATTAATGGAGGATTTTTCTCTCCACTAAAAGAGCGCCAAAGTTCTGAACGGCCAAGGGAATCACCCGAGCCCAGGACATGGCTGAAATACAGCAGGGCCAGCAGGGCATTTATGAGCAATAATAGCGATAGGGCTGCCGCTATCAGACCGAGACCTTGGCGGGGCACTCCCGATGACTCGGCAACCGGTGTGGCTTCCTCGCCCCCAATGCTGGGCGTTTCGAGGACAAGACCATATTCACCCTGCCGAATGGTCAGGCGTGCACCGGGTTTGTCGACATAGAAGAGGTCCAGTTTCTTGCGCAGTCGATAGACGCCGACCCGGACCCTGGAACCCTGATGCCCCGGTTCACTCGAACCCTCCTGAAACACCTCTTCGGCAATTTCCGCTTCTCTGGGCCGGCGCCCTCCGATGGACTGCTGCAACAGAAAATCGAAAAGCCGAAGCAAGGTATCCGATCGGTTCGAGGCGATAAAGCTCCGCACCCGGCGACCTTCTTCCGCCAAAGCGCGGGCCATTACCTCGGAAACTGAGCTATCTTCGATCGTCATTCACCATTTCGTCTGGCGCTCGCCTGTTCCTCGGTAGGCTACCCGGATTTCGACCGAAATCAAACGCCATGCCCTCGGCTGCTCATTTGAGACCCATGGATACGGTGCCGTCCGAGTTGATCACGTCGAGCCGGTGATCGCACACATATTCAGGAATTCGATAGGCGCGGTTGCGCTTATACTCCCAGCTGAAACTATATGGTGTCTTGAGATATTCCGGATCCTCGACGGAGACATCCAGCCGCAGCATATCGGGTGCGATCAGGCGATATCGCTCGGTAATCGTCATCGCATCGCTGTGAGGAATATCGTAGAACTGGAGGTCCTTCTGCACGCCGCGCGTTTCGACGACCAGCATGTCCCCTTCCCAGTGGCCAGACGAGAAACCGAAATAGGACGGTGCTAGATCGTCGGGGGCGGGGAAAGGCGCATCGAGATAGATGCGGCGCGTCTGCATGAAAAGCTCCGCCAGCACGGTGATCTGCCCCGGATTTTGCAGGATCTGGATAGGATAAATCCCCTCCATGATGCCAGGCGTGCCCTCGGGAAGGCAACGCGTGCTGGCGTCGACCAGAGGTGTGCCCGCTGTCAGCCCGGCTTGACGCTTGTTGCGAATGGCTCTCCACTCGCTTGCATAGGGCTCTTTCAACTCTGGGCCCTTGCCAGGCGGCGGCGTCAGCTTTGTTTCGTCATCGTCCAGAAACGGGCCGGGATACCGTTCCCAGACACCTGAGATGTCCGGCTCTGCCTTCACGCTCGCGACTGCCGCCGGCCTGGCGGGCATGGGCGCAGCAAGTGCGACGCCGCCGCATACCCATGTCAGCGTGGCGGTCAATGCGAAAGTCAGCCCACCTGGATGGCCTAAACGCATCAGCTGTTCCGTTCTTCCTCGCTTGGCTTGCCCCTTGGGAGGCATCTGGTGTTCACCACGCATCCAGTTTGCTCCCATTGGGCAGGGTGGCGACCTTCAGTGCGCCGCCGGGCTTGCCATTGCGCAGCGGGTAGAAGCTGACGTTGATCCTGTCCCCCGGTTTCAGCGAATTGAACTTCCAGCCCGTCTTTGACATGTTGGACGGACTGCCGCATTCCAGCGTGTAAGTGGTCTCATCCTTTTTAATGACCACGAATACATGCGGGTTTGCCCATTGAAATTGCGCGACGGACACCCCCTTGAGTTCGGAAGTCCTGGTCTGATCAAACATCGAAAAGGAATGATGCGCCGCCAAAGGTTGACCGAGTGCAAGAAGGCTGGCGCCAAGAACACCGGCACGGATTCTGATTTTAGACATTCACGGATATCTCCTTGATCGACGAGCGGCCGCGCCAAATTGCTCTGCATGGTTCGATCGCCGCTTGATCGATTGCCTTCCGGGGCTATCGGCCGATCGGGTTTGGTTCAATTTACCCAGCCGCCCAAACAGCCGGTGAGCCTCGCAACGTAACGGAACATTGCACCGGCGGAAGTACAAAGGGGTCGCGAAACCGTTAAACGGGCACTGCGCAGGGTAACAACCTCCAATCACGCCAACCCTCCTTGCCCTCCACCGGAAATCTGCGGGCAACCTTCAAGCCAACGGCAGTCCGACGCGGGTTTCCGGTAACGTTACAGCCAGGATCTGAACGTTTCGGAACAGTGTTACACTGGTCTGTTTTGTTTACTTTTCGATAACAAACTACACAAATTGCAGAATGTGTTGCTGATAGGAAACGCTGCGCACTGCAACGAGCGGGCGCGAATAGCATCATGCAAACGGGGAAAGAGGGACCATGAAATATTCCAAAGTTCGGACGATGCCATCAGGATATGGCATCGTCACAGGCAGGGCCGCAGGGTCGCTACCTTTTGGAGTCCTTCTTCTTGCCGGCTCGGCGCTGGCATTGCCCGTTGAGTCTGCGCATGCACAGGAGAACAGTGAAAGGAAGGGCGAATATCAGGAGGCAGTGAGCGTCCCGGAAATCATCGTCTCGGCCCGCCGCAGGGACGAAGCGCTGACCAACGTCCCTGCCTCCATCACCGCTTATTCTTCCGACTTCCTCGAAAAGCAGAATATTCAGACGTTCACCGACTATGCGACCAAAGTGCCCAATTTAAGCTTCCAATATGGGCAAGGCGGCAACCTGCTCTGGAGCGGCGATCGTCAAACCACGATCAGGGGCGTGGTCGGCAATGACACCACTGCTTATTACATCAACGATACGCCGGTCCCGGCATCTGTCAGTCCCCAAACGTTGAATCTGGAACGCATCGAAGTCTTGAAGGGGCCACAGGGAACGCTGTTCGGCGCCAGCTCCATGGGTGGCACGCTTCGATTCATCACGAAAAGGGCCTCGCTTAACGAAACAAGCGGCGCTGTGCAGGTGCAGGGCGGCGCTACCCGCAATGGCGGATTCGATTTCGACGGTAGCGCCATGGTGAACGCCGCCCTCGTTCCGGACCGGATCGCCCTGGACGTGGCGCTAGGCTATACACGGGAATCGGGCTTCATCACGCGGCGGTTTCCGGACGCGGCCTCCGGCGAACTCGTTTCAAAAAAAGGTCAGGGACGTAACGACACCTATACGGGTTCCGTTACGTTGCGCGTAAAGCTGACGGAGGACTTGGAAGCGACAATCAACGGCATCGGGCAGACCAGCAAGCTGCACGGCTTTCCCGCCAGCTACGTACCGCTTCCCGCTTACAGACCGCTGTCCTACACGGTGGAACGCGACCGCGATGTGCAGGAATATTCAAAGGATCGCTGGGGTATCGCGTCGCTGGTGTTGAATTATGCAGGTGACGGCTTCTCGGTGATATCGTCGAGCAGCTATTTCAAGCGCAAGATCCGGGAACTGGAAGACAATACGGAAGGTACGAACCAATATTTCGAACAGGATGAAGGCATCGATCTGGGGCGACCGGCCTTCCATGTCACCAGCCTTTCCAAAGAGCGGCGCCTGACGCAGGAAGTGCGGCTTTCGTTCGACCAGGGCACGATATTGCCGGATCTTTCCGGCATCGTCGGCTTCTTCCACCAGAATCAACGCTCCTATTCGATTGCGCCGGGCATTTTCGTTCAGGAAATGGAAGACGCGGGTTTGATTCCTCCCTATTTGAGCTCAGCCAGCGCAGATACACGCAAGATCGACACCGCCTTCTTTGGCGAAGTCTATTACGAGTTGGCGCCCAGGCTCACCATGACGCTGGGGCTACGAAAATATTGGGTAACCCAGAACACCGCCGCCAGCACCGACACCGGATTTATCTATGGTGAAACGGGCATGTCGGAAAATCCTGCGGTGCACAACACGGAGACGGGCCTGGTGCCGAAGGCCGTGCTTTCCTACGAGATCGGCGACCGCGGCAACATTTATGCCTCGGTGTCCAAGGGATTTCGTTCTGGGGGCCGACAGGCGCGTCTGCCCGATTTCTGCGGGGATGATCTTGCCAGGCTGGGACTCACGGTAGACGATATTGGACAGTATAAGTCCGACACACTGTGGAGCTATGAAGTCGGTGCCAAAAGCCGCTTGGCTGGCGGCAGGCTGAACGCGTCAGCCGCCGCATTTCGAATGGACTGGTCTGACATACAACAGGCCACCCTGCTCCCGATCTGCGGAATATCGTTTACCACGAACGCCGGCAAAGCTCGGATAAACGGCGCGGAGATCGAAATTTCCGGCAAGCCCTTTGCCGGGGTGCCTCTGTCAATCCAGCTTGGTCTCGGTCACACCGACGCAATCCTCAAGGACCCGGGCGTTCTGCCGCAGGCGCCGAATAGCCGCCTGGGCCTGGTCCCGAAATGGACCGGCACCATTTCCGGATATTATGAAGCGCCGGTCAATGACGATGTCAGCCTGTTCGTCGCCGCAGACTATAGCTACACCAGCTCGACCAAGGTTCCCGATGGCGAGGGCGGCTTTCTCTCGCGGCAACCGATCGACATGGTCAATGGCAATCTTGGTCTGAATATCGGCCATTCGCAGATTCTGATCTACGTCAAGAATCTGTTGGATAAGCGATTGAATTATGGGGACCAGCCATCTTCGTCATTCGATCGGCGGGATGAAAATGATCAGCGCCTGCCTCGTGGCGTGGTCAGCCGCCCACGCCAGATCGGCGTGCAGTATCAGCTGAATTTTTGATTTCCACTGGGTCACGGGATGGTGCCGCCGTCCCTGCTCTCGACCAAGGAACGGATATGAAATCGCTTGTAAAATGGATGGCGCCTGCGTCTCTGGCAGCGGCCATCATCCCACTCCCTGCCCTGGGCCATCATTCTTTCGCCATGTTTGACCAAAGGACGGAGACCAGACTTAAGGGCTTGGTCGTGACACGTTTCGAATGGACCAATCCGCATGTCTTCGTCATCGGGACTGCCGGTTCCACCACCTATACGCTCGAATGCAGCAGCCCCAATCTCATGGGGCATCAGGGCTGGAAGCACAACACGCTGACGCCCGGAACCAGGATTGACGTCGCCTTCTATCCTCTACGCAACGGCAAGCCTGGCGGGATGTTGAAGACCGTCACGCTGCCGGGCGGCAAATCGATGAGCGCATGGTGAACGCGCCACCTATGGATCGAGCGCCAGCGCGTCGACGCTTCCCCCAAATTCGTCCATGAAGGGAGCAATCCGATGAAATGCTCTTCCCCTCGCCTTGGCATCCTGCGATCCGCGATCGTGCTCGTCGCCTGTGCCCTGACAATGCCTGCCATTGCGGGCATTCCAAACATCAGCGGGGTATGGAATCACTATCCTCCATTGCCCGGAACCTTTTCAGGTCAACCGAACCCTCCGGAATGGGATCCGGGCGAACCGCCGCTCAGAGAGCCATATAAGACGCAATGGCACCAGCTACAGGAAAAGCGGGCCGCCGCGGAAGCCGCGGGCCATCCGCTGCCCGACGATAGCGCCCTTTGCCGGCCCGACGGAACCCCCATGATCATGTGGGCGCACTACGCACTGCAAATTCTGCAAAATCCTGATCTCAAGCAGATCACGGTGCTCTCCGAATTCATGGCGCAAACCCGGCGCATTTATCTCGATGAAGACCTGCCGCCGATCGACAGCATAGATCCGGGTTATCTCGGCTACTCGGTGGCGCGATGGAACGGCGATGTTCTCGAGGTCACCACGGCGGGAATCCGCGAAGACGTAAAGTTCATGGACATTCCCCATTCCAAGAACATGATAGTCAGGGAAAGGATATTCATGGACGCCGAAAAATTTCTGATAGATGAAGTGTCGATTGAGGATCCCCAATATCTCTCAGAATATTATAATTTCAAGTTCATGTACAAAAAGGAGCCCCTTTCGTACAAGATCTCTGAATATGTCTGCGATAACCAACGTTCGATCATATTGCCTGACGGCAGCCTGGGCATGGCGGTGGAAACACCATAGAGTCGTGATGATAGTTGCATGAATCGCTTGGCCACGCCAAAAGCACATCGTGCTATGATTTAGAGCCTGCCTTGAATCTCATGCGAGGCGAAAACTTCGGGTCAGCCCAGATAGATTCGCACTGCTCTTGACCGGCTTGCACGTATCGAGCGGGATCCTAACTCGATAACCATGGTGGTCGCCCCCTATCTTTCGGAGCAGTCCCGCGTGCGGCTGACATTTCCGGCGCGAGTCGTCCACAGCGCATTGCCGAGGACGCCGCCGCGCTGAACAAACCATCCCGACCGGGAATTGCGCTAGGTGGTCTCGTCAAACTAGCGGCGCCGCGATCAAACGCCATCTTACGGGTTAAATGCCGTCTGGGTTTCTCGATCCGAGGGAAACGGCAGCAAGAAAGTGGCCGATGCCGTTCGCCGGACAGGATCGTTCCCAATTTTAAGGCGGAATACCCAAATCCCAGAAAAATCGAGTGATTTCAAAGAGAAATGGTGGAGCCGAGGGGGGAAGGCATTTTAGACCCTAAACCCACAGAAATCCGCCATTTTTCAGCTTCGCTACATCTCCTCGTGTAACAGCCTTGTGTTACATAGCAAGGGCGCAGATTTTTGATTTGAAGTGAGTAGAGCTGGGGAAGAAGCATGGCCACGATTTCAACGAAATCAATCGGTTAATACTCCAACCCCCTCGTTTATATCTACGATCTACACTCTCTTCACGGGGCTTCGGACATCCCGAAATCGGCCAGTTCGGCTCCGTTGAAAGCGCAGTGAACCTTAAACTTCAATTCCAAATTGAAAGCGTTTTTCGCGGTCACAGACATTGACACCTGCGTCTGCCCTTCGCCTCCCGTGCGGAAGTCATGATCGCCCGTTGGGAACTCCACCGTGGAAGGGCAATAGTTCCTTACGATCTTCACGATATACACTGATGGGTGGACCGAAGGGCGGCCATGAAGTTACGCTCAAACAATCTCCGTTGAGCGAGGTAGATGCGGGGCAAGAATTACCTCACAACTCTCAACAAAATCAACCAGTTGCTTCTCATCCTCCCTCGCTTATCTCTACTCATATCTAGTATCTACACTGGACGTAGATCGTCCGAAATCGCCCAGCGCAGACCATTTGAAGCTGCTAGTTTTCGCTTACTTTGGCGTTCACCAGCTTGCCTCCCTCAAACCGGCACAAAGCACGCAGCTTTGTTTCCAGATTGAAGCTGTTCTTCGCGGTCAGCCCGATGGTGAAGGTCGCCCCGTATTCGTCCTCAGTGAAGGACGTATCCCCGATGTCAAAATCTGCCGTGCTGGGGTGAGATAGCTGAGGCGTGATCGCCTCCTCGCATGGCTCCAATGCTGAGGAGCTTGAGAGAGGCGCTTCTTTGGTAGCTACAGCGGCCTTGTCATGCGCGGTTTTCTCGCCCGGCTTTGGGAGCATCACGACGGCCAAGACAACCATAAGGCCGCCGAGTAGGAACCGCGCCTTGTTGCCCACAGTGGGCTTTCCCTGCGCTCTACGTTCCTGAAATGATCGAGACCAAGCCATTCCTCCGGCGACGAAGAAACAGATCGCCGACACGAAACCGCCAAGCACGACCAGCGACAAGATCGAGGCGGCCCCTCCCACAACGGTGCACCATTCCACCCCTCGCGGAGCTTCTGCCTGCCGCTTCTTCTGATTACCCTCCACGCCGCTCATGCCTGCCGCTCCGAAATGCGGTTTAGGTTTTCGACTGCGCTCTTTCGCTTTCCCATTCTGATTGTCCCCTTTTCGACCCACGTGTCGGGTCCGGTAGGTCAATGCCTATCCAGTTGAGAAAGGCAGAGAAAGCATTTTTGTCACTTATATCGGGTGGTGCTTGAACACTGCTATTTGCTGATAGTGGCCGATGGAGCTACCGCAGACATTTGGCCGCAACGTGAAGCTGGCGCGGAAGGCAACGGGTCTATCGCAGGAGGCGTTCGCTGACGTCTCCGGCATAGCGCGCTCCTACATGTCTGATGTTGAAAGGGGTGCTCGCAATCCAACTCTGGAGGTCGTGCAACGTATCGCACAGGCGTTGAAAACCCCCGCCCATCATTTACTCGATCCAGATTTCCGGCCAGAGCAGGCCGGACTAACGGCGAACCCTAAATAGCTGCGAAGTTCACAGCCGCCTGCGGCTCGCGTCAGCTAGGCAGCGCCCGGCAACGCACCTCAACTCGCCGACAGAAAGTGACGGGGACGCCTTGATCGCCCTCTCCGCCGATAAGGAACTCACGGGGACAGGGAACTGCGTCAGCCGTCCATATCACCTCTTCAACTACCCCAAGCCGGGGGCACGACACTCTCGACCCTCGAAGCCGGATTTTGTCGCCTGTCCTTGGGATATGACCGGGATCGTGCAAGGTGACGGTAGAGGATGGCATACCAAAATCCGCAGGCTTCTCGCCATTGGCTGTGCCGAAATATACGACGATCTCAACCATTGTCGAAGCCCTCCTCCGGCGCGGCATCCAATTCCGCGCCGAAGAACAGCCCGACATCAGACTATGCCGCTAGATTTTGTCGGATGGCTTCCAGCGGCACCCCTGCAAGAAGGGAGAACGACGTCGCAAGCCAAGTTTCTATGGCCTCCCGGCTAGTCGCCCCCTCCACCTTGCGCGTCAACTCGATCCAGTTCTGCAAGGACAGCCCGACTTCAACCTTGGTTTTCAAACGCAGGCTATATCCGAGATGCTCAAAGCCCTCGGTCACTAAAACGGGAGCGTTGGCTGTGATTGTAAATGGTCCCGCTCGATGACCGGATAGATACACGGCCAAGGATGTTTTTGCCCGCCGGGCCTGCGATTTATCCGGTGCGAGCAGAATGATGTTATCACAATAGACAAAAGCCTGTATGGTTTCATCCAAGTGATCCGGCAGATCATCCATAAGCACTGAAAATATCGCGTTCGACGCAGGCGACCCTTCCATCAGACCGGACGGGACCATTCCAATCGTATCCACATCGTCAGGTAGAGCAATATCCCCCTGCCGGTGGCTTCGCTCCCTGCACACGAACCTATGGGTCCGATGGTCGATGGCCCTACGGATCAAGGGTTCGGGCAGGTAGGGAAGATCATAAATCGCATCGACATTCACATGCTCAAAAGCGCGGCGAATGTCTGCGACCACCACGGCTTGCCATGGTGACTTAATGGCGGCGATCAGCTTCTTCATCTGGTCGTCGCGGCCCCGGCCGCGCCAATCGCCTATATGTTCTCTCGGCTGATGCTGGGCACGGATGAGGTCACGGGCTAGCCGATGCCACATCTTCTCTTCGCTGCCGAACATGCATATCTTGCGGAAGCCGGAGGTGCCGCGCCGCTTCGGATACCACTCCACCGGGCGCGCTCGCAGGCGGCGGTAGTCATAATTGTAGATCAGGCCGCGCTGTCGAGCTGACCGCCACTCCTCTGCCTGCACCGCACCATATTCGTCCGCCCAAATATCATACAGAGCCGCAGATTGAACCGGGTGCGCCGCCAAGAACCGTTCAATTTCCCGCGCTCGCAGCTCAGCCGTTATCGCGTTGCCACGCACTTGGCTGCGATGGCCAATTTTGTTTAGCAGCCGCCGCGCAAATCTGCGTTGTTGCTGGAGCGTCATGACTGCTTCCTTGCAACAGTTGCAAGGGAACCAGCGCCTTCCAAGCTCAGCAGCCATGCGTTCAGCGCCTCACGCCGGTAAAATGCGGCTCTTCCAACCTTTATGCTGGGCGGCCCGGTGCGGGACAACTCCCACCGATATAAGGTGCGCGGTGTGACGTTGAGAAGTTCGGCGACCTCGACCCTAGTCAGCAGGTTTCCGGTGAGTTGAGTTTGGCCTGTCATGTCCTTCGATGCCTCCGTTTGAAGGTGAGAGGCATTTCCCGGATTTCCGGGCGCAAACCCATGAGCCATTGGGGGGTATAAAAATCATGGACTGCTAATCGCACAGTTGATCAGCGATCCAGAGCGCCCTTCCTATATCGGCAGGTGCTCCTCCTGCCGCTTCTTGCAATTCCTCCAGCACGCGAGCAATCCTGCGCGTAACCTTCCACCCGATCAGTTCATGATAGGTTTCCGTCGCGCTGAAATCTCCGGAACCCGCATGACGGGGCACCAATGCATCATGCTGCTGTTCCCAACCCCAAGCCTCCCGAATGTCTCTGAACCAATCTTCCCCGCTGCCTATTTGCCGTTCGCGCGTCCCCAAGCTGCGACATGCCGCGATGATGGCTTGGCGAAGCGGAGGCGCTTTATAGCGCAAGTCCGCCTCCACATCGTCTCTCCATGCTGAGACGCCGGTAATCTTCTCGTGGTTCAGCTCAGCAGCAAAATAAAATCTGACGATTTCGTCCAATATATTTCGCATCGCGTGTTTGGAGGCTGGCCTATCGTGCCCCCTCATTGCCGCCCTGCTGGTATCCCCTCGCAGCTCTATACATTCAAGGATGGCCCAAGCTGGCGGATCGAAGGGACGGTCACCGATAGCCAGCGCGACATATCCGTAATCGGGCTTGCCCTCCGCTACCGATTGGCGGAACAACTCCTCCGCATTTGCTATCTTTGTGGCACCGCTTACCTTTCGAGGACGACCCATCAAACCTCCGAGTGAACACTGTCAGCCCCAGACGCGGCGAAATGAGCATCGCCTAGGTTAAAGCACGTTTTGGCGGCCCATAGCGTTCCTCTGCCCCGTTGTCTTGATGCGCGTTAACAGGGCGATCAGCAATCCCAACGCACGACGAAACCGAAATCACGCCATCGGTAGACCGTCCGGATACGTAAAAGCGAACGGCTGCCATTGCGATTGCGGGGACAGGGTTAGCCATGTCGCCCATCCTTGATGCCCTAGACGATCCAACAGCCGCAACCAACGCTCAGGGCGGACGAACCGGGCGTGGATTGCACCATGACATCGGCGGCAGCATCCATAGCCTTCGAGCGCAACTGCGTAGTTTTCGAGGTGCAATGTAATCGCGCCGGGCGATGGCGGCCGGTCAAATCCGCATATCGAGCAGTACGTCGGGCGCGCGATCAAGCCTTGCCGAAATGCGGCCCGTTGGATTGGGATGGTCGCTTGTCGTTCCTCCGGGGACCACCCGTTATACCAAGAGCGGCACCACCCGCGATGCACGGTCATGTGGTCCTCCACGGCAATCGCTGGATGGAGGCGATTTGACGCTTCCCTCGTGTCAGTCCTGTCGCAAGGTGAGCGCACAGCGCCTTGGAAATATCTTCGCTAAGATCGGGCTGCCGCCCTTCCACCGCCAGCCCGTGAAGGTCTTCTAATAAAGCAGTCAGGTCTGCAAAGCGTTCCTGAGCCGACTTCATGCCGCCGCCTCGGCAAGCACCCGATAGACGGAGGCGCGGCCAATGCCGAGCGCGGCAGCGATTTCAGACGCGCCTGCTCCGGCGTCTTTCATGGCACGCACCTGCTGCGCTTTGGCGCGGGCGGTCGGCGCTCTGCCACGATATTTCCCAGCCGCCTTCGCCTTTGCGATGCCGTCCTTCTGCCGGGATAGCATGACCAGCCTCTCGAACTCCGCGACGGCAGCGAACATAGTCAGGAGCAGCCTACCACTGGGAGACTTTGTATCCATGACACTGCCTCCGAAGTCCAAAATTCTTAAACCAACCCCCTTAGCCTCCAGTTTGCCGACGATGCTCAAAAGATCAGTAGTGGACCGGGCCAGCCGGTCGAGCCGCGTCACCACGAACACGTCGCCCTCGCGGACAAAATCTAGTGCCACATCCAGTTGCGGCCGGACGGCGACCGACGACGCGGCCTCCGTTATGACCTTGGTGCAACCCGTTGCAAGAAGCTGCCGCTCTTGCGCCTCTAGTCCCGCAATCTGCTCACATGTGCTTGATCGCGCGTAGCCAACGAACATGTCTGTCTCCCGTCATTCCGTTCAATGAAGGTCTACCCGCTGGTGCAGTGCAGGCCAGCCCGAAGTGTATTATGGCGATAATACTCTGATGAACGCCTCATCCCGTCGGATGCTGATTGATTACCCTGACGGCCTAAATTCAGGATGCCTCGATGAGCTTGATCGGGCTGAATTATCTTCGCGTTTAAGGACTTGGCGGCTCAAGCTAACTTGTGCCATTTTACCCAGCATGAACCGCTACAAATCGCAGGTCCGAGAGGTCATCAATCGAAATTCACTGGTGAGCCTCGCCTTGTCCATGGGTTTCAATGCCTTTCTTCCCGTCTATGACGGCGGGGTCGACTTCATCCTCTACAACGAACGCACCGGCGACGTTCGAAAGGTGCAGTTGAAAGGCCGGTGGACCATCGAGAAAAAATATCTCAATCGTGACATCTGGATCGCTTTTCACAACAACGGCCGTTGGTATCTTGCTCCGCATGATGAGATGGCCAGCATGGCCGTCGACTACGGCTTCACGGCTACTTCGTCGTGGATTAGCGGCGGAGCTTACAGTTGCCCCCGCCTTAGCAAGCAAATGTTAAACGACATGATCAAATTTCGATTTGAAGCTCTGGAATTAGTAAGCGAAGAAGCCGCAGAAAGATAATAGATCAAGGCAACGGGATTTGCAGTGAATTGTGCGGGGGGATTGATGCAGTTCATAGTTGGATTTTTAGTGCTCGTGGTATTGTTAGGTTCATCCGCTGGAATGGGCTTCTTCAATGCACTAACATTCGGCATTTTCCTGATCATCGCAATATCGGTGATCGCAATCGTAATGATACACAATAATAACAAGCAGATGATAGCCGTCATCGAAACAGAAGGAGGAAGGTTAGTTGAAGAACATCTTTCCGCACTCGTTCGTCGGTATCGTCAGCTTGTTCGAACAGATGATTATGGTCTTGTTGAAACAAAAGCATGGGATAAGGAGCGTGCGCACTTTTTCAACAATGTGATCATTCCTTCGCTTCCCGCCAAAAGCGGCTGGGAAAATCTCCAGTCACACTTCAACGAAAAGGTTCTCGATCCGAAGGTTTATTCGGCGTTCGAACGCCAACGCCAAAGTTTTGCCAGCAACTTCGACCCCGACATCGCCCCGATAGATTATGAGCATTTTTGCGCCGAACGCCTCCGCCAGTTGGGATGGAAAGCAGAAGTCACAAAATCGGCGGGCGATCAGGGCGCGGACATCATTGCGACCAAAGAAGATGACGTGATGGTCGTTCAGTGCAAGCGATATGCTAAGGCAGTAGGTAACAAAGCCATACAGGAAATCGTAGGGGCTTTGCGGTTTTATGACGCGGCTTATGCTCTGGTCATTGCCACAAATGGCTACACTAAGGCCGCGAGGGCCCTCGCGGATGTGAACGATGTGATCCTGATCCATCACGACGATCTGGTAGACACGTGGAAGCCATATTAATCCGGCTGAGGCTGTTCGTTATCCACACCCGGCAGCAACGGCTTCGGTATCAATGACTTGTTAGACTATGCGGGACAATGCTTCACTGGAATGATCCGGGATCGTATGAGACAGCTTGAGATCGTCGAGAGATCGTCGAGAGATCGCCTCAGTGGGGCAAGGCCGTGCGGGAACTCTTGGTCCGGCATCTTCATTGCTTCTGGATCAGATGAAGCTCCACTGGGAAGCCCATCCGACTGATCCGCTCTGCGGCAGCACGAAGGGCGACCTTGCTGAAGAACGGCAGCCCAACGCGCCCGCTCGCCGCATAGGGGCGTCGCATCACGCCAAAGACAACTGTGTAGTCACCGGGAACTGGCTTGGTCCGACCATCGGGTAGCAGCGCGGCAAACCCCTGCTTGCTAAACTTCCTTTCGCGCTTCTGTGTCGCTGTTCTGAACCCCTTACGATACACCTCGTCAGACACAAATGCCTCCGCCGACACCAGCCCTTGGTTCCAAAGATGGCTCAAAGGAGCCGAAGAATGTCCATCCTTGAGGTGAATGAGTTGTTTAGTTTTCGATAAGAAATCACAAGGTTCAAGAGAAGCATTGGTCGCACCCTTTGGCGAAACCTTGGTCTGGTCCATAGAGATTAGTTCCGGCACCTGTTCAAGTTCTGCGATCAAGGCACGCTCATTTGGGGCGGCCGTCATTACACGAAATGCGGGCTTCAACAGAGCAGCGTAGGCATCTTCAATCTCTTTGTGGTAATCTGGGCTGACCCGGAACCACTGCCCGTCGAACAGAACATATATTTCATTGCGCAATTCAACCTCATGCACGAAACATGTGTATAGCTTGCGCTTGTGGCTGCGGTCACCCTCGCCATCCAACATGATCCTTATCTCATGACTGCTTTTCAGCGTTGTCATGTCAGTGATCTGATCAAAATCACCTTTCTGGAGTTCAGTAACATAATCCTCGATGGCGAGTTCGCCGTAGGTGGTCTTTTGACCCGGCGACAAACCGGTTCCGAAGTATCCAATTTCTAAGCTGGCATCCGGCGCTAGAATGTCGGGAACAGCAAGATGCAAATCGGATGAATTGTCGTCGACCATCGCCTTAAGGTCTGAGGTGGTGTCGGCAATTCGGACAGGGTGATAAGCTCATCCCGACCTGAAGGAATGGACGGGAATGAAGACGACGAGAAAGCGCTACAGCGCCGAGTTCAAGGCGAAGGTGGCGATGGAAGCGATC
>NZ_JBEGHU010000066.1:0-383 GCF_040676415.1 Sphingobium sp. LSP13-1-1.1 | reverse complement strand
GCGACGGCCTCGCTTTCCTTGACGCCCGGACGCAGCACGCGGAACAACTCGTCATAGGCGGAATCGACCAGGCACGCGGCGGTCTCCAGCAACGAGACCTCGTCGATCGACTTGATGACGCGGGCGCGTTGCATCAGCCCTTCTGCATTGACGATCGTGACCCCTTCGGCCTCCAGCGCCCGGAGCACCGGAATTTCAACGACATCTATGCCCAGCGGCTCGTTGATGAGGCCAGCATCGCGCAGCACGTCCGCGATCCGCTTCGCGTTCGCCTTCTCAACGCCAACCTCTTCCATGATCGAGCCGCGCCAGCTTGATACCACCGGGCGCCAATTTTCGGGGCTGATCCAGGGATTATGCTTCTGATGCTGCTTGGCGGCCGA
>NZ_JBEGHU010000065.1:0-384 GCF_040676415.1 Sphingobium sp. LSP13-1-1.1 | reverse complement strand
TCCGCTTCGCGTTCGCCTTCTCAACGCCAACCTCTTCCATGATCGAGCCGCGCCAGCTTGATACCACCGGGCGCCAATTTTCGGGGCTGATCCAGGGATTATGCTTCTGATGCTGCTTGGCGGCCGAACCGATGTCCCACATGATCGGTTCGCGATCGCGCATGATGAGCGCACAGCGAAAATATTTGTCGCGCGCCCAATTGCCGATGTGCGCCGCAGTCGTATAGCGGATGTTGTTCATGTCGAACAACAGCACCGCGCCCATGTTCGACGTCTTCAGCTGGTCCTGAACGCGCTTGAACCGATATTTGCGAAGCCGGTCGAAATCGACCCGATTCTCCCAATCCACGGCCATGATCGCATTTTGCGAAGCACCCCGCTTGA
>NZ_JBEGHU010000064.1:0-395 GCF_040676415.1 Sphingobium sp. LSP13-1-1.1 | reverse complement strand
CTCGGCATGGATCTTCGGCGCGATCTGCCCCGCCGAAGGAAAGGGCGCCGGCATCGTCATGCCTCGCTGTAACAGCGAGGCATGACGATGCATCTGGAAGAAATCGCCTTCAACGTCGCGCCGGGCGCACACGCTGTCCTGTTGCTCGATCAGGCGGGATGGCATGGTTCGGCTGAACTGATCGTGCCCGACAACATCACCCTTGTGCCGTTGCCGCCACGCTGCCCCGAGCTGAGCCCGGTCGAGAATGTATGGCAGTTCATGCGTGACAACTGGCTGTCCAACCGCATCTTCAAATCCTACGATGACATCGTCGACCACTGCTGCTTCGCCTGGAACAGCCTCGTCAATCAACCTTGGCGCATCATGTCCATCGATTTGCGCCAATGGGCACA
>NZ_JBEGHU010000063.1:0-399 GCF_040676415.1 Sphingobium sp. LSP13-1-1.1 | reverse complement strand
GCGCAATGATCATCTTGATCAGATGCAGGAAGATGTCGGCCAGCAGGTGGTAATAGCCCGCCACATCCTTCGCCAGCGTCTTGTCGCCACCCACCCAGATATTGGTGGCAAAGCCCACGATCACCCCCAGAACCATGCCTGTCAGGATGAACGCCGTCAGTTTATTACGCATGAACTTTCATCCTTTTCAGCAGAACTTGCCGCCACTTGCCCCCTCGTAGCGCGCGTCTTGTCGTTCACGGAAAAAGGCGTTTCGGTCCATGGCTGGATGGTCGGGATGATGGCTGGCCATATGCCGCAAATAGGCGTCATAATCGGGCACCCCGACCATCATGCGCGCCATCTGACGCAGCCGGTGGAGGAAGAGGCTCATTCCGCCGGCACCAGTTGCGCCGGGAT
>NZ_JBEGHU010000062.1:0-404 GCF_040676415.1 Sphingobium sp. LSP13-1-1.1 | reverse complement strand
CTTGCTCGCACCCATCGGCAACATCCCGCCTGCCGAAGCCGAGGAGCTCTACTACGCCATGCTGGACGACACACCCATGGCAGCATAATTTAAGCCAAATGGCCTCCGGCAATCCCGGGGCGGTTCATGTCCCATCTGCCGCCGCCATCTGTAGATCCGCTTACGTATGACCGCGGGACCAGCGGGGGGCAGGTCACAGCCAATCACCGCAAGGTGGCACTCACCGGAGCGATACCATCAGGCGGTTTATGTTGGGGCATTGGTTTGTCGGGAGATAGGGTATCAGACGCAAGAAAGCCCGCCGTTGCGGGCGGGCATTCTTGCGTGAAGCAAATATTGTGGATGGGTATTGAAGCGCGAGCTGTAATGCCTGGCGACGCCCTACTCTTCCGGGGCTTGAGCCA
>NZ_JBEGHU010000061.1:0-433 GCF_040676415.1 Sphingobium sp. LSP13-1-1.1 | reverse complement strand
ACGACCGCGCCCATCCGGAAGAGCCCCTCAAGCGTGGGTTCGGACAGGAAAGCCTGGAGGATGGGGCCCGCCTCGGCCAGGCCGGAGGTTTCGATGACGACATGGTTGAAATCGACCTCGCCGGCCTCACGGGCATGATAGAGCCGGTTGAGGGTCTGGATGAGGTCGCCAAAGACCGTGCAGCACAGGCAGCCATTTTCCAGCACCATGATCGTATCGTCGCTCGCCGTGGTGAGGGCGTGATCGATCCCGATCTCTCCAAACTCGTTTATGATCACGGCGGTGCGCGTCATCGCCGGATCGCGCAGGGCGCGATTGAGCAATGTGGTCTTTCCGCTGCCGAGAAAGCCGGTCAGCACTGTGACCGGCGTCCTCATATCCTGTTTGGGAGTCAGCATGCGCGCGCTCAGGCAGGTGCGCGGTGGTTGGGATA
>NZ_JBEGHU010000060.1:0-439 GCF_040676415.1 Sphingobium sp. LSP13-1-1.1 | reverse complement strand
AAATCAGGCAAGTCCGCTGGCGCGGGCCTGGGCGAGGGCCATGACGATCCAGTCCCGCTCGGCATCGCCATCGGCGATCGCGCGCACCAGTCGCTCGCGGCAGACCTCGGCGCTGGGCAGGGGAACGCCATTGGCAGCACCCGTGGCGAGGGCGAGATCGACATCCTTGAGGGCAAGGGTTGCGGTGAAGCCGACATTATCCCAGCTGCGATCCAGGATCGCGCGCGAATAGCCACTATAGGCCGGACCGGAAAACAGACCCTCGATCAGGATATCGCGCATCGCTTCGGGATCGGCCCCGGACTTCTCGATCAGGCTGAACGCCTCGCCCATGACCTCGATCGCGCAGGCCAGCACCATATTGTTGGTGAGCTTGAGCAGCGAGGCGGTGGCGGGATCGGACCCGGCGGCGAAAGTCCGCCTGCCGATGGCGTCGAAC
>NZ_JBEGHU010000059.1:0-439 GCF_040676415.1 Sphingobium sp. LSP13-1-1.1 | reverse complement strand
CGGTGACGCGAGGCGATTCGCAGGGCTGGAATGACGATGCGGGTGGACAGCGGACTGGCCGATTTCCATATGTGGCACCGTAATAGCTGCCTGTTGTCTTGGCTCCTCAATGTTGTCAGCGTGGGATTTATGCGGATTGAAGCTACCGAATATGAATGCATGCGATCTTGGTTGGGCCATATGGTGCCGAAGGTTTTCGCTGCTGAACTGCTAAATCCTGAAATCCACCCAATCGCCGTGCTTGATCTGATGGCGGCAAAGTCCCCTGCCAAGGCAAGAAGTGGCCTCGGCATGGCAATAGGGGATATTGTGGAATACACGGATGATTGGGCTGCTCCCGATGTGGCGAAGTGCAACAGCGAGCTTTCGGAGAAGGGCTTACCAACGCTGACCGAGGTGAGAGCGCGCTTTTCGAAGGTCGTGCAGCGGGTGGTTCGCC
>NZ_JBEGHU010000058.1:0-439 GCF_040676415.1 Sphingobium sp. LSP13-1-1.1 | reverse complement strand
CCTCCCAGCGGACCCGTAGGGGCTGCGCCATCCATAGCTTCGCGGATGCGATGGCAGAGGAACCAAGCTGTCTTATAGGTGACGCCCAGCATGCGCTCCATCTGCTTGGCGCTCATGCCCTTCTTCGAGGCCGCCATAAGGTGTGTGGCTAGTAGCCACTTGTGCAAGGGAACGTGCGAACGCTCCATAACGGTGCCGGTGCGGACGGTGAATTTGTCGCGGCAATCGTTGCACAGGAACATGCCAGCCTGCGTTTTACCTTCCATCCGGCGAACACGGGGCGAACCACAGTGCGGGCAATTGGGTTCACCGCTCCAGCGCGAAGCCTCAATATGAGCCAGCGCCTTGGCTTCATCGTGAAAGATCGGGTCTGTGATGTTCGTTGCCATACAAATGGTATGGCTCAATCACGCTGCTAAGTAAAGTATATAATTGCCGA
>NZ_JBEGHU010000057.1:0-456 GCF_040676415.1 Sphingobium sp. LSP13-1-1.1 | reverse complement strand
GGAACCGCACGCCGGATCGGCTGCGCGAACTGCTTGACCTGGGTGCGACGCAGGCCGATTCGATCGCGCAGGCCGCCGCGCTTGGCGCGCCTGTCATCACCATGCTCGCCAATGACGAAGCCCTGGCGCAGGTCGCCCAGGGCCCCGGCGGCCTGATCGAGAGCCTGCCGCCCGGCGGCCTGCACATCGCGATGGGAACCCACCGCAGCGACACGATCCGCAACCTGACCGCCGCGCATGCGAAGGCCGGCCAGATGCTCGTCGCAGCGCCCGTGCTGGGCCGGCCTACCGCCGTGGCGGCCGGGCAGCTCGGCATCATCGCGGCGGGACCCGCCGACGCCGTCGCGCACGCGCAACCGCTGTTCGACGCCATCGGCAGGCGGACTTTCGCCGCCGGGTCCGATCCCGCCACCGCCTCGCTGCTCAAGCTCACCAACAATATGGTGCTGGCCTGCG